>CAIJWE010000073.1 GCA_903824295.1 uncultured Chlorobiaceae bacterium
ATATTGACAAAGAGGAAATCAAAAAAATAGCCGTCTCCTGAACCGCTGTGCCGTAATCAATCATGCCGGATTGAAGATGCTTTTAGACACAAATAGCAGGCTTGATTATGCACGTAATGCACTAATAAATTTCCAATCTTTGGTGTTCTGATCTTCATATTTCCAAAGCTGCCGTCCGTTGCAGGATTTCCAACCCGTGATGTGTATTCCGACTTTTGACGGTGACGTATATTCGCTTCCAATACATTGCATATCTCCCTGAGGTGATGGCTCAATATACAATGCCTTAAAAGCTGCGTGTATCAATGGCAGACCGGCGCTATGACGGACCACCAGGGGCGGCAGTCGGCAGCCCTGCGGAGCCTGCCGGAGCGTGGCTGTCCGACTGCCCTGCCCCGCCACCAAAGCGCCGGGGAATGCAGCAAGCGAAGCGCGCAGATGGGTTTTGGGGCCGGATTTGGCGGGGCTTTTCTGCAGGTGGTCGGATGGTGGGGCAAAAAAGCGTGACTGAGCAGGCAGTGTACCGCTGAACTGTCAGGGAAGTGAGGCGGCGGAGGTTATATGCACGGCTGCTGATGCTTCGGGGAGCTTTGGCGGAGCAGTACGGGTAGATGTTGAACTTGCATTGGCTTCGGTCAAAAAAAGAGTTTTTGAGCAAAATGATTATTGATTACTTTGCTATCGGTAGAATTAGGTGAGCCAAGCCAGTGTAGCCTTGGTGTAAATTTTTTTGATCCGATGAACTATGCAAACCATACAAAAGCCAACCCGTGACAAAACCTTTTCAATTGCGAAGGCAAAGGGTACCAGCAAGAATGGTACGTCTGGTTGCACAGTTGCGAAGTCAACGAGCACTGGCAAGAGAGGTCCTTCTGGTTGCGAAAAGTTGAGCCGACCACTCCATGCTGATCCGCCTGATGCGCCGAAGCAATCCGTGCAATCTGAACTCGACTTCCCCATTCTCAGAAAAATGTCGGTGAACATTCGACTCTCACAGCCCATTCGGTTTGAGTCTGTTGAAGATAAAAACGGATTCATCTGAATGAGCGACTTTGCGTGGTATTCCAGGATGTCCTATTCAAGCGATCTTACGCAAGGAGACCTGTTGGTACAGTGCCCGATTCCGTTTCCTAACGCTTCGATGTACAAGGCAATTCTTGAAAATGAAGCTATCGTAGAGGAGCCTATCGATATCAAGCCGGGAAATTTGGTGGTACTCTCTCAAGCTTGCGACCTTGTGAACGAAAAATTGGACACCGTGGTGCTTTGTCCGTACTGGCCGCTGACTGAAATCATGAAAACCAGTGAGTACTTCAAAAGCAAGAACGGGAAAGAGAGCCTTCGGCAAGGCAAGGAACCGGCATACCATTTACTGAACCGATATACATCCTGTGAGATTGAGATTGATTATTCCGTGGTGGATTTTCACCGGATATACACCCTTCCAAAAGATTACTTAAAGGCGTTTACCAACACGCAGGCTCACCGGCTCAGGCTGCTTCCTCCATATCGCGAGCATTTATCCCAGGCGTTTGCACGTTATTTTATGCGTGTAGGGTTGCCTGTTGATATTGACAAAGAGGAAATCAAAAAAATAGCCGTCTCCTGAACCGCTGTGCCGTAATCAATCATGCCGGATTGAAGATGCTTTTAGACACAAATAGCAGGCTTGATTATGCA
>CAIJWE010000074.1 GCA_903824295.1 uncultured Chlorobiaceae bacterium
GCATGAAACCGGTAACGTCTCCCATGACCCTGAAAATCATGAGTTGATGACAAAGCTTCGTGCTGAAAAAATTGCACGCATTGCTGACAGCATCCCGCTTCAGAGCATTGATAATGGGCCGATCAAGGGCGATTTGCTTGTTCTTGGATGGGGCTCAACATACGGCGCAATCAAAACTGCGGTTGAGCAGGCTCTCGAACAGGGATACAGTGTTGCCCATGCACATCTGCGTTATATCCATCCGTTCCCGAAAAACCTTGAAGAAATTCTTGGCAACTATAAACGAGTGATGATTCCCGAGATGAATAACGGGCAGCTTGTCCACGTTATCCGTGACACCTTCCTGATCGCCCCTGAAAGTTATACCAAGGTGCAGGGAGTGCCGTTTAATGAGATGGAAATACTGACTAAAATCACCGATATTTTAAAGGAGCTTAAATAATGACCGATAACGATATAACAATGAAAGCCTTACCGGTTCTTACTGCAAAGGATTTTGCTTCAGACCAGGAACCGAAGTGGTGTCCTGGATGCGGTGATCATTCCGTGCTGCAGCAACTGAAACAAGTTTTGCCAGAACTCGGCGTTGCACCGGAAAACATTGTCTTTCTTTCCGGAATAGGATGTTCATCGCGACTCCCCTATTACCTCGCTACGTATGGCGTTCACGGCATTCATGGTCGGGCGCTGCCGATGGCAACCGGACTGAAAGTTGCACGGCCGGAACTGAGCGTCTGGGTTGGAACGGGTGATGGCGATGCGCTCTCGATCGGCGGCAACCATTTCATTCATACCCTGAGAAGAAATCCTGACCTCAATGTGTTGCTTTTCAATAATGAAATTTATGGTCTTACGAAAGGCCAGTATTCGCCAACATCGAAAATCGGGTTACGGACCGTTACTTCGCCATCAGGCGTCATCGACCATCCGTTCAATACGGCAGCCCTGACGATTGGTTCCGGTGGCTCATTCTTTGCCAGAGCTTTTGACCGTGACGGCAAACTCCTGCGTTCGATACTGAAGCGCGCTGCGGAGCATAAAGGAACTTCGCTGGTGGAGATTTACCAGAACTGTCCTATTTTCAATAATGCTGCCTTCGAAGCATTTGCCACACTCGACAGTAAAGCCGATAACACCATCTATGTTGAGCAGGGTAAACCGCTTGTTTTCGGAAAGAACAAGAATCGCGGGGTCATGCTTGACGGATTCACACCGATTGTTGTTGATCTCGACAAAGAGGAGTTCTCAACCAGTGACTTGTGGCTTCATGATGAGACAGATATCAACAAGGCCTCCATTCTGGCCCGCTTTGCTGATGATGAATCTCTTCCAAGGCCTATAGGCGTCTTCTATGCCGAGGAACGGGCGACCTATGAAGATGCGCTTGCCGCGCAGATCAAGGATGCACAGAAAAACGGATATGGAACGCTTGAGGAACTGCTCAAGGGAGAAAACTCCTACGAAATCAAGTCAGCAAGTTGATCTTTTACCATAAAAAGCCGGCGCTTATGCCGGCTTTTTATACGTCTATTCCTCTTCCTTCCAGACACCCATAGCTGAAAACTTTTCAATCCGGTCATGAACGAGATTTGCAGGATCCTTCTGCAGCAGCGTTTTCAACTCCTCGATCAAGATGCCCTTCAATGTCGCAGCCATTGCTTCAGGATCGGTGTGTGCACCCCCTAATGGTTCGGGGACAATCCTGTCAATAATGCCTTGCGAAAGAAGGTCGGCTGCGGTGAGTTGCAGTGCTTCAGCCGCCTGCTCTTTATAGTTCCAGCTTCTCCAGAGAATAGAGGAACAGCTTTCGGGAGAGATGACGGAATCCCAGCTATTTTCAGCCATAATAATCCTGTCACCAACTCCGATACCAATGGCTCCCCCGCTTGCACCTTCACCAACAATCACGCAGATTACCGGAACTGTGAGCTTCGCCATTTCAAAGAGATTGCGGGCAATTGCCTCGGCAGTCCCCCGTTCCTCAGCTTCGATTCCAGGAAATGCGCCCGGTGTATCAATCAGTGTAATGATCGGCTTACGGAATTTTTCGGCAAGTTTCATCAAACGAAGCGCCTTGCGATATCCTTCCGGCTGGGCCATGCCGAAATTGCGGTAGAGGTTTGACTTGGTATCACGCCCTTTCTGATGGCCAATGATCATGACTGACTGGGAAAAACCCGTCTGACTCTCCTCAATACGGGCAAACCCCCCGACAATAGCTTTGTCATCGCTGAAATGACGGTCTCCAAAGAGCTCAAGAAACTCTTTCGTCATGATATGAATATAATCAAGCGCATAGGGTCTTAACGGATGACGGGCAAGTTGCACCTTCTGCCATCGGGTAAGATTTTTATAAATCGAACGGCGCAGTGCATCGACTTTCAGCTCCAGTGTCTCTATGTCGTGATTGAGCGCCTCAGTTTCAGACTGAGTCTGCTCCCTCGTGCTGCTTCTGAAGCACTGACGCATTTCGCCAAGTTTGGCCTCAAGCTCAAAGAGTGGCTTTTCAAAATCAAGGACAACTTTCGTAGCCATAGTGCTGCAATATGAGTGATAAAAAAAGCCCATCAAGCAGAAAGCTCACGATGGGCTCAAAAAGAAATTAACAGTCAATCATCCTAATCAACCACAGATCCCATCTCTTAACGCTTTTCCTGGCTTGAACTTGACAACATTCTTTGCAGCAATGGTAATCGCTTCACCAGTCTGAGGATTCCGCCCTGACCTTTCAGCTCTTTTTCCTACGGCAAATGTACCAAAGCCCACAAGAGTAACATCGTCACCACCCTTCAGGGAAGCTGTTACAACACTGATAAAGGCATTAACAGCACGTTCTGCATCAACTTTGGTCAGTTTTGCCTGATCGGCAATTTTCTCGACTAACTCAGCTTTTGACATATGAGGTATTTGTTGTTGTTATTGAATCATGAAAACTCATGGAGACGGCAGCCCCCTTTTTTTCAATTTAAACAGTAGGTGACAAACATGCAATGGCTTTTTGCCATTATCCTTGTTTGATTTCACAGCACTTTGTTATATTTAGGTTTCACAAACAAGGGCAGACCTTGTGACTTGTACAAGACCATTTTTTATCGGGCTTATGATTTCAATCAGTAACGTGTCGAAAGGTTCAATTATCCGCTTCAAGGGTGAACCTCACAGTATCGAAAGTCTTATGCATCGCACACCGGGGAACCTGCGGGCTTTTTACCAGGCCAATATGAGAAACCTGAAGTCCGGCAGGAATGTAGAGTACCGCTTCAGTGCAACGGAATCTGTTGATGTGATCGTCACCGAGCGCAAACAGTATCAGTATCTGTATCGGGACGGTAACGACTTCGTCATGATGGACAATGAAACCTTCGACCAGATTAATGTGCCGGAACTTGCAATTGGCTCTTCATCGCGTTTTGTCAAAGACGGTATTGTCGTAACTATTGTCTTTTCTGACGACGGATCCATTCTCGGTGTTGAACTCCCCACATTTGTTGAAGTTGAAGTTATTGAAACCAGCCCCGCGTCAAAGGATGACAGGGCAACCAGTGGAACAAAACCGGCAGTAGTTGAGACTGGTACGGAGGTCAGCGTTCCGATGTTTATCCAGACAGGAAGTATTATTCGGGTTGATACACGAACCGGTGAATATATTGAACGGGTTAAAAAATAACGAGATCTGCACAGTTTTTCAAGACGAACGCTCATAAACCAAGTAAAACATCATCATGGACTTTAACGAAATCAGGCAGCTCATTGACATCGTCAATAGCTCAGATCTTCAGGAAACTATCGTCGAGGAAAAAGACGGATTCAAGATCATTCTGAGACGTTCTTCTGCTACAGCTTCCCAACTGGTTCCCGTATCAGCACCAGCCCTGCAGGCCCTTGCTCCGGCCCCTCCTGCGGCACTGACAACCGTAAATGCTGAACCGGCATCGGATCTTGTCGAGTCCCGCTCACCAATTGTAGGGACATTCTACCAGTCATCCTCACCGGATTCTCCCCCATTTGTGGCCATCAACGACACCATAAAAAAAGGAGATGTTCTCTGTATTATCGAAGCCATGAAACTGATGAATGAAATTGAGGCAGAGGTTTCTGGAACAATTGTTGAGATTCTTGTTGAAAACGGACAGGCGGTAGAGTATGATCAGCCACTGTTCCGGATTAAACCATAAACATTCATCAGAGATAAACCTTGTTCAAGAAAATACTTGTTGCAAATCGCGGTGAAATTGCGTTGCGTATTATGCAGACCTGCCGCGAAATGGGGATCAGCACCGTTGCTGTATATTCTACAGTTGACGCTGAATCAATCCATGTCAAATACGCCGATGAAGCTGTCTGTATTGGTCCAGCTTTATCAAGAGAGAGTTATCTGAACATCCCCCGCATCATTGCGGCAGCAGAGGTAACCAATGCCGACGCCATTCATCCAGGATACGGATTTCTGGCTGAAAATGCTGTTTTTGCTGAAGTGTGCGAGTCGGTCAACATCAAGTTTATCGGCCCGACTGCGAAAATGATCAACCAGATGGGTGACAAAAACACCGCCAAGGCAACGATGATTGCTGCCGGAGTTCCCGTTGTCCCTGGAAGTCCCGGACTGGTGACTGATCTGAAACAGGCTATAGAAACAGCAAAAAAAACTGGTTATCCGGTTATCATTAAACCAACTGCAGGCGGTGGTGGAAAGGGTATGCGGGTCGTCACAGAAGAGAGCCAGCTCGATAAGGCTCTGAACACTGCTCGCAGTGAGGCTGAGCAGGCTTTCGGCAACAGCGGTGTGTATATCGAGAAATATCTTGAAAACCCTCGCCACGTCGAAATTCAAATTCTCTCCGATCAGCACGGGCACACCATTCATCTGGGAGAACGAGACTGCACCGTCCAGAGACGACACCAGAAGCTTATTGAGGAAACACCGTCACCTGTTGTTGATGAGGCGCTGAGGAAAAAAATGGGCGATGCTGCTGTAGCCGCCGCAAGCGCAATCAACTATGAAGGAGCTGGCACCATCGAGTTCCTGCTTGACCGCCACAAGGATTTCTACTTCATGGAGATGAATACGCGTATTCAGGTTGAGCATCCGGTTACCGAAGAGCGCTACGATGTCGATATCGTCAAGGAGCAGATTCTTGTCGCCGCCGGCGAATCACTCGAAGGCAGGACCTTTACACCGAAAGGCCACTCTATTGAATGCCGTATCAATGCCGAGGATCCCGAACATCTGTTCCGTCCCTCTCCTGGGCAGCTTACCGTCTTCCATACGCCGGGCGGTCACGGAGTCAGGGTCGATTCACATGCCTATGCCAGTTATGTCGTACCATCCAATTACGACTCCATGATTGCAAAGCTTATTGTCACGGCACACACTCGTGATGAAGCTATTGCCAGAATGTCGCGTGCGCTTGATGAATTTATTGTGGTCGGGGTAAAAACCACCATTCCTTTCCACAAGCAGGTGATGCGCTCCCCTGTTTTTCAGAGCGGAGATTTCGATACCGGTTTTCTTGAAACCTTCAGGTTTGAAAAAAAGTAACAAAAAAAAGGGAGACTCGCTGGAGTCTCCCTTTTTTTTCCTTCATCTCTTCTTGCCGTCACGCTTACCGCTCATTGGCAAAACCTTCCCTGGTTGCAGGCTCCTCAGCCGTGCGCTCGCCGGCATGAGCACCCTCATGACCTTCGCCAGTAAGTTTTATGGTTTTGTATCTCTTCAATCCTGTGCCAGCCGGAATTAACTTGCCGACAATCACGTTCTCTTTCAAACCTGCAAGATAGTCAACCTTTCCTGCAACGGCAGCATCAGTCAACACCTTGGTGGTTTCCTGGAATGAGGCCGCCGAGATCACACTCTCAGTCTGAAGAGCTGCGCTTGTTATGCCAAGCAGGACAGGATGCGATGTTGCCTGAAGGGCAGGCTCAAAAGCAATCATGTTTTTGCTGTTCTTGCGAAGCTCGCGATTCAGTTTGGTAATGTCACGCACCTTGTGCAGTTGACTGTCCTGAATCCTTGCTGGCGCATCGCCTTTTTCGGTTATGCGTACTTTTTCAGCAACACCATGGTTTGACTCAACAAAAGCGCTCCGGTCAATCAAATCACCAGGCAGCAGATCGGTGTCACCTGGCTCTTCAACCCTCACTTTCTGAAGCATCTGGCGCACAATAACCTCAAGATGCTTGTCGTTGATTTCAACGCCCGCATTGATCTGGTAAACTTTCTGAATCTCGTTCACCAGGTACTGCTGCACCGCATTGGGGCCCTGAATACGCAAGATATCCTGCGGTGAAACCGCACCATCAGTCAGCGGATCACCTGCCTTGACTTCGTCGCCCTCATTGGCAAGTACATGTTTACCAACCTGGACATAATAGACCTTCTCTTCACCAAAATCGTTTTTAACCTTGATCTCCTTGCTGCTTCTGCGCTGTGAACCAAAACTGACATAACCGTCGATTTCAGTAACAATGGCCGGATCAGTAGGAATACGTGCTTCAAACAGTTCTGTGACCTTTGGCAGACCAGCGGTAATATCACCACCGACACGGTCAAGGTTTCTGGGTACCTTGGCCATAATATCACCCGGTTCAACCTTCTGTCCATCTTCAACATAAAGATTTGACTTGATCGGCACTGGATAGGTCTTTCTGACCTCACCGCTCGCATCAATAATCATCAACCTCGGCTCCCTTGTTTCCGTAGCTCTCAGTTTGGAACGCCAGTTGATAATGGTGTGCTGGGAGAAGCCTGTCTGGGGATCGACCTCTTCCTTGTAGGTTATACCTTTTTCAATATCGGCAAATTTGATGATACCTGGTATTTCCGCAATGATCTGGGTGCTGTTCGGCTCACTGCTGAACATCACCTGATCTTTTTTGATCAGAGAACCGTGTTTGCAATGAAGGTGAGCCCCATGCGGCACAATGTAACGCTTCAGTATCTTGCCGGATTCTGGATCGGCAATATTGATCTTGCCGTTTTTCTGAATAACAATGATCCTCAGATCGGCCACGCCATCCTCATTAATGGCTGTATGCTCAACACTCTTGATATCCTCAAACTGAATCTGGCCATCATAAAAAGCCTTGGTCTCCGTTTCCGTAATACCACCCTGTGCCGTACCACCCTGGTGGAACGTACGAAGCGTCAACTGTGTCCCAGGTTCTCCGATCGACTGGGCAGCAATAACACCAACGGCTTCACCAATTTCAACGAGTTCATGTACCGAGAGGTTTGTTCCATAACATCTTGAACAGATGCCAATTTTGGACTCACAGGTCAGAACTGAACGGATTTCCGCCTCTTCAACACCAGCAGTCTCCTGAATCAGCTCGGCAAGTTCTTCGGTAATAATTTCGCCGGCATTGACAACAATCTTGTTGTTCAGGGTATCGTAGATTTCACGGGCAGCCACACGTCCCTTGATTTTTTCACGGAACTTGATCTGGCCGCTCGTCTCTTCCTCAATATTACGGTGAACATAGAGGCCTCGCGTCGTTCCACAGTCATCAATGGTAACAATGACATCCTGCGCAACATCATGGAGCCGCCGGGTCAGATAACCGGCATCGGCTGTTTTCAGTGATGTATCGGAAAGACCCTTACGCGCGCCATGCGTTGAAATAAAGTACTCAAGAACGGTAAGTCCCTCTTTGAGGTTCGAGATAATCGGGTTTTCAATAATTTCACCCGGTTGGCCCGACATGGATTTCTGCGGACGGGCAATAAGACCCCTCATACCGGTCAACTGACGTACCTGCTCCCTGGAGCCACGGGCTCCGGAATCAAGCATCATATAGAGCGGATTAAAACCATCACGATCTTTTTTCAGCTTCTGATACGACTCTTCAGCAACAATATTTGAAGTTTTCTGCCAGACATCAACAATCTGATTGTAGCGTTCATTGTCGGTCAGGGTACCACGGTTATACTCTTTGACAACTTTGGTACTGTCACGCTGCGCACTCTTGATATGCTTTGCTTTGGTTTCAGGCACAATGGCATCTGACAGTCCAACTGAAAGTCCTCCCTTCATGGCATAGTGGAAGCCGACCTCCTTGATATTGTCGAGGAATTTGGCCGTTTCGACATTACCAACCTCACTGCTCAGTCGCCCGATCAGCTCCTTGGCTACCTTCTTGTCAATGACGCGATTGATAAAACCTATTTTTTTCGGTACATGCTGGTTGAAAATCACTCTACCGACGGTCGTAAGCAAAATGCTCTTCTTCTCGATCTGCGATTTCAGCCAGGCAGACTTTTCCGGCGACAGACCAGCCATCGTATCAAGGACACGCTGCGAATCAAATTTCTGGTCAATTTCACCGCCATACTGGATAAATATTTGCGCATGCAAGCCAACACGCTCTTCGTTATAAGCGATAAGCACATCTTCCGGGCTGTAGAATATCTGCGCCTCGCCAAAATCTCCAGAACGCGATTTGGTCAGATAATACATGCCGAGTACCATGTCCTGTGACGGAACCGTGACTGGTTTGCCAGACTGCGGCAGAATAAGATTATGCGATGAGAGCATGAGCAACGAAGCTTCAAGCTGCGCTTCCTGCGACAGAGGAATATGAACCGCCATCTGGTCACCATCAAAGTCAGCGTTAAAAGCTGTACAGACAAGCGGATGAATCTGAATGGCCTTGCCTTCGATCAACAGCGGCTGGAAGGCCTGAATACCAAGACGATGAAGCGTTGGCGCTCTGTTGAGCAGGACAGGCCGGCCATCAATGACCTTTTCAAGCACATCCCAGACAATCGGATCTTTTTTATCAATAAGCTTCTTGGCTGATTTGACCGACTTTGCAATACCACGATCAACAAGACGTCGAATCACAAAGGGCTGAAAAAGCTCAATAGCCATGCTTTTCGGCAGACCGCACTCATGCAGCTTCAATTCCGGGCCGACAACAATAACTGAACGACCGGAATAATCGACCCTCTTGCCGAGCAGGTTCTGGCGGAATCGGCCCTGCTTGCCTTTCAATGCATCTGAAAGCGATTTCAGCGGCCTGTTCGACTCACCTGTCTTGACCGCATTGGCCTTCCGGGAGTTATCAAACAAGGCGTCAACCGCCTCCTGGAGCATTCTCTTTTCGTTCCGAAGAATAACCTCAGGGGCACGGATGTCGATCAGCTTTTTCAGCCGATTGTTGCGAATGATGACCCTGCGATAGAGGTCATTGAGATCAGATGTGGCAAACCGGCCACCTTCAAGAGGCACAAGCGGACGAAGTTCCGGCGGAATAACCGGCACGACTTCCATCACCATGTATTCCGGCTTGTTGCCTTCGTAGACATAGGGCTCCGGAAGCTCATCCTCAGGGAATAGCCCCTGAGGCTTTTTACGGGTTTTCTTGTGCGGCTCATAACTTTTCCTGAAGGCTTCTACAACCTTCAGCCGTTTCAGCGCATCAGCTCTTTTCTGTTCTGAGTTGCTCTCTTTCAGGACTTTGCGCAGATGTATTGCCGACGCATCAAGATCAATATTCTTGAGAAGCATGTGAATAGCTTCACCGCCCATCTTGGCAACAAACTTGTCCGGATCTGAATCCTCAAGATCCTGATTATCCTCATACTCTGTGATAATCTGGAAATATTGCTCTTCAGTCAAACGGTCAAGCTTCTTGATCCCCTGTTTTTCACCAGGTTCACCAGGGTTGATAACCACATAGACTTCATAGTAGATGATACGCTCGAGTTCCTTGGTTGAAAGATCGAGCAATGCGCCGATTTTGCTCGGAACAGAGCGGAAAAACCAGGTATGCACCACAGGTACTGCCAGGGCAATGTGGCCCATGCGCTCCCTGCGGACACTTTTGGTTGTAACCTCAACACCGCAACGGTCGCATATAATCCCTTTATAGCGAACACGTTTGTATTTACCGCAATAACACTCCCAGTCCTTTGTTGGGCCGAAGATTTTTTCGCACATCAAACCGTCACGTTCAGGCTTGAACGTGCGGTAGTTTATCGTCTCCGGCTTCAGTACCTCTCCCCTTGAATGGGCAAGAATGCTCTCGGGTGACGCAATACTAAACTTTATTCTTGAAAATTCACCTTTTAAGGGCGATGCTCCCTGTGAAAAAATCATAGTCAATATTCCTTTTTAAACGACTCTTTTGAACGTCCGTTAATGATGTACACGCCAATAAACACATTACTAAGGAACCTTGTCGTCAATACGTATCTCAAGACCCAAGCCCTGCAATTCCCTGACAAGCACATTGAAGGATTCAGGTATACCGGGCTCCGGCAGGTTCTGACCTTTAACAATTGCTTCATAGGTTTTGTTCCGCCCTATCACATCATCTGATTTGACCGTCAGCATCTCCCGAAGGATATTGGCCGCACCATAAGCTTCAAGAGCCCAGACCTCCATTTCACCAAACCTCTGACCACCAAACTGTGCCTTTCCACCAAGCGGCTGCTGGGTTATGAGCGAGTATGGACCCGTAGAACGGGCATGAATTTTGTCGTCAACAAGGTGACTCAACTTGAGCATGTAAATATAACCGATGGTCACTTCGTCATCAAACCGCTCACCGGTACGTCCATCAAAAAGACTTACCTTTCCATGAGCCGGAAGACCTGCCCTTTCGAGTTCATGCTGTACCTCCTCATAGGTGGCACCATTGAAAATCGGCGTTTTAAACTTGACACCCAACTTCTTGGCTGCCCAGCCGAGCGAGGTTTCATAAAGCTGGCCAATGTTCATACGGCTCGGCACACCAAGCGGATTGAGCACAATATCAACCGGAGTTCCATTTGCCATGAATGGCATATCCTCAATCGGCAGAATTTTACCAACAACACCCTTGTTACCATGCCGTCCGGCCATCTTGTCACCTACCTGAATTTTCCTTTTCTGGGCAATGTAACACTTGGCAAGCTCCTCGATTCCCGGAGGAAGTTCATCGCCGACATTGATTTTATATTTCTCATTGTCGCGCTCATCAGCCAGATCTTTGAGCATGAAGCGGAACTCTTTGACCAGGCGTACCACATTGTCATTGACTTTCTTGGAATCTGTCACCCCTTTGGAAAAATCAATCGACTCAAGAAAAGGCATTGCACTGAACTTTGCAAGGAGGCTCTCTTCAAACACCACATCCTCTGGGATGAGTTGTTTGCCTTTATCATTGTAAACACCCGTAGAATTCTTGCCTCCAAGAAGCTGTTTTACCCATTTGGCAAACCGCTTCCGCAGATCATACTCTTTTGCGTCATATTTCTTGTCGACAACCTCAAGTTTTTCCTTCACATCCATACCAACCTTTTTCTTGCGGCTGAAAAGCTTTGTCTTGATGACAATACCCTTCATTCCGGCAGGCACGTGCATGGAAGCATCCTTGACATCGCTTGATTTGTCACCGAAAATGGCCCTGAGCAGTTTTTCTTCCGGTGTCGGATCGCTTTCGCCTTTTGGCGTTATTTTTCCGACCAGAATATCCCGCTCCTTGACTTCCGCACCAATGCGAACAATACCGTTCTCATCAAGGTTTCTGAGCGCCTCATCACTGACATTATAGATATCACGGGTAAACTGCTCCTCACCTCGTTTCGTATCGCGAACATTGGCCTCAAATTCATGAATATGGATCGATGTAAAGACATCGTCATAGACAAGCCTTTCACTGAGAATGATCGCATCTTCAAAATTATAGCCGCGCCATGGCATAAAGGCCACCAGCACATTTTTTCCAAGCGCCAGCTCTCCATTTTCGGTTGATGAGCTGTCGGCAAGCACCGTGCCTTTCTCAACACGCTGGCCAATATGCACCAAAGGTTTCTGTGAAATACAGGTATCCTGGTTGGAGCGCTTGAACTTGATTAACTTATAGGTTTTCAGCCCTTCGTCAGGGTCAAGCATGGAGAGGCGAACATCATTGTCCAGACCAAGATCGTAACGTACCTGGATATATTCCGCCGTTACATCTTCGAGCACTCCGGCTCCTTCAGCCAGAATGACCGAACGGGAATCCCTTGCCACCTTGGCTTCCATGCCGGTTCCAACGACCGGAGCTTCGGAGGTAAGAAGCGGAACCGCCTGGCGCTGCATGTTTGCGCCCATAAGCGCACGGTTACCGTCATCATGCTCAAGGAAAGGAATCAGTGCCGCTGCAGCACTGACAATCTGAACGGGAGAAACGTCCATATAATTGACATCTTCTGCCGCAACAACGGGATAGTCACCCTTTGTTCTGGCCTGAACCGTCTCCAGAGCTATTCTATTGTTCTCATCAAGAGGAACACTGACTGGTACGGTAATCTTGTTTTCCTCATCTTCGGCCGAAAGCATCAGGACGGTATCGGTCACCTGGCCTTTATCGACCACACGGTAAGGTGTCTGGATAAAGCCTTTATCGTTAATCTCCGCATAGACCGAGAGAGAGGAGATCAGACCGATATTCGGGCCTTCAGGAGTTTCAATCGGGCAAAGCCGTCCGTAGTGGGTATAGTGAACGTCACGAACCTCAAAACCTGCACGTTCGCGGGTAAGACCACCAGGTCCAAGGGCAGAAACCCTTCTCTTGTTGGTCATTTCAGCCAGAGGGTTGGTCTGGTCCATGAACTGGGAGAGCTGACTTGTCGCAAAAAAACTTGAGACAACGCTGGAGACCGTCCGTGCATTGATAAGATCTGCAGGAGCTATTTTGTCCGAGTCTCTTGAGTTGAGTTTTTCACGGACATTTTTTCCCATCCTCGCAAGTCCAATCACAAACTGGGCAGCAAGTTGCTCGCCGACCGAGCGCACGCGGCGGTTGGCCAGATGATCGACATCATCAACATCGGCAAGACCGTTGACCAGTTTAATCAGGTAATAGATGACCGAAATAATATCATAATGCGTCAAAACCAGAATATCCTCACCTGTCGGTTCATCGGAAAAGGATTGTATGGTCTGAAGAATTTTCTCGTAAATGGTATCTGAAAGCTGTTTAAGCTCAGGCTTTTCAGCAAGATAGCTGTTCAGGTCCTCGAACTCCTTGCCAAGCTTTTTGCGAATCCTGTAACGGCCAACCTCACCGAGATCATATTTTTTCTGGTTGAAAAACGTTCTCTCAAGAAAGCTTCTTGCCGCATCAATATCTGGGGCCTCGTTGGCTCTCAGCTCTTCATAAACAATCTCAAGCGCCTCTTCCTCAGTCGCCGAGTTGTCGTTGAGAATGGTATTGATGATGATGGATTTATCAACTCCCTTGTCACCACCCGCAAACGTCTTCATCACCTTGACGCTTTTGTAGCCGGCAGCAAGAATCTGCTCAAATATATCCTCTGTAATCGCTGTCCTCGCACTCACCACTTCGCCAGTCTGCATGTCAACAATATCCGAAGCCAGATACTGGCCGACAAGTTGCTCTTTTTTGCTTGATTTCAGTGAAACCTCTTCAACAAGGTCAAAAAGACCGAGAATATCTTCATCTCTGGCAAAACCTATGGCTCGCAAAAGCGCACTGACCAGAAAATTTTTCTTCTGGTCGATATAGACAAAAATCTGGTTATTAATATCGGTCTGAAACTCAATCCATGAGCCTCTCGTCGGCACTATTTTCGCCGAATACATCTTTTTGCCGTTCGGATGAATCGCCTCACTGAAAACAACACCAGGGGAGCGGTGAAGCTGGGCGACCACAACACGTTCAGCACCGTTTACAATAAAGGTGCCGCGGTTTGTCATGTAAGGAATCCTGCCAAGGTAAACCTCCTGCTGTATCGTCTCTTTCCAGTCAGTCTCATCGGCCTCATCCTTGTAGGAGAGCTTAAGCTTTACTTTCAGGGAGACGTCATAGGTCAGACCCCTTTCGATACAATCCTCAATGGTATACTTTGGTTTATCAAAGCTGTATGAAATATACTCGAGCAGATAGAGTCCCCGTGTATCGGTAATGGGAAATGCTCCGCGAAGAACCCTCTCAAGACCCTGGTCCTTTCTTTTTGCTAGAGGTACGCTATCCTGTATAAAATTATGGAATGAATCTAACTGGACTTTTAAGAGGTCGGGGGGCTCTATAATACTCTTGATTTTTGAAAAGTCAATACAGGGTGTTGTTGTTGCATCAGCCACTTTCACATGCACCTCACTTTTATCAATTGCATGAATTACTTACAGATTAAAGTCATCACAAATATCCACAGAAACTTCGCCGGACGAATGAAACGTGCGGCTTAACCTTAATCGTATCATCACAGGAACTACCATTCAAAACGTTTCTTATACAAACAGACAAAGCTCCGTCTCATATTGAAACGGAGCTTGCTGTAGTAATGACTTCTTTTCAAAGATCACTTCACCTCAACTGAGGCTCCTGCGTCCTTCAGCTCTTTGGCAATCTTTTCTGCTTCGTCCTTGGAAATGGCCTCTTTCACCGTTTTCGGTGCGCCATCAACAAGATCCTTAGCCTCTTTCAGGCCAAGACCTGTGATTGCACGAACCGCTTTGATCACATTGATCTTGCTCTCACCTGCGGCGAGCAGTATAACGTCAAATTCGGTCTGCTCTTCCACAACAACGACATCACCCGCCGCTGCTGCTGCTACACCAGCAACTGCAACAGGGGCAGCGCTGACACCAAACTTCTCTTCAAGCGCCTTTACCAACTCTGAAGCTTCAGTAAGAGTTAATTTACCAATTTCCTCTACAAGTGTTTCGATAGACATTATTCCCCTCTCTTGTTTAATTTACAATGTATAATAATTCTGTGAGTGCGTAATAGATTTGTACAACTTATTGCTTTTGGCGGGCTATCTGATCGAGAGCATAGACCAAATTTCTCATAACCGCATTGACTACCATCGGAACAGAGCTGACCACGCCATTGATAAGCCCGGCAGCACGACCGATATTTTCGGTCTTGGTGAGCATCTCGGAAAGAAGCGGAAGCTGATCGGAACCGAACACAACACCATCAATTGATGCCATTTTGAACTTCAGCGCATCATTGGTTTTGCTGAACTTCCTGATAACCTTTGCCGGTGCTGTAGGATCATCAAATCCAAATGCCACAGCAGTAGTACCTTTAAGACCAGGCGCAAGCTTGTCCGCACCAGCCAAATCTTTCAGTGCCTGTTTAATAAGTGTGTTTTTAACAACACGATACTCAACCCCCACCTTACGAAACTCACGGCGAAGCTCCGACATTTTGGCAACGCTCAACCCCTGAAATTCGGTCAGATATATACCCTGTGACCTGTTGATCTTTTCAGCAACATCCTGAACGATCTCCTCTTTTCTATCTCGCTTCATCGTATAAACCGTTTTTATTAGGCGACAAATTTTTCCATTTTAACCTTCACGCTCGGAGACATCGTGCTCGAAAGCGCAATACCCTGCACATACTGACCTTTGGCTGCCGATGGCTTCAGACGAACAA
>CAIJWE010000075.1 GCA_903824295.1 uncultured Chlorobiaceae bacterium
ATGAAAGGGCGGGATGATTACCGTTATGTGTTTATTGTCCACCATGAAAGGGCGGGATGATTACCATTATGTGTTTATTGTCCACCATGAAAGGGCGGGATGATTACCGTTATGTGTTTATTGTCCACCATGAAAGGGCGGGATGATTACCGTTATGTGTTTATTGCCCACCATGAAAGGGCGGGATGACCCCGCCCCTACGGTTAATGATTAATTGCCTATTGTCCATTGTCACCTGTTTATTGTCCATTGTCGATCATTGTTCCGCTCTTTAATGAACGGGAATCGCTTCCTGAGCTGATCGGGCAACTCTACGCTGCCATGCAGGAAGACGAGCTGCACCATCTCTTTCCGGAGCCGTTCAGTTTTGAAATTATTCTTGTTGATGATGGCTCCACGGACGATTCGTGCAGGTGGATCGGCAGCATGATTGCTGCACGGCCGGAACTGCGCCTGATCTCCTTTCAGCGGAACTTTGGCAAAACAGCGGCACTATCGGCAGGATTCATGGCCGCAACAGGCGATTATGTCTGCACCATTGACGCCGATCTGCAGGATGACCCTTTTGCCATCAAGGAGATGATCAAAAAAGTGCAGGAGGGGTATGATCTGGTCAGTGGATGGAAGCAGCAACGCAAGGATCCGCTCTCCGAAACCATTCCGTCGAAGCTCTTCAACAGCGTCACGCGCCTTTTTACCGGAATCACCCTGCACGATTTTAACTGTGGACTGAAAGTCTACCGTAGAGAGGTGACCAGAAGGCTGGAACTGCATGGCGATATGCACCGCTATATTCCGGTACTTGCCGTGTGGATGGGGTTCAGGATTGCCGAGTTGGCGGTCGAGCACCGGGCGCGGAAATTCGGTGCTACAAAATATGGTTCCTCACGGTTTTTTTCAGGGCTTTTCGATTTCCTTTCAGTGCTCTTCATTACACGATATCTTCGCCGTCCCATGCATTTTTTTGGCATGGCTGGTCTCATGAGCTTTCTCTCCGGCTTCATCATCAGCCTCTATATCACACTCGATAAAATCCTGCTGAACCAGCCGGTCAGCAACCGCCCGATTCTTTTTCTCGGCATTTTGCTCATTATTCTTGGCGTACAGCTTTTTTCGACCGGGCTTCTTGGTGAAATGCTTTCAACATCTTCAGCCAAAGGCAACTCATTCGCCGTCCGGGAAACCATAAATCTCACCCTGAGCCAGGCAAAAAAATTCGGCACGGCCGATTAAATTTCCCTCATTTTTTATTTTTGATTATGAAACGGGTTGGAGCACATGTCAGTACTGCCGGAGGAGTGGAAAATGCTCCGCTTCAGGCCACCAGCATCGGAGCAAAAGCTTTTGCACTTTTTACAAAAAACCAGCGGCAGTGGAAAGCGCCGAAACTGACGCCTGCATCAATTGACGCATTCCGCAGAAACTGCGATGATGGAGGTTTCCGGCCAGAGCACATTTTGCCGCACGACAGCTACCTGATCAATCTTGGCAGTCCCGACCCTGAGAAGCTCCAGCGTGCGCGTGAAGCTTTTATTGAGGAGATGCTGCGAGCTGAAGAACTTGGATTGCTTTTGCTGAACTTTCATCCGGGAAGCCATCTGAAGGAAATTTCGGAAGAGCGATGCCTGCAGCTTATTGCGGAATCCATCAATATGGCGCTTGATGCAACAAAAAGCGTCACTGCGGTGATTGAGAATACAGCCGGACAGGGCACCAACCTCGGTAACCGCTTCGAGCAGTTGGCATCGCTCATTGACCAGGTTGACGATAAGTCAAGGGTCGCTGTCTGCCTCGATACCTGCCACCTCTTTGCAAGCGGCTACGACCTGCAGTCAACCGCAGCAGCCGAGGCAACCTTCATGGAGTTCGACCGCATCGTCGGACTCCGCTACCTGCGAGGGATGCACATCAATGATGCCATGCAACCGCTCGGCAGCCGGATTGACCGCCATGCGGGTATCGGCAAGGGAACCATAGGCATGGATGCTTTCTCCTGGATCATGAACCACCCGGCCTGTGAAGAGATTCCCCTCATCCTTGAAACGCCGGACTCCGACGAGTGGCAAAGAGAGATCGCTCTTCTTTACTCTCTTGAGCGGTAAGCGGGGCTACCGCTTCGAAACCGCCCTGAGATAGTTGCCCACCGAGAGTGCACTGCCAAAAATACCGAGGAGAAGACCGAGCACTACCGTCGCTGGATAGACAAGCGTGGTTGATGGCTGCACCACCGCATAAAGCTGAGGCTCATAACGGGCAAGCAGTTGAACGGAGAGCAGCCAGAGAGCACCTGCGGCAAGCACTCCTGAAAGCAGCCCCTGCAACGCTCCTTCGATGATATAGGGTGCTCCGATAAACCACCCCGTTGCGCCGACCAGACGCATGGTCCTGATCTTTTCCTGCCTTGAATACATGGCCAGCCGGATTGTATAGCCTATCAGCACAATCGTTGCCACTGAAATCAACAATCCAATGCCACCGGTCACCAGGGTAAAGAGGCGTGCGTTCTGTTCGATTTGACCGAGAAATAACTGATTATAGCGGATATCAGCATCTGGAACCATTGCCTGGATTTCCGGAACAATCCGCTGGATACTTTCCGGGCGGGCATATTCCGGCAAAAACTTCAGCCTCACAGAGCGCGGCAACGGGTTGGAACCAAGAATTTTGACAATATTCTCCCCAAAATCCTGCGCAAACGTCTCTGCGGCTTGATCCTTCGATACATAGAGCACCTCACTCACTCCCTTGACCATCTTTATCTGACGTGCAGCATCCATGGCCTGCGCCTCGCTCATTGAGTCGCCGAGAAAAACCTCAACCTCCACACGACTGCGCAACTCCTCAATGACATCAAGAAAGCTCAGAGAGACGGTGCTGAAAAGCGAAAGCAGCACAAGAGCGAAAAAACTGACCGTAACGGTAATGGCTGCTGGCAGTTTTGCCCTTCCAATACTTGAAAACCCTTCCCTGACGACAAACAAAAATGACATAACAGCTTTTTTAGCATTAATAACAGCACCACAATGAAAGAATTAACAAAACAAGTTGCAAAAACAACTTTTTTTTCTTTTACTTAGAGCTGCAAGCGGGGCTATAGCTCAGTTGGTAGAGCATTTGCATGGCATGCAAAGGGTCAGGAGTTCGAGTCTCCTTAGCTCCACAGAAGAAAACAAAGAAGCGCAGTCTGAAACACTGTGCTTTTTTGTTTTTGCCCGCTCCACTCGAACCACTCCTCTTCATCCCTTTTTGCGGCACCATCAGGCAACCACAAGGGATTGCCCCCTACCCTTTACCCTTCTTCCTGCCCACTTGTGCAATCAGAAAAACAAAACCCACCATCAATGAAGCCGCTATACCTGCCGCGATGTTGAAAAGTGCGGCAAGCAAAACAATCGGCAGGGTCAAATTAACCACAAAGCCGAAAAAAGCCGAGCTTCCAAGAAAGGTCGCGGCTGTCAGGGCTGTAAAGAAAAAACTGGTTGCAATGCTTCCGGCAAAAGAGACAAATATTTTTTCGCCCTTCCCTTCCGAAATATTCTGCCACCTTGCAATCTGCTTTTTGCCTCCCGGTTCAAGCCTGTTTTTCACCATCATGGCAACAAGGGCAAAGAGAATCAACACGCCAACCTGAACTCCATAGACTTGCCACTGTTCTTGTCCCGAAGGATTGAAAAAGCCATCCTGAAGCTCGAACGATGCAAGTTGCAGCATGAAAATCGATGTCCAGAAAAAAACGGTTCCCCAGAGGAGGGTCACCAAAACCCATATCGCTACGCCGGGCGGAGCTGGAGTTTTTTTTGTCGTAGGTGCCATATCGGTATTGTGAATGAAATTGTTAAAAAAAATTAAGCTATCCGATGCTTCGGAAAATATAACCCACTTCATGAAATAACAATTCCTCGGGAAAAACGAACCAAAAACAGTTAAAGAATTACCGGTTTTTACACTAAAACCATTAAAACAGGAAAAGACCAAGGTGGTTTGGAAATCGGTCAGCCAGGAACAACTGCAACGATTATTTTCAATTTAGAGTTTGAATGGTTATGTTGATTCGCCATTACGGAACAGGGTCGTTATACCAGTTTACTCAACGTTAAGATACTATTGCTTATGTGTGGAGTTTTCGGTGTTTTTAATTCAAAAACTCCCGCGGAAGATACTTTCTATGGTCTGTACTCACTTCAGCACAGGGGGCAGGAAGCCGCAGGTATAGTTGTAGCCGAATACAATAAGGTCAAGAAAAAAACCCTCTTCAAGCAGCACAAGGGGATGGGTCTGGTGGCAGAGGTCTTCAGAGATGAGACCATTTTTGAAACCCTTGGCGGGTATGCCGCAATCGGCCATAACCGCTATTCGACGACGGGCTCCTCCTCATCAGTCAACAATATTCAGCCATTCTCACTTACCTACCGCTCCGGAAGTCTGGCGATTGCCCATAATGGAAACCTGACCAACTCCCGGGCACTGCGACGCGAATTAACCGAGCTTGGCGTTATCTTCCAAGCCTCTTCAGATACCGAAATCATCCCGCATCTGGCCGCACGAAGCCGTGAAAAAGAGCCGATACAGCAGCTCTACGAAGCGTTGCTGCAGGTAGAGGGAGCCTACTCAATGGTACTTCTGGCGAACAACCAGATGATTGCCGCAAGGGATCCCTACGGCTTCAGACCGCTCGCTCTCGGCAAAAAGGTGGATCCTCTGACCGGAGAGGTTGCATACATTGTCGCCAGTGAAACCTGCGCCTTCGATATCATCCAGGCGGAATATATCCGCGATATTGAACCGGGTGAAATTCTTTTGATCGACCATCTCGCTGTAGCAAACGAGAAACCGACATCGCTTTTTCTGCCGCACTCAGATCGCAAGGCGCGCTGCATTTTTGAGTATGTCTATTTTGCCCGCCCCGACAGCTTTATTTTTAAACATTCGGTTGACAAAATCAGGCGCAATCTTGGCAAAAACCTCGCGCGCGAATCCTCAATTGAGCACCAGCCAGGCGAAAAAGAGCTTACCGTTGTCAGCGTTCCTGACTCATCCAATACTGCTGCACTCGGCTTTGTCCGCGAGAGCCTTAAAATGGAGCGAGCGGCAAGGTTTGAGCACGGCCTTATCCGAAATCACTATGTCGGCAGAACCTTCATTCAGCCTGGTATTCACAGTCGCGATATCAAAGTGCGTTCCAAATACAACATTGTGCGCGGCGTGCTTCTGGATCGTCCGATCATTCTTGTTGACGACTCCATTGTCCGCGGAACAACCGCAAAAATGCTCATAAAACTGATCCGTGAGGCCGACCCGAAGTCAATTCACCTGCACATCAGCTCTCCGCCGATCACCAATCCCTGCTTTTACGGCATGGATTTTCCAACCAAACGGCAGCTTCTCACCCACATGTTCGACTCTCTCGACAATGACAAAGAGGAGATAGAAAAAATCAGGGAATATATTGGTGTCGATTCACTGAAATACCTCTCCATGGAAGGGCTGATGAACAGCGTCCCCTCATTTGAGGGAGAAACATGCAGTTATTGTACCGCATGTTTCAGTGGAGACTACCCGATTGAGGTCAGCGATGCGACAACCGACAAAGAAGAGAACGACTGATACCATCGTTCTCCATAAAAGAATGGCACCACAAACAGGTATGCCTTTTCAGCAGGATTTCTATGGCGAAGCACCGAACAATCCTGCTGAAAAGCGATTAAACACAAACTACCAACTGAAAGAAGCTCCCATGGCTCCGGCAACTGGTGTTCTTGCACTGAACCCTGCACCGAGGCTTCCTGAAACCAAGAGATTTTCCGCAACAACCACTTATACCGCAATTATACTCCGAACCCAGGATTTGTTCCCTTCCCGCTACTTTTTCCCCTGTTTGAACTCAATTCTCACCGAGGTGTGGGGCACCGCTTCAAGCCGTTTTTTGGGAATGGGCTTGCCTGACTTGATGCAGATACCATAGACCCTGTTGCGAATGCGGTCAAGAGCCTGATCGATATAACCGATATATTTCTCATCGCGGGCAATGAACATGAAGCGCTGCTCACGATCCATGGTATCGGTGCCGTGATCGGCCATGTGCATGGAGTAGTTGGAATTAATGGAGTCTTCCACATTCTCGTCTGAGAGCGAAGAGCGCAGAATATCAAGATCACGAAGCACCTCTTCGCGTCGTTTCAACAACAGCAGCCTGAAATGCTCAAGCTCTTCGTCGGTTAAATAGGTTTTTGTCAGGACAGGCTCTTCCATAACCTCATTGTCCTTTTTGGAAGCATTGCCGTTTTTTTTCGCCATAATATTACACATTTTTATACTAACAGAATGCTGTAAAAAGAAAGTTCATGATAATACCATTAACCCGCATATTTTTCAAGCAATAACCTGCATATTTCACCATTGACCACTTCCTCTTTCCACGTTGTGGCCGCAGAGGGCTCAAGCGCTGCCACGACAAGTGCGGTGGCAAGGGTTTCAGCCTTGATATACGCTTCATTGCTCCTCACCGCCTCCAGCACTCTTTCTGAACCCTGAAAAGAGAGCGCTATGCGGTCAGTAATATCAAGACCGTTCTCCTTGCGAAGCGCCTGGATACGGCTAACCAGTTCACGCGAAAGCCCCTGCATGGCAAGCTCATCGGTCATCTCCGTATCGAGTGCGACCATAATTCCGTTCGTTTCATCAGAGGCGACAAGCCACCCCTCAATATCTTCGTGCATGATATCGACATCCTCACGCAGAAGTTCAAAGAGCTTTCCGTCAAGTTCAAACGAAAGATGGCCCTCTTTTTCGAGCAGCGCAATCTGTTTGTGGCTCATGACCCTGATCGCTTCCGCCAGCGCTTTCATCTCCTTGCCAAAACGGGGGCCGAGGGTTTTGAAGTTTGGTTTGACCTTCTTGCTGATAACGGAGCCATCCTCTTCGATATACTCGATCTTCTGGACATTGATCTCCTCCATGATGATATCAGCAACAAGGGCATACTCCTCCCTTGATGCGGCATCTGAAACGGCCAGCAGAATGCGCTTGAGCGGTTGGCGAACCTTGATTGAGGCCTTTTCGCGCATGGTTCGTACCAGCGAGGTGATAATTTGTGCTTTTTTCATACGCTGCTCAAGCGGCCGGTCGATAGCCGAAATATCAAGCAGCGGAAAAGCGGCAAGATGGACAGATTCGCAAGATTCGAGCTTGCTGATACCATTCAAATTCAGATAGATCCGCTCGGCAAGAAAGGGTGTAAAGGGAGCAAGCAGCTTTGCAACGGTCTCAAGGGCGCTGTAGAGCGTCTGATAGGCGGCAATCTTGTCCGGCCCCATATCACTTTTCCAGAACCGTTTGCGTGAGCGGCGGATATACCAGTTTGAAAGATCATCAACGGTAAAATCGTTGATCAGCCTTACTGCCCCGGTAAGATCATACTGCTCCATACGCAGATGCACTCCATCAACAAGCGTGTTGAGGCTCGAGAGTACCCAGCGATCAAGCTCGGAGCGCTCAAAGAGGGCTATTGAGGGTTCGGCAAAGGTAAAGTGATCGACGTTGGCATAGAGTACAAAAAAGTTGTAACTGTTAATGAATGCACGGAAAAACTTGCGCTGCTCCTCCTCAATTTCGGCGGTATTGAAGGATTTCGGTCTCCAGGGAGGGCTGCTCACCATCAGATACCAGCGAAGCGCATCGGCACCGTAACGCTCCATCGTCTCAAAAGGGTCAACCACATTACCCTTCGACTTCGACATTTTCTGGCCACTTTTGTCGAGAATATGGCCATTGACAATCAGGTTTTTATAAGCCGGCTTGTCGAAGAGAAGCGTGGCAATGGCGTGCAGGGTATAGAACCACCCTCTGGTCTGATCGACCCCTTCGGCAATAAAATCAGCCGGAAAAGAGGCGTCGAACTCTTCGCGATGCTCAAATGGATAGTGCAACTGGGCAAAGGGCATGGAGCCACTGTCGAACCAGACATCAACCAGCTCGGGTGTCCGGTTGAAGCGCTTGCCATCGCGGATAAAGTAGATCCGGTCAACAAAAGGCTTGTGCAGATCGAGTTCCACCAGCCCCCTGTCGAGCGCATCTCCAAGGAGTAACTGCTTGCTGTCAATATCGATAAAGCCCTCGCGCAGTTCTGCTACTGAACCGATGGCAAACATCTTACCCGAAGAGGCATCATCACCGATAGCAAAATCCTCCGAAACCCAGAGAGGCAGCGGAGAGCCCCAGAAGCGCTCGCGTGAAAGCGCCCAGTCCTTGTTATCCTCAAGCCAGTTACCGAAACGCCCCGAACCAATCTCGGGCGGGCACCAGTTGATGGTTTTGTTGAGCTCCACCATACGCTCGGCAATTGCCGTCGTGCGGATATACCATGACTCCCGTGCATAATAGATCACCGGCACATCATAACGCCAGGAGTAGGGATAGGTGTGGGTAATCATCTCTTTGCGGTACAACTTCCCGGCATCCTTGAGCTGACGGATAACAAGGGGGTCAGTATCCTTGAAAAACATCCCATCGTAATCGCTCACCTCAGCCGTAAAACAGCCGTTCCGGCCAACCGGCTGGAGCATCGGCAGATCATATTTTTTGGCAATTTCATAGTCGTCCGCGCCAAAAGCCGGGGCAATATGCACAATACCGGTACCATCTTCGGTCGAGACAAAAGAGCCCGCCGTCACGTACCAGCACTTTTTTTCAGGATGCATATAGGTGAAGAGCGGCTCATAGTCGAGTCCCTCCAGATCGCGCCCTTTCAGTTCAGCAGTCACTCGCCAGAGCGACTCACCCTCCTCGTTTTTCTCAAGCAGCACTTGTAAACGCGACTTTGCCAGAATCAGCACCTCACCGCTCCCGCTGTTTGAAACCTTGACATAGTCAATATCCGAGCCCACACAAAGTGCGACATTTGAAATAAGCGTCCACGGTGTCGTCGTCCATACCAGCAGTGACTCAAGGGAGTCCTTGATACGAAATTTCACATAAATGCTCGGATCGGTCACCTCTTTATAACCGAGAGCAAGCTCATGCGAACTGAGCACCGTCTCTGATTTGGGGTCCTGCGGTACAATTTTATAATCCTTATAGATGAGCCCTTTGTCGAAAATCGTTTTCAGCGCCCACCAGACCGATTCGATATAGTCGTTGGTACAGGTAATGTAGGGATGCTCCATATCGACCCAGTATCCCATCCGCTCGGTCAATTTTCCCCACCCTTCACGATTATCGTCGATATGGTGGTAGACCAGCGCCTTGGCCTCGGCATTGAACTCGCCATCACCATAGGCAACAACCTGCGCCTTATTTTTCAGGCCAAGCTTCTTTTCTACGGAAATCTCTACCGGCAATCCATGCGTATCCCACCCTGCCTTGCGCGGAACCCGGTAACCCTGCATGGTTTTGTAACGGCAGACCACATCCTTGATGGTTCGGCTGAAGACATGATGAACACCCGGCTTGCCATTTACCGTCGGAGGTCCTTCATAAAAAGAGTATATACGGTTAGCCGGTTTTTCTTCCAGGCTTTTGTGAAAAATTCCATGTTCATTCCAGTAAGCCAACACTTCCGCCTCAACAGCACTGTATGCCACACTGGAGGGATACTCAACAAATTTAGCGTCCATAATTCTTCAAAATCATTCAATCAAAAACAAGCATCTGGGCCTGTCATTATAAAAAAAGTAACACCACCTGAATATCTGGATTTAAACAGCACAGGCAAGCCTCTCAATAACGGAAAAGCTTGCCTGAAAACACCTGCGGAGAACAAAGCCTGGCTGCCAAACGACCCCGCAACACCTCCCTGCGCTTACTTCTTGCTGCCGAGTGTCGAATTTACCCCTTCCAGAACCTGTTTTGCCACCACAGCAAGCGAATCAAGCGACTGGGCGACAATCTTGCTCATCGGAGCAATCGTACTGTCAATAAAAGTGCCTACACTGACAAAAAGCATTGACATATCGCCAGTCAAAGCACCGCGTTCCTGCTGATCAGGCCCGGAATTTTTCGTTTCTTCAGCCATATTACACTGATAGTTAGGTTTGCCGACAAATGAACAATACTGCCAAAATTTAATATATTTAATCAACCTTTCAAAGCAAAGGGGGATAACGCACGGCAAATCGCCTCCGCTGGCGTTCAGAAAGTCAGGGCAGGTAACGCATCGACCTATTTCCGCCCGTACCGATCCTCTACCCGGACAATATCATCCTCTCCCAGATAATTACCCGACTGAACCTCAATGAGTTCAAGCGGAGTGTTTCCGGTATTCTCGAGGCGATGAAACTCTCCGACCGGAATATAGGTTGACTGATCCTCACAGAGCGTAATTATTTTCTCTCCCACCGTCACTTGCGCTGTTCCCTTGACGACAACCCAATGCTCGGCACGAAAGTGATGTTTTTGCAGCGACAACGCTGCTCCAGGGTTCACCGTAATGCGCTTGACCTTGAAGCGATCCGAAAAATCAACAGTTTCGTAGGTACCCCACGGTCTGCAGACCCGCCGATGCGTCTCTACCTCCTCGCGTCCCCTCTTTTTAAGCTCTTCAACAAGCACCTTGACATCCTGAACGCGCTCACGCGAAGCCACAAGGACGGCATCGGCCGTTTCAACAATGATATGACCATCAAGACCAACTGCAGCAACAAGACGGTTTGTGGCGTGAATGTAGCAGTTCTTCACATCATGCACCAGCACATCCCCCCTCTTGACATTGCCAGATTCATCCCGTTCCTGCACATCCCAGAGCGCTGACCATGCTCCCACATCATTCCATCCGGCATCGAGAGGGACAAGAGCGGCTCTCTTGGTTTTTTCCATCACCGCATAATCGATAGAGTCAGAAGGAGAGGCACAAAAGGCGTCACTGTCGAGCCGCAAAAAATCCAGATCGTTCACCGCTTTCTGCAAAGCCTCCCGGCAGGCAGCAACAATGGCCGGAGCGTGCGTTTCAAGTTCGAGGAGATAGGTTTCTGCCTTGAACAGGAAGATACCGCTGTTCCAGAAATAGTCACCCGAAGCAAGATAGTGCTCCGCCCTCTGCTTGTCAGGCTTCTCGACAAATTCGAGCACCCGATAGGCCCCCATTTCACCGTTGGCAGGCACTGACGCCCTGATATAGCCATAACCGGTCTCCGCAGAAGCCGGTACAACACCAAAGGTGACCAGCTCCCCCTTTTCAGCGGCGCACTTCCCTATGGCAATAGCCTCTCCGAATGCCAGTTTGTCAAGAATAACATGGTCCGCGGGCAAAAGCAGCATGGTGGCATCTGGATACCGTTCCATGACAAGCATTGCGGCTATGGCAGCAGCGGGAGCGGTATTGCGTCCTTTGGGTTCGAGAATGATCTCACCGATTTCTGCATTGATTTCACGGAGCTGCTCGGCCACCAGAAAACGGTGACTCTCATTACAGATACAATAGATCGGCCCGATATCATCGGCAGCAACCAGACGAAGCACCGTATCCTGCAGCATAGTCTGCTCTCCCGAGAGAGCAAGCAACTGTTTCGGATACAAAGCGCGGGAAAGGGGCCAGAGCCTCGTGCCCGAACCGCCACTGAGAATCACAGGAATAATCATGGAGCAAAAAGTAATGAGTAAAGGATTGACATACTTCTCGTACATCTTCCATGTCGACGAAACAAGGGTATCAACATCGCTATACTTTGGCACCCACCCGAGGAGCTCTCTGGCATGGCCCGACGAAGCTACAAGCTCTGAAGGGTCACCGGCGCGTCTGGCGGTAACCTCTGCCTCAATAGTCCGGCCGGTAATGACGCGGGCCCGCTCAACCATCTCAAGCACGCTCACACCGGTCTGGCTTCCAAGGTTCACCGTCAGGCTTTTATTGTGCTTCATAATATATTCAAAAGCCGCAACATGCGCTTCCGCCAGATCGGTCACATGAACATAGTCACGGATACAGCTTCCGTCGCGCGTAGGGTAATCAGTGCCATAGATAGATAGTTTCGGGCGAAGACCGGCAGCCACCTCCATCACAATCGGCAGAAGGTTTTCCGGATTCAGCTCAAGCCCCTTGACTCTCCCCTCGACATCGTACCCCGCAGCATTAAAATAGCGGATTGCCGCGAAGCGCATTCCCTTGAGCTGGTCATACCAGCCAAGAAGGCGCTCGATTTCAAGCTTGGTAAACCCGTAAAAATTTTCCGGTTCCCTGGGATGCTCCTCATCCATCGGCAAATATTGAGGACTTCCATAGACTGCGGCCGTGGAGGAAAAGATAATCGGCGACAAATGGGCCTCAGCCGCCTGGTTGAGGATGTTGATCGTTCCGGAAATATTGGTTGCGGCATACTCCTCCGGATTCAGCATCGACTGACCGGCAGCTTTCAGCGCTGCAAGATGGATACATCCATCATACCCTCCGGCCATCACCTCCCGCAACTGTTCGGTGTGCGAGATATCGCCATAGACAAAGCGGGCATCCGAAAAAAGATTTTCCCTCAGTCCGGTTCTCAAATTATCAAAGACTGTAACCTCATAGCCTCGATCGAGAAAAGCCCTTGCGACATGACTGCCGATATAGCCAGCACCGCCGATAACCAGAATTCGCATAAAAAGTACCTCGCTCTTTCAATGTTTGGAAAGCAGACAACACTCAACGATTGCCATACATCTCTTCATAATAATGTTGGTATCCACCTGAAGTGACATCATCAAGCCACTCCGCATGTGAAAGGTACCACTCAACCGTCACTTCAAGCCCTTTTTCAAAAGAGATTGATGGAACCCAGCCAAGCTCATTTTGCAACTTCGAGGAGTCGATGGCATAGCGAAGGTCATGGCCCGCCCGGTCGGTCACATAGCTAATGAGCTTTGCAGACTCTCCCGAAGGACGGCCAAGCTTTCCATCCATGATACGGCAAAGAAGCTTGATCAGCTCGATATTGCTCCACTCGTTATGACCGCCGATATTGTATGTTTCACCATTGCGGCCCCGATGATAAATTTCACCAATTGCCTGTGCATGATCGACAACCCATAGCCAGTCACGAATGTTCTCCCCCTTGCCGTATACCGGAAGCGGCTTGCGGTTGACAATATTGTTGATAAAAAGAGGGATGAGCTTTTCGGGAAACTGAAACGAACCATAATTGTTGGAACAGTTGCTGATCACCACCGGCATACCGAAGGTATCGTGCCAGGCCCTTACAAAATGGTCGGATGAGGCTTTCGAAGCTGAGTAGGGACTGTGAGGATCGTAGGGAGTATCTTCGGTAAAGAGCCCCTCACTGCCGAGCGAGCCATAGACCTCATCGGTTGAAATATGGTAGAATCTTTTACCCTCGTAATCAGCCTGCCAGGCCGCCTTTGCGGCATTGAGCAGGTTGACCGTACCGAGCACATTGGTCACCACAAACTCCGTCGGGTTGGCAATTGAACGGTCAACGTGCGACTCGGCTGCAAGATGAATCACTCCATCAAACTGCTGCTCATCAAAGAGACGCATCAAAAAAGCGCCATCGGTGATATCCCCCTTGATAAAGCGATAGTTCGGATTGCTCTCAACATCGCGCAAATTTGCCAGATTCCCGGCATAGGTCAACTTGTCGAGATTGGTAATGGTGTATAAGGGATAGCTCTTCAAAAAATGGCGGACAACATGTGAGCCGATAAAACCAGCCCCTCCGGTAATCAAAATATGCATTGGCTGTACCTGTTTAGTTGTAGTTACCCCTGTTGCTCTCATCCATTCGCCTCCTGTTGCAGCTTTTCAAGCATAGCGTCCAGCGAAACCCGCCAATGAGGAATTTCAAGCTTCCACTCATTCTTTATGGCCGACTTGCTCAAAACGCTGTAGTGCGGCCTCAAGGCAATCTGGGGATATTGGGCACTTTCGACCGGCACCACCTTGCAAGGCAGCGCAGCCAGCTCCATGACCGCCTCAGCAAAATCATACCACGAAGCTACCCCTTCGTTGGAGTAATGATACGTGGCAGAATAACGAGCCCCCTTCTCATGCCGCTCAACCATCGACACAATGGCTTCTGCAAGATCCGCCGCCCAGGTAGGCGTCCCGATCTGATCGGCTACAACGTTAAGCTGCGAGCGTTCCGCACCAAGACGCAGCATGGTTTTGACAAAGTTGCTGCCATAAATCGAATAGAGCCATGAAGTCCTGATAATCCAGTGAGAGGGGGCAATACGGCGAATCTGCTCCTCCCCCTCCCACTTCGAGACAGCATAAACACCCCGAGGAGTTGCAGGATCAGTTTCCCGATAAGGAGTACTGGAGCAACCATCAAAAACATAGTCGGTGGAAATATGCACCAACAGGGCATTACGCTCTCTGGCACAGGCAGCAAGCACTGCCGCACCATCGCGGTTCACCCTGAAGGCCGCCTCCTCATCCGACTCTGCCTTGTCAACCGCCGTATATGCTGCACAATTAATAATTACTTCAATACCATGTTCAAGGCAAAATGAAGCAATATCGTCAGGGGAGGTAATATCAAGATCAGGAAGGTCGCAGAAAAAAAAACGATGGTTGTCTGAACGGGTGGAAAGTTCCCTCAGCTCAGATCCCAGTTGCCCCCGGCTGCCTGTAACAAGAATATTCATACAAAAAGTGATCGGTTTAGGGTGGCAATCAGTAAGATAATGCCTTGAAAGAGAGTGCTGTAACCGGTTCAAGCCACGACATAGAATCAAGATAAAAAAATGAGCGCAAAAATACGGAAAGAAGCATCCAAAAAGATGAAAGAGGGGCGGGGAAAACTTGCGGAAAGAGCCCGCCCCTACGGGTAATGGTGGGCGGGGCGGTATCGTTCAATCTCTAATTTACACAGAGATAATCCTTCTCCTTCGTCGCATCCTCAATGACGGGAAGACCGAAAAAAAACTCCACATCGTCAACACTTTTCGGTGCAACCACTTTATTTTTAAAATCATCTCTTATCCTTATCATGAGGTCAGGATGAACTGTTACGGATACGGGATTTTTGACGTTACGAAATCCATAAAAAATGGCGGCTATAATTTGTTCACGAAAAAAATCGCTGCCCACCTCATACTTTTTTCCCATTTTCCTCCCTGTTTTAGTTGCATAAATATAGCTAATTCAAGGAAAGCTGGAGATATTTGTTTATCGCCATGACCGGACGTTTATCGGGCCAGACTGCCGCACTGCTTCCGTTGTGAAAGCGGAGCCGGGATGTTGCATCAGCGGAGGCCGACGCGCTCCACAGCCTCCGCTGATGCAACAGAAGGTTATCGCACAGGAACAGGTTATTAATTTTACACCGGAACGCTCTTGCCGCTCCGATGTATAATTACTGGCCATTTGCTTATTGGTCACGAAACATTAATACGGGGGAGGATTTGGAGGAGGGTTTGGGGGCGGGTTGAGGGTACGTACGGGTATCGTGACATCATTTACCGTATTGACGTAACCCAGGCCAATCTGAGGATGCTTGTTCAGTAAATCCCAACCGAAAGTGGCGGCACCATTTCTAAAGAGATATCCTGCCCCTGCATCAATGCCAAATTTTTTGGTGTCAGGAAAATATGAAGCTCCTGCAACAAAAGCACCATGATCTTCTTTGTTGGTTGAAAGAACTTTCAGTGACACACCAACAGAACCGCCAAAATTATAGACGGCACCAAAAAAAGCTCCAGGCTCTGCAACAACAGGAGCGGGAGTCGCAAACAAAACACTGAGTAACACCAAATGCTTTTTCATGGCGGCTGGTTCTTGAGAATTAATAAAACAACTCCCCGCAATTTACTGATTTTTTAGTAAGAAAACAGTAACAAATCCCAAAATCACACCAGAACATAGCGACTTGCTTTGCGGCGAGGAGAGGTTCAAGATTGGCCCTCATCTCTTTTTTGACGGGGTGATCGGCACCAGGGGTTTGCCGCTTACAGAGCAGGAGAGGGTGGCAAGACTGTTGAGTACCCAAAGGAACGCCGCAGCGTGCCCCTGCGGATGAGCCGCTGACTGCTGGGGTTAACAGCCGAAAAAAAATGCCTATTGGCCGAAAACTATTTGCGGGGATAAAGCTTTTCCTGCCGGAACTCCTCATACAAAAAATTGCTGACCGAAGAGAAGAGGGGCTGCCCGGCATCTTTGCCGGAGACCCTGATCACCTCTGCCGGAAGCTGCCACTCAATGGCGAGGGATGTGTCGTTCCACAGAATCCCTGCATCGTGCGATGGGGTGTAGTAGTTATCGCACTTGTAAGCAAAAACAGCCTCCCTGGAGAGAACAAGAAAGCCGTGGGCAAACCCTTTCGGAATCCAGAGCATCCTCTTCCGCTCCGTATCAAGCTGGAAAGAGACATGGCGTCCATACCAGGGCGAACCAAGGCGCAGATCAACGGCGACATCAAGCACACTGCCGTGGAGTACCCGAACCAGTTTCGACTGCGTAAAGGGCGGTTTCTGAAAATGAAGGCCACGAAGCACACCATAAACTGACTTCGACTCATTTTCCTGCACAAAGTCAACCTGACCGACCTGCTGCTCAAAAAAATCCTGCCGGAACGACTCAAAAAAATAGCCCCTATCGTCGCCGAAAAGGGTCGGCTCAAAAATCAGGACATCAGGTATGGCTGAAGAAATCACTTGCATAAGCGCCGAAAGAAGAGGGTTGAATCAAGAAAAAAACTGTCGGTCAGCCGAAAGAACAAACTTACTCTCTCTGAACAAGCAACTGCCTCAGATACTGGCCGTAATGGCTTTTCATCAGCGGCTCCGACAACCGTAACAGCGCCTCATCCGTTATCCATCCATTTCGCCAGGCAATCTCTTCAGGGCAGGCAACTTTCAGCCCCTGCCGTTTCTCAACAGTCTGGATGAAATTCCCCGCCTCCTGAAATGACTCATGCGTCCCGGTATCAAGCCAGGCAAAACCCCTCCCCAGCATGGAACACCTGAGCTCCTTCCGCTGAAGATACTCCTCATTGACCGCCGTGATCTCGAGTTCACCCCGCTCTGAAGGCCGCACCGCTTTTGCAATCCCGACGACACTGTTGGGATAAAAATAGAGTCCGACAACTGCATAATTTGATTTCGGCTTTACCGGTTTCTCGGCCAGAGAGAGCACATTCCCCTCTCCGTCAAGCTCAGCCACACCATAGCGCTCCGGATCACTGACATAGTAGCCGAATATGGTCGCCTTGCGCTCTTTTTGAACACTCTGAACCGCGGCCTCAAGCATCGGAGTAAACGCATAACCAAAAAAGATGTTGTCGCCCAAAATAAGCGCAACGTCATCACTGCCGATAAATGATTCACCAAGAATAAAGGCCTGAGCCAGTCCGTCAGGCGAGGGCTGCACAATGTAGGAAAGCGAGATGCCCCAGTCGCTGCCATCCCCAAGCAACTTCCTGAACATCGGCTGATCTTCAGGGGTCGTGATAAGAAGAATCTCCCTGATCCCCGCAAGCATCAGCGTGGTCAAAGGATAATAAATCATCGGCTTGTCATAGATCGGGAGAAGCTGTTTTGAAAGTGCCCTTGTAACAGGATAGAGCCTCGTACCAGAACCCCCCGCAAGAATAATTCCTTTCATGACCTCCCCTCTCTGTTTTTATAAGCTTCTCCGGCCTCTCTGTCACCATAACACAATCAACCCTGACGAGTGAAAAGCACCCGAAAAGAGCGTACGAAATAAGACAACCAACACGGTAAAAACATCTCTTACTCCATTATAAAAAAAAATCTCTTGATATACCGCCTTATAATAGATGTTGCTGACCGAATCCGGGTCAGCAACATGAACAGATTGCCTTACATATGGCCGGTGGTAAGGTATTGCTGATGCCAGCTTAACGCTTCATCAAGCAGATGGGGAGTGTGTTTGCCGAAAGAGTGGTCAAGTGCACGCTTGTGGTAGTCCAGAAGGGCTGGCTTGAAATTCGGATGGGCACAGTTTTCAATAATGACCTTGGCTCGCTGCGTTGGAGAGAGTCCGCGCAAGTCCGCAAGACCCTGCTCGGTAACGAGTACCTGCACATCGTGTTCCGTATGGTCAACATGCGAGACCATTGGCACAATGCAGGAAATCCCACCATCCTTGGCCTGGGATGGCGTCATGAATATCGAGATATAGGCATTGCGTGCAAAATCACCTGAACCGCCGATACCGTTCATGATGGCACTGCCCATGACATGGGTTGAGTTGACATTGCCGTAGATATCGGCCTCAATCATGCCGTTCATGGCAATAACCCCAAGGCGGCGGATGACTTCCGGATGATTGCTGATTTCCTGGGGACGCAGGACAATCTTGTCACGGTAAAGATCGAAATTAGCGTACAGTTCTTCCAGCGCCGTATCGCTTAAAGAGAAGGCAGTCGCCGAAGCTGAGATTAACTTGCCGGACCGGATCATATCAAGCATACCGTCCTGCAGCACTTCGGTATAAGCGCTCAAATTCTCAAACGGCCCATGATTCAGGCCCGCCATGACGGCATTGGCTATATTGCCGACACCCGATTGCAGCGGAAGCAAATTCTTGGGAAGCCGTCCTTTTTTCACTTCATGATGGAGGAACTCAATGATATGGCCAGCAATGAGACGGGAATTTTCATCAGGGTCAGCAAACGCTGAATTTCGATCAGGGCTATGCGTTTCGACCACGGCAATAACTTTATCGGGATCACAATGCAGGTAAAGGTCGCCAATCCTGTCCTGTGGGTGCACGAGAGGAATTGGCTTGCGGTCGGGAGGAAGAGAGGTTCCATAATAAATATCGTGCATTCCCTCCAATCGAACGTCCTGCCAGGAGTTAACTTCAAGTATGACCTTATCGGCCCGCTCCAGCCAGGTCTTGTTGTTCCCGACAGAAGTTGAAGGAATCAGACGGCCGTCTTCGAGAATTCCGGCAACCTCAACCACAGCAACATTTAACTTTCCAAGAAATCCAAACCAGACAAACTGGGCTACATGAGAGAGATGAATGTCGATATACTCCATTTCACCTGCATTGATGCGCTTGCGGCAGACAGGGTCTGACTGGTATGGAAGACGCATTTCCACGCCGTCAACCTTGGCAAGGGCTCCATCCAGTTCCGGCGCGGTGGAAGCACCGGTCCATACACCGATTCTAAATTTCTCTCCAGCACTGTTGGCCGCCTCGATTCGTCTGGCAAGCGCTACGGGCACCGCCTTGGGATAGCCTGAGCCGGTAAATCCGCTCATGCCGACATTGTCTCCGGAAAAGATAAGAGCTGCGGCCTGCTCCGGCGACATAATCTTGCCTTGCAGGCATTTGCAAAGGACACGGGATGATGGTGTGTTCATGTTCGACATAACGCTGTTCAAGATTGACGAATGATTATAGTACAACTCATCCCTGCAACCCTTTCAGAACATTTCAACACGCTGATCAAGACAAAATCTGAGAGCTGCAACAACACGTTTTGTCACTCAAAAGGTTTTCAGGTGTTGTGAACATACCATTTATTCCAGCCAATAATAAAGCACCGTTCGCGAGATTTTCTCACAAACAGGTTTTACCGTGTCACAAAACTCAGTATCAGGCTGGCAGCCTCCTCCGGGGATACCATTATGCCCGAAAGATAAATTTCCGGCGTCGGTGGCTCCTCGTATGGGCTGTCGATTCCGGTGAAATTTTTCAGCTCTCCCCGACGCGCCTTGGCATAAAGCCCCTTGACATCTCTTCTTTCACATTCATCAAGTGGCGTATCGACGAAAACTTCCACAAATTCCCCTTCGTCAAAGAGGCTCCGCGCCATATCACGATCACTTTTGAATGGCGAGATAAAGCTCACCAGAACAATCAGCCCGGCATCAACCATCAGGCGGGCCACCTCGGCAATGCGACGAATATTTTCAACGCGATCAGCTTCAGTAAATCCCAAATCCCTGTTCAGCCCGTGGCGGACATTATCGCCATCGAGCAGGCAGGTGTGCCGCCCTTCGGCATAGAACTGCTTTTCGAGGATATTGGCAATGGTTGACTTCCCCGATCCCGACAGCCCTGTAAACCAGATACAGCGGGGCTTCTGGTGCTTGATGGCCGAGCGTGCAGCTTTATTGACCTCAAGCGCCTGCCAGTGAATATTCTGCGCCCGGCGCAGCGCAAAGTTGATCATGCCGGCACCAACCGTTTCAAAGCTCAGTTTATCAATCAGGATAAAACCGCCGAGAAGACGATTAACCCCATAAGGCTCAAAAACGATCGGAGCAGAGGTGGAGAGATTGACCGTACCAATTTCATTCAAACCGAGTGTTTCGGTCGCCAGATGTGCGCCGGTATTGACATCTTCACGATACTTGATTTTGGTAATCGTGACCGTTACCTCCCGGCAGGCATGTTTCATCAGATACTGTCGGCCAGGTGTCATCACCGTTTCGGCCATCCAGAGGAGGCGAGCCTCGAACTGGTCGGCTGCCTGCGGCGGGTCGTCGGCTGCCGTTACAACATCACCCCGGCTTGCATCAACCTCATCCATCAGTGTGAGGGTAACACTTTGGCCCTGGCAGGCATGGTCAACCTCACAAAATCCCCTGATGATCGACTTCACCCTTGTCTGTACGCCTGAAGGCAAAATACGCAGAGTATCCCCGGGGCGAATTTCTCCCTCGGCGATGCGTCCGCAATAGCCACGAAAATCAAGATTTGGGCGATTAATCCATTGCACCGGCATACGAAAAGCACTGCGGCCCGCCGCCTCGCGCACATACACACGCTCAAGATACTCCATCAGGCTGGGACCGGTGTACCAGGGAGTCTGGTTGCTGGTGAAGAGAACATTATCGCCCTCCAGGCCGGAAAGGGGAATGGCTTGAATGGCGTGAAAGGCAAAGCCTTCGGCAAAGTTCCGGAACTCCGCTTCAATGTCGGTGAACACTTGCTCATCAAAACCAACAAGATCCATCTTGTTGACTGCAAGCACGATGTGGCGAATGCCCATCATGGCCGCAATACGGCTGTGACGCCGGGTTTGCACCAGAACACCTTTTCGCGCATCGATAAGAATAACAGCCAGATCGGCCGTAGATGCTCCGGTCGCCATATTACGGGTATACTGTTCGTGCCCCGGGGTATCGGCCACAATATAGCGTCGCCGGTCAGTAGCAAAAAAGCGGTAGGCGACATCAATCGTGATCCCCTGCTCACGCTCTGCCTGCAACCCGTCAACAAGAAGCGCCAGATCAATCCTCTCTCCCTGTGTTCCATAGTGGCGTGAATCACTTTCGAGCGAAGTGAGCTGGTCATCAAAAATGTTTTTGCTCTCAAAAAGCAACCGGCCAATCAGCGTGCTCTTGCCATCATCAACACTGCCGCAGGTAATAAAGCGGATGGTCTCCTTTCTGCTCTCGGCTTCAATCAAGGCAATACTCTCTCTTACGTGCTCGCTTTCCATTAAAAATAGCC
>CAIJWE010000076.1 GCA_903824295.1 uncultured Chlorobiaceae bacterium
TAAAAATATCTTTATATCTTTGAGTAAGACAATTTCCAGAAATATACAAAATAATACTGTTTGATACTCAAAATATTACGAAAGTCAAATTTTAAACACCAATGAATTCAAGGTGTACGGGCCAAATCGGGAATTGCTGTCCGAATAACCACTTTTTTTGTGGTAATGGAAATCTTTATGAGATAAAATTGATAGCTGGGATTAATTGATATAATTCTATTTAACATTTGTAAATCGGGAATTGCTGCGGTATGAACCTTTTTTCATAAAGATGTATGGAGACTGCCGTAAAGGTGAAACAGCGCGAACTCTGGTGGATGTGATCTGGCTTCCAAAGAAGTGGGGCAAGACAATCAGGATGACTCGCATTAACGGCGTCGCCGGGCAATTGTCCAAAGTATCACGGGAACTGGATCAGCTTCCCGCAAAATACGACAGCTTTCTCTTCCCCCCCGCTGGTACCGTGAATTGCCGGGTCATCGAAGGAACGAAACGCCTCAGTGCGCATGGAAGTGCAACAGCCATCGATATTGCGCAACAACATTCCGATTATTGGCGATGGGCAAAACCCGATTCCAAAGGGCGTTACCCCTATCGAAACCATATTCCGACAGAGATTGTTGAAATTTTTGAAAAACATGGGTTTATATGGGGCGGCAGGTGGTATCACTACGATACGATGCACTTCGAATATCGGCCTGAACTTTTGAAATAGCCGCCTGTTGATTGCTGCTTCAATAATTCAGCTAAAGATCATAAGGATTATCGATGATTTCCAATGATAATTCTTTCTGATGATCATGAAAACCAATCCGGATATAGTGCAGGTTTTCAGCCTGAAAAATATCCGCACCTTTTTCAGCAGCTCGAAGAATGACGTGACCTTTATGATGACCCAACTCTTTAGCAAGATCGCCCCACTTCCTGAACACCAGATTAGTGTAAAAGTCGCCCTCACGGACACCTAAAACGTCAGCGTCAGTGATATCGGTAATTAAATCCGGAGCTGAAAGCAGGGACATCTCCTTGCCCAGCCAGATCGTTATGATTTCACAGTGAAATGGCAGAAAAACAGAGTTTTTTATCACAAATCCCTTCTCTTCATTCTTGACGGCGGCAATAAAGCTTTTCATGATCTCAAGTGTTATTGATTAACAGTATATCCTCAATCGTTAAAAAACAGGAACCATAAGAGAATAAAAAACGGTAGCAGTATCGGTAATGAGTATTTGTAAATGTATTCCAGAAAATCCGGAACTTCTACATCCGCCTGAGCGGCAATGTTTTTTACCATGAAATTCGGAGCGTTACCGATATAGGTTATTGCCCCAAAAAAGACCGCAGCAACCGAGATGGCCACAAGGTAAATATCCGAAGAGAGATCTCCCTGAACCGGAGAGACTACCCCGTCTGCAAAAATCCTCACATCGGAGGGTGACGCGATATTCATTCCAAACTTCCCTAACGCACCGGCAAGGAAATTCAGGTAGGTTGGGGCATTATCAAGTACGCCCGAAAGGGCTCCTGTCATCCAGTAGAATCTGGATACCGAGAACTCACTGGCATTTGATTTCGCAAAATCGCCAATAAGAGCCAGTGCAGGAATCATGGTGGCAAAAATACCTATAAACAGAAAGGCAACCTCCTTTATGGGCTCAAAGTTGAACTCATTGCCTTTGAATGCCTCATGATTCGAAAATTTATAGGCAAGAAGAGCGATCACAAACATGATCACTTCCCTTATGCCGAATGGCAGACGAAAAAGCTCCTGAAGACTCGGAAACCCTGCTATCACGGCAGGATCCAGAAAAACTGCAAAAATAATCCCTCCGAGAAAAAAGAGATTTCTCCTTCCTGTTATGCTCACGCCACCTTTTACTCCGGATTCCTTTACATCGCCAATTCCTGCCCTCGCATCAAAAATTACAAACACGAGCAGAAGGCCAGCAACGGTTATGATCCACGGCAACAATACTTTAGGTAATACCCAGAAAAATGGTACACCTTTTAAAAAGCCAAGAAACAACGGGGGATCGCCAATTGGAGTCAGTGCGCCTCCGATATTGCTTACAATGAAAATAAAGAAGACAATATGAAAGGCTTTCAGCCGACCTTCATTGATGCGCATATATGGCCTTATGAGAAGCATGGATGCGCCGGTTGTTCCGACCAGATTTGAAGCCAGTGCCCCGATAAAAAGGAGCAACGTATTTACCAAAGGAGTTCCTCTTCGCTCAATTTTGATCAGTATTCCTCCAGATACGACAAACAAGGATGAGATCAAGGCGATAAATGAAAGATACTCTTCGAGGGTGCGCTCCAGTACATGCCACCCATTATCCATAAAAAAACCATAGTAACCCGTCACAAGAACACCAAGTCCTACCGAGATTGCTGAATAGTTCCGCTCCCAGAAGCGATGAAACAAAAGCGGACCAGTTGCGATCATCACCAGAAGAGTGATAAAAGGAGCTATAAGCCACAATGGCGGGAGTTGGTTTGATGCCTGAAGGGCAAAAAGCATCATACTCTTTACCCCCTCTGAACGTTCAGCAGCATCGAGTGGCAAGCTTATGGATGTAATGAAAATAACGGAAAGCCAAAAGTTGATTGCGTGTAAAAACCGTCTTGATTGCTTCATAAAAACTCTCTTTTGAAAAAGCAAGCCCGAATTAAAATATTTATCAATCTGATACTAATCAGACCCGTAAAGATTGAGTTGCTTGCGATAATAGGCAAAAGCCTCTTCCTGGCGAACCACCCCAAGCAACCTTCCGCGTTTGGACTCAAGAACAGGCAGCATATTATAATCTGAGATTTCAAGAAGCTTGAGTGCCTCGTCAAGTTTCGAGGTATCAGAAAGAACCGGAACATTCTTTTTTGTAATGTCTTCGGCAATTAATCCTACCAAATAATCTTCCCTGAGTAGCATTCTCATCTCATTGATACTGATGATGCCTGAAAATATTCCTTGATCATCGACCACAAGAAACGTCGATTCGGGCGTATTAAAAAAAACATCAATCATACTTGTTGCGCTCTCCGAATTGTTAAACTTCACGTAGTCTGTTTTCATGACATCAAAAATGCTGATATTCTCTGCAACAGAAAGTGCAATACCAAACCCCAGCCTGACACCTTCTTTTTCAAGGACATAGCTCTCCATGCTGTGACGGTAGGCAAGGCGGGCAATAAGCGATGAGGTAACAGAGGCAAACATGATGGGCAGCACAATCTCGTATTGACCAGTCACTTCAAAAAGGATAAGAATAACGGTCAGGGGGGCTCTCATGACTCCTGCCGTCAAAGCACCCATACCGACAAGGGCGTAGGCCCCTGAAGTCGCAGTTATGGAAGGGAAGAGGAGATGGACAATTTTACCGAACATTCCTCCGAGCATGGCTCCCATTTTCATGGCAGGCGCAAACATGCCGCCCGATCCGCCGGAACCGATACTGAGACCGGTAACAACGGGTTTGAAAAGATAAATGCCAATCATGTTGCTCCAGCTTTCATTTCCGTGAACAGCATGATTGATTGCCTCATAAGAAAATCCATACAGCCCCGGAAGCCAGATACAAAAAACTCCACTCATGAGACCGCCAAGAGCCGGCATGGCCCAGACAGGGATCTTCCGTCGTTTTTCGACTCTCGCGAACCACTCCTCGATGGCATAATAGATCTTGATGAAAAGTACAGAAGAAAGACCAGCAAGAATGCCAAGCAGACAATAGAAGAGCAGCTCAGTATTCGACACAAGCGCATATTCAGGCACTTGAAAAGTGGGAGAGTTCCCCAAAAAACTTCTTGAAAGTACCGTGCCGATAACAGCAGCAATGACAATGGGACTGAACGTTTTAACACTGAAATCCCCGAGCAGCACTTCAACAGCAAACATGACACCGCCAATGGGTGCATTAAAAACAGCCGCAAGACCTGCCGCCGCACCGCAACCGAGCAAAGTCCTGGTCTTGTTTGGCGAAAATCTCAACATTTGTGCAACCGTTGAACCGATTGCGGCTCCGACCTGGACAATCGGAGCTTCACGTCCACCACCACCACCCGAGCCAATACTTAACACCGACGTTATACTTTTATGAAGCCAAAGCTTGCGGTCAATAATGCCGTCATTTTGGGCGACAGCCTTAATGACCGATGCAAGGCCATGACCAGCTCTTGCTTTCACAACAAAAGCGTTGTAGAGACCCACAAGCAGACCACCAAAGGCAGGAATAAAGGGAAGCAGAACCTGCCAGTAGCCATCAATGAAGGTCTTTTTACCGAACGAACGAAGGCCTGTAAAGCTCAAGGTACTGAGTGCCACAATGGCATCATGAAACACAACAGCGACATAACCTGTCAAAAGACCGACACATGCCGCTACAAAAAGAAATGGGATATCCTGATTAAGATTGAGCTGAACAAGCAGATAATCGAGGGTGAGTTTAAAAAACTGCTGGGAAGTTCCTCTAAAATACCGGTGCTTTCTCAGAATACTGTAAAAAAATAACCGAACTCTGCGCGTTATGTTCTCTTTTATACGTTTTGATAGTTTCATCATTCTATACCGCAGTGCCAAAAAGCTTGCCAACTCCTGCCGTAAGCCCCATGGCAAGTGCACCCCAGAAAGCAACACGAATTGCACCCTTGACAAGAGGTGCTCCACCTGCATAGGCTGCGGTTCCGCCAAGAAGCAGTAACGTCACGAGTGCTGTTGCTGATGAGACTTCAGCAACACGGCCAGAGGGCGCCAGCAACACCGCCAAAATCGGAATAACCGCGCCCGCAACAAATGAAACTGCGGAAGCAAATGCTGCCTGGATTGGCCTCGCCCGCAGGGTCTCCGTAATACCAAGCTCATCACGAACATGTGCTCCAAGGGCATCTTTCGCCATCAGGCTTTCGGCTACGAGCCGTGCAAGCGGTTGATCAAGTCCCCTTGCTGCATAAATTGAGGTCAACTCCTCCAGTTCATGCTCCGGATCTGTTTCCAGTTCGCGTTTTTCCCTCTCAATATCCGCATCTTCAGTATCGGCTTGCGACTGAACCGAGACATACTCACCTGCCGCCATGGACATGGCGCCGGCCACCAGACCAGCCACGCCGGTCAACAGAACAGTGCCCTGAGAAGCTCCCGCAGCGGCTACGCCGATAACGAGGCTTGCTATCGAGATGGTCCCGTCATTGGCACCAAGCACGGAGGCACGAAGCCAGCCGATACGTTCAGCTCTGTGAGTTTCCCTGTGAATATGTGGCATCATCGACATCTCCTGTTGGCCAAACTCCCTGAAACCGATTGATCCGCCCTGATGTGCGGATTTTTTTAAATGCAACGGCCTGTCAAGTCAGCAAGTATAACTATCTGCTGGTCGCAAGGCTTGCAGTTGAATGTAAAAAAAGATAACTGACAGCAAAAATTCGGGTTTTCCATAACCGATCCATCTCCCCCTCCGTAAGCTGCATCTCAGCCAGGGATGTCGCAAAAGCAAACTCTCTGTCCCTTACGGAATCGGTAGATTTTGGCGTCCATAACAGTGGATAACTATATTTTTCGTTTTTTATGAAAACCAAAAAACGCATAATATACACTCATACGAACCGACCTGATAAAAAAAACTGTATTACTGCTATTTATTTCAGGAGACAACTATTCTCAACAGAGAGCGGATGTGCTTTATTCGTTCACCGGCAAATAATTTCACAGCGCCCCCGCAAAAACACTGTATAAAATTACATATATCACAAAAAAATCATGATTAAAAAAAAACAATCTATAAAAAATATATATAGGGTTATATGGGGTTATATAAATATATTTACTACCGATGGAAGCAGGCTGTAAAAAAAAGTTTTCTAATTCCAGCCTGCTAATGCGTTGTTTTAAGCGTACTCGCTTCCGTTCTACGACAGACATCAATTACTGTGCAGCGCTTGTACCAAGTATGAACAACGCCAATTCAAAATCGTGACCAGGCTTCCTGAATGGTTATTAATCTCTAACGAGCATAGGTAAATGAGAAACAATTCCACTCCTCCTCTGGCAACTGTTACTGCGGTTATCGGCAAAGTAAGTATCCGGACAGAAGATGGCTCCATGCATTTGCTGCAAAAAGGTGACGTTGTCTATACTGGTGACACTGTTTTTACAGAAGAAGGGAGTATGGCTGAATTCAATACGCCGAGTGGTGAACTCCTTAACGTAACAGCAAACAAGGCGGTTCTCCTCAATGCCAAATGTTTTAATCATGATAGCGAGGGTGTTGAAAATCTTGCCGTATCTCCTGCCACAGCAGCCGGTCACCCTCATGAGGGAAATCAGGAGGGTGAACACCAGCACAACCATGGCTTTTTACGGATCGACTCTCTTTACGAAGGTACTACTGATCCACCCTACCGCTTCTGGTCGTTTATCGGCAAGTATATTCGTGAATTGTTTGATGTTCGCTGGACAAATACCCGTGACAGCGGGTATGATGAGATCTCTGATGGTCGCGCGACTTTGGATGAACGGATAGCAATGCCACTCTCTCCTCTGGCTTATTATGATGAACTCCCTGTAGAGGTGCCAAAAATAATCATACCGATCTCCGGAGATGAGAGTCGCCTGAATTATCTCCCCAAAGCGCTGGATGAAGCGAGTGTCGTTATTGAAGGTGAAAATAGTATAACCGGAAATGTTCTGGATAACGATACCAACGGCACCGGACCATCAAGAGTTAGCTCCATTACCTGGCTGCGCGACGGAGATGGCGCACCTGTTTCCGCTCCAATTCCACTCTCGGGTTCAATAACTGTCAATACGCTCTACGGTACCCTCACAATCAGCAGTGACGGAAAATGGAGTTACATAAGTGATCCTTCAGAAATTCATGGCGCTGACAATGTTCTGCGCGACAGAGTAAACTATACCATTTCCGATATAGACGGCGATAGGGCATCAGCCTGGCTCGTTATTGATGTGCTTGATACTGTTCCAGCCACAACTCCAACTTCTTTCAGTGTCAACGAAAACAACTTGCCTGACGGCACAAGTCCGCTTCCCTCCGGATTGATTGTTGACGGTTCGCTCGGGGTGATTGTCAGTGCCGATGACATCGTCAGTACCACATTCACCATTGCATCACTTAATCCCGGCGGCATGACCTCAAACAGCCTCCCCGTTAAATATGATCTCTCATCTGATGGAAAAACACTGACGGCATACACTGGCGATAATCCTGCGTTAAACAAGGTCTTTACCGTCGTCATCACAGAAAACGATCCCAACAACCCGCAATACCATTTTACCCTGCATGAGCGGCTTGATCATGCAGATGACGATGGGACAAACACAATGGTGCTGAACTTCGGCTATGAAGTTACCGATAAAGATGGCGACAAAGTAGACGGTGTGATTACCGTTAATGTGACCGACGACATCCCCACGCTGAACCTCAGCAGCGGCAGCACCCCTGCGGCCGTAACGGGTATGGTCTATGAAGATGCACTCGGCCATGAGAGCGACAGCCTTGACCGCTCGACCGGCAACATCGAAACCAACGGCGTCACCCAGATTGCGCAGTTGAGCGGCGACGGCGGCACCACGACCGGCCACCTGGCGAGCCTCTCGACCCTGATCAGCAGCGGCGCCGACGA
>CAIJWE010000077.1 GCA_903824295.1 uncultured Chlorobiaceae bacterium
CGATACACCCGGATCAGGAAATCTTGCCAAACGTATTCAGGAGCACTTTAAAGGCTTGAATGCTGAAGATATTGTTATTCCATCACGTCAGTTCCCCCGCACTCTTCCGCAAGTTGAGGATTGATGATGACCGCTTTTTTGATTGATACCAACGTCCTGTCGGAATTAATGCGTACGCAGCCAGAGAGCACAGTGATGACGTGGTTCGATAGACATGTTGATACCGAGTGTTTTACCTCTTCAATCACAAAAGCAGAAATATTTTTGGGTATCGCGCTACTTCCAGAGAGTATACGCCGAACTCGGCTGGAAAATGCAGCACAAAAAATGTTTTCTGAAAATTTTACTGAACGGCGCCTTCCTTTTGACAAACATGCAGCAATCGTTTATGCAGAACTCGTTGCCCATCGAAAACGCATCGGAAAACCTGTTTGCACAGAAGATGCCCAAATAGCAGCTATCGCGGTAACCGAAAACCTGACACTTGTCACCCGAAACATTAAGGATTTTACAGAAATTGAAGGCCTGAAACTGATAAATCCCTGGGAAACAGCTTGAGGGAAAATCGTCGAACTGCATTGTCATTCAACAATCTCCATATATGGCAAAATTGGACACTCTCAGGCTATCTTGCTTGAGAGTCTGGCCAAGCGAGTAGCTAAATGCTGATTAAGATCACCATGGGAGCACAAAAAAAATGCCGAGCTGGAGCTCGGCGCTCCCAGATTCTCACAATTTTTCAGAGTTCCAGATATCAGAGGATCAGATGTTCAGGAAGAGGAAGAATGACTGGAACGAATCACTCGAAAACCAACATTGAGGTTGTCGACCCACGGAGCGTTGATGAGCCGGGAGGAGCAGCGCAGGGCATCAGCTTTACTGTTATAATACGCTCCGCGCAATGAGCGAGCGTCTTTATCGTTATCATACCAATCATCCGTCCACTCCCATACATTGCCGGCCATATCGAAGAGCCCTTCCGGCGTGGCCCCTTCAGGATAACGACCAACTGGTGTTGTGCTGCCTTCATTTGCATTATAATTGGCAAGTTTTGGCGTTGGCTCTCCCAGCTCTTTTGGCCAGGGGTAGGGACGCCCCTCCTCTCCTGCAGCCGCAAATTCCCACTCCATCTCGGTTGGCAAGCGATAAAGTAATGTGTCGCGACCTTCGCTCTCAAGCAGTGAGAGCCACAAACAATAGACACGGGCAGCATACCAGGTTGCTATCATCGGCTGCTCATCCTTGTTAAATCGTTTGTCATCATCGTAGTAGGAAGCAAACTGTTTCGACAACTCTTTTTCTTGCTGAAACCAGACTATTAATCCACTTTTTTCTCCCCGCAACCAGTTAGAGAACCCTTCGATACTCTTTGCCAGTGCCCGCAGCTCTTTTGTAAAGGTTGCAAGTGGCAATATTTTGGCAATATCGCCCTCTTTTGAGTCGAGATAGCCAATAAAACGGCGGAAGAGGCGGTTGGTAACCGTGAATTTTGCCACGTAGAGGTCTGGCACTGTTTCACGCTTCTTCGTCAACGAGTAGTCGAAGCTTCCGGCCTTGATCAGGAGATACTCGGCACCAAGGGGATCGTTGAGAGTGACTGCTGCAAGAGGCCGCTCTTTGGAGAGTTTCGAGAGGTTGAACTCCTTTACCACTTCAAGAGCCTCTTTATGGGCATCCAGCTCGCCGATGGCGTTGAGGCACTGCTGGAGGTAGCGCTGCCGGTTGAGGGTGGTCTCAGGCTCCATCAGCTTGCTCCGGAGCGCATCAAAAGAGATCTGCGGAGCCTCCTCAATGAGAGTGGTCAGCAAATCCTGCTGCTTCTGCGTCATCTCTTCACTAACTGGCGAGTTGAAGAGTTCACGCATAAAGGTGTCAAAGGTTGCTGCATCAGCCTGTCCAATAAAAAAGCGTAGCGGCTCGTTCCACCAGTCGTTACCGAAATACCCGGCAAAAGTGGCCATGCGCTGCTCCCTGCCCCACTCTTTCTGGAGCTGCAGACCAGCCATGTACTCCCTGAACGATTTGTGGCGAAAGAGGTACTCCCTGTCGCGATACTCTACCAGCAGACCGGCGCGGTCAACAAGGTTCTTGCAGAACGCCTCTGCGCTGTAGCGCCGGGTCAGCGTTTTTAGTTGGAGCTGCATCTGCTGCTGCATCGCCTCCCGCTCCACTTCGTCGCGTTGTACCTCCTCCTGCATCCAGAGCGAGACTGGAGCAAGCACGCGCAGGGCATCTTCTGCCGGGAGGAGCGGCTCCAGCCCCTTTTGACGGTCACGGTAATCGAGGATGTAGTTCAGGGCGGCTTCATAGAGTTTCAACCGGCTGGCTGGCAGATAGTCGCGATCTTTCCAGAGCATGGCCATGATCTGAAGCAGCAGGGGCACTCTGGCCAATGCCTGCACACCCCTGTTTTTCTCCTGGGCCAAAAAGGCGACAATATCCTTTGCTTTCCGATCGGCTTTCTCTTTCTGGCCCTTCTCCCACCGCTCCTGTGTTACGCTCCCAGGCTTCAACTCGCCAAGATATGCCGCCCGGAACCATTTTTCCAGAAACTCCTGCTGCTGCTCATGGGTAAAGTCCATGATGTCGGCCCGCGTGTGACGGGAGGCAAGCTCAATCCCCTCTGCCTTCCTGTAACCTGTGGAACGGGAGGTGACCACCACCTGCGCTTTTTTGGAGCTGGCAACAATGCGGTCAATCCATAGGCACGCCTTGATGCGCTGTTTCGGGTCGCTGATTTCATCAAGACCGTCAAAGAGAAGGAGCGTTGGCCGCTGTTGCAGCCAGCGGGAGAGGTGCTTCTCTTCAATGTCAAGATTGTGCAGCGCCGACCACGCAATAAGGTTGCGGAAGAGCGGTGCGTAGTCTCCATTCTCCACGATGAGGTCACGAAGTGGCAGAAAAACCACGAGCAGCGGCTCAGTGAAGCCAAGCTTCTGCCTGTTGTCAAGAGCGGTGAGGGCATAATGCTTGAGTAGCGTGGTCTTGCCGGAACCGGGGTCGCCAATAATGAGCAGCAACCGTTGTTGCTCAAAAACAAGGCGCATCACCTCCTCCGGCTTGCGGATCTGCTCGTTGCGTTTCTGCTCCTGCACCTGTTCCTGCGCCGGGCACGCTTCGCCGCACTTGGGGTCGCTGTCGCAACGCCAGGTATCGGAGAGGCGAAGGGCCACAAAGGTGTCGGTCAGTCCTACCGGAACATTGTCGAGCGCATGGGTGCCAAGAAGGTTGCTGATATCAAGCTCCCTCCTGAGCGCCTCATGGTAGTCATGAATATGGTCACCGTCGAGGGTCTTGAGCGTCTGTGCCTCTCTGACGTCGGGGGTTAGCCGTTTCGGGAGTGGAAAGGTGGCGATATAGGAAGGCGACGGAAAGAGTGCGGTATCAAGCGCCCACACTTCACGCGGCTTGTCGTGGTAGCATATCGGGAAGATGGTCACCTGGCCGCACTGTGCGGTGGCGAACATGGCGCAGTTAGGCCACTCGCGTGTCTGGTATGAAGCCCCGGCACCAAGCTTGAGGTAGCCGCCATGCTGCGACACCATGCACTCGGTGTCGGTCTCGTGGTAGTGGCCGTGCAAGAGCAGGTCAACCGATGCGCCAAGAGTGGCCCGGATGTTTGCACGCTCAACCGAGCTCAGCCAGTCGAGCGGATAGTGCAGCAGGGCAATGGTCAGGTCGGCCGAGTGCTCCTGTAAGGCTATCGTCGCCTTATCGAGGCAACGGCGACCAAGCAGCAATTTGCCATGATCGTGGTCGTCGATACTGAAGAGCACACTGTTCAGCAAGAGCATGGCAACCCTTACCTGCCTGACCTGCACTACCTCAACGGCGCTGCAGGTGGTGTCGGTCGAAAAGCTGCGGATAGCGGCAAAATAGCTGTTGTACCATGCGCCGTAGGCCTGAAGCTTCTGAAACTGGCTGCGCAAGGCCACTCCTGCAGGATCAAAAAACCTGTCGGAGCTTGCATCGCTGTCAAGGGTTCTTGGCAAAAATTCGTTCACCGTGCGGTCAACATCGTGGTTGCCGGGTACCACAAAGAGCCGCCTTTTGTCAAGCCCGGCAGCGGCAAGCAGGTCATCAAAAAAGAGGGTGGCCTGCCGGTACTCTTCTGTCTTGCCACTGTGGGCAATATCGCCGGTGACCACAATCAAATCCGGTACGCGCCCCTCTTCGCGGAATTGCTTCACCGATGCAACAAGCGCACGAAGAATTACCTCCTGATCATAGCGTCCCCGGTCACTGAGGTGCAAATCCGAAATATGCAGCCAGGTGACGGCCGTGTCGAGCTCACCCGTGATTTTCAGTGCCTCCTGATATCCCTCTGTCGCTTTTGTCATCTCGTTCAGCATGGTCTGAATGGTTGAGAGCGTATTGAGCATCGCCGCAACCCTCGGCAGCCATCGCCGGGGATTGGCTTCCGCCAGTTCACGATAGATTACCAAAGCCTCCTCATGCTCCCGTTCGGCAGCAGCAAACGCTTCTCTCTTTACATGCAGCTCTGCAAGCTCACCCAGTGTTGCAGCAACTTCTGCCCTCCAGTTGCGGGGATTGGTTGCCGCAAGTTGACGAAAGAGCGCCAGAGCCTCCTCATACTCTCCTTCGGCTGCATGAAAGTCACGGATGGTCGAATGCACCTGTGCCAGGCTCTTCAACGTCTTTGCCACAGAAGAGCAATAGGCTGCCGGATTGGTGAGAGCCTGTTTACGATAACAGAGCAACGCCTTTTCAAGCAGCAGAGCTGCTTTTTGGCTCTCTCCAATTTCCATAAGAGCCTGGGCAACATCAGCAGAAATTGCAGGCTTTTCAAGATCAAAGTCATGGCTGTAGCGCTCCAGCAGCGCTTGCACTGCGTCCCTCTTTCCCGGCATCCGAAGATAGAGCCGCAACAGCTCAATGGCAACATCGTTGGCCCGAATTGCCGGTTCAGCCTGTTGCTGTTCAGCCTCATCAAGTTGATACTGCAACAACTGCAACCGTGCTTCCAAAGCACGCAGAAGCGGCTTGTCGAAGTCAGTTTCATACACCTTGTCGGAAATGTCGCCAGCGGCATAAGCCCCGTTCTCATTTCCATCCGTAAAATAGAGTGTGCTGCCTGACCGCTGGCTGAAGAGGTCAAGCGCTTCCCAATTGAGCTTGCGCATGGCATCACTGCTCAGCCAGAAGAGCAGGGGAATACCAAAAGAGGAGAGCGCTTCGCGACCAAAATTAAGCTGTTCCAGAAAATGGGGATTATGGTAGAGCGCTGCATCGAGGCCGCACAGAATCAGGCCATCAGTATCAGGATAGTTTTGTAGCAGTCGGCGCAACTGCTCTACAGGGTAAAAGCCCTCTCCATCCCTCTCCCAGTCATGAATATGGAGCGTTTTGCCCTTGCCAAGCAGTGAAAAGCGAAGAATCGCGCTGCAAACATCCCTCACCACATCAGTATCGGCGACCGCAAACAGAAAGGCGCTCCTTGACGTGTAGAGAAAAAAGCGCTCGGCAGAGCGGAGGTTTTTGGCGTTCTCCCCTGCATCTGTAGTGATGTGGCTCATGGAATCAGCTCACGTTCCTGCAAGATGGTGCGAACCAGAGGATGCACATCGCACCACCCCTCATCGTTATAGCCAAGAATACAGAGATTCTGCCGAAGGTCGAGCACTGTTGCGGTATTATTAACCTTTTTTGTCTTGCTCAAGGCAACCCCCACGAGGGTGTCATAATAGTCGCCAACTGAAACAAGTACCCGATTATCAACCCGTTTTTCCGCAATGGTGTTCTCGTATTCACGACGAAGCAAGAAAAAAGCTGTCCGATAATCAGACTCAGTGAGTTTTGCCCGTTCGTTATCAAGCGCATTATTCACCGCACTACGAAGCATACTGAAGAGATCACGCAGGCAACCACCGCTGATATCAAGGAAGCGATAGATCAAATCAGGTGAGTCAAAACACTCTGCCGGTATCCTCCGCGTTATCAGACGATAGAGGGTCTCCCTTCCATCAGGGTAAAGCGACCCCTCTTTGTCATGCACCTTGACCATCGGCAGCTCAAAATGTTCACTGAAATTACCCTTAATGTTCACCGCGTTGGGATGATAACAGAGTGATATCGGAATGGTAAAAATGACATTGGTCTGCAAACTATTAAGAATATGACTGTGGTTAAAGAAAAGCTCCTCAGCCTTTTCAACACTTAATTTGTCAAGATCTTCCATGATGATGAGCAGCCCTTTTTTTCTGCACTGCTCAAGATTCCGCCTGATTTCACGAATCAGATCGTTGCAATGGCCGATAAAATCAGAGACTCGTGGTTCAATATTGTCAATGATGGTTTTTCTTGTTGTAGAACTCGCCCTTCCAGCCAGCCGCATTTTGCCAAAAAAGCGGGCAAAGCCACGAATACCAAGGCTGGCTTCCCCTCCGGTTTCAAGTAAAGCCTCTCCGGTAAGGTCACTTATTGTTTGAAGCTCCTCAGTACGACTCCACTCACGAATGCTGGTAAACAACCGTGTATCAATCTCGATACCATGATCAGCAACCGCATAAAAAAGCTTCTCCATGGTAATGACAAAGAGGTCGATATAGGTAAGATTTATAATATCAAGCTCATGGCGAACGGAAAAATTAACGACAATGAAATCATGTTCAATTTCATACTGCAACTTGTTCAGTTCCGTACTTTTGCCACAGCCCTTGTAGCCGGAAAACAGTATTTGCAGCTCCCTGTCCGGAAGTTTACCATCGGGCAGTATGCCCTCCCTGTTATAACCAAGCAATCGTTTAAGCGTGCTGACTGGCTTGACACCACCTCTTCCTTGATAGGTATCGACATAACAGTCCAGATCCTTTTCCTGTAAAGGTTCGGGAGATAACTTGTCGTAAACTGAAAAGAGATCCGTCATAGTCAAAAATGTTTGTATCTGTTCCCTTTGCATCACATGCTGAGGCAACCCATACGTTCAAAGCACGCACACCAGTATAACGAAAATTGCTGTTCAGCCCAACTGCTCGGCGAACCCACTGCGTATGGACAACGAGTTTCAATAATCAACCTTGCCTCTCGTTGCCTTTACCGCTCCCCGCTTCACCTTGCTCTCCAGACGCCGCTCCTGTGAGCCTTTGGTGGGTGCGGTGGCTTTGCGTTTTTTGACCGGAAGGGCTGCACGCTGAAGCAGCGCTTGCAGGCGCAACAGGGCATCCGACCGGTTCTTCTCCTGTGAACGGTATCGTTGCGCCTTGATGATGATGACGCCATCATTTGTCATGCGGTGATCCTTCAGAAGCAGCAGCTTTTCGCGAAAATCGTCAGGAATCGTCGATGCCCTGACGTCGAAACGCAAGTGAACGGCGGTTTCAACCTTGTTGACATTCTGCCCGCCAGCCCCCTGCGCCCGCATGGTCTGCATCTCGACTTCATCGTCAGGAATGGCAATGCTTCTGGTAATCTGCAACATGGTCGGTACTTATTTTATCAAAGGGTCAAAGCGACGCAAGGGTATCATCCCAATTCTGAAACAAGAGGCTCCTGATACCGGCTTTTGAGGCGGAGGCACAGTTTTCCGGCTTGTCGTCAATCAGGATAAACTCATCAGCCCCGCGCCCTGAGCTGTCGAGCACATGCTCAAAGGCCTCAACACTGTTTTTCATTTTGCCATGCTCAAAGGAGAGATAGTATCGATCCACGCTCCGTAGTAACGGAAAATTGTTGAGCAGAAAGATAAAATGAAGCGGATCAGTATCGCTCATGACCCATACAGAATAATTTGCTTTGAGCTGCGTCACCGCTTCAAGGGCGCCTTGCTGTGGCCGAAAAATATCCTGCCAAAGCTCCCTCAGCTCACGTCGCGAAATTTCTCGGCAATGCGGATCACCGGCAATCACTTCAAGATAGTCGAATGGCGACATAAGGCCGGTTTCAAGTTTATCCTTCAGCTCTCCGGAACAATATTTTCGGAAAATCTCCTGCACCCCTGAAACCGGATCCAACGCCACAGCCCGGCAGAAACGCAAAAAATCCACCGATACCACGACGTTGCCTATGTCGAGAAGAATAATGCTCATGGATACAACTCCGGTTACCGACAATACTTTGCACTTACCCGTTCCGGTGAATATAGCGAAACAACAAAAGGATACCCGCAAGAAGTGACTTTTTTGGGATGAGTTGTAAACAGAAAATCAGCTCCCGAGAGACTCAACAAGCGATATATCTCTTGATAGATATCAAAATAATATTTAGCTTCCTCAAAGCTTTTTATCAAGGAGATTCACCAATGCCTGTTACCGCAAAGATTTTTATATCAGGGCGAAGTCAAGCCGTCCGATTACCGAAGGAGTTCCGTTTTGAAGGAAAAGAGGTCTTTATCCGTCGTGATGCAATTTCCGGAGATGTCATTCTGTCACACCATCCCGATTCATGGACAGGGCTGTTTGAGCTTGATACAACAACCGAGGTACCTGCAGATTTTATGCATACTGACGATCGAACACAACCAGAACAGTTGCGAGATCCTTTTGACGGGTGGACAGAATGAGCCTCTACATGCTTGATACGAATATTGCCAGTCATATTATCAAAGGGGACCTACCTCTTGTTCGTGAAAGGCTGGTTGCAGTACCAATGCACCGTGTTGTAGTGTCATCAGTTACACATGCTGAATTACGCTATGGCCTGGCAAAACGCGCCTATCCAACAGGCCTTACAGCCCGAGTCCATGCGTTTTTGATTCGGGTAAAAATATTGGCCTGGGATAAAGAGGTTGCCACTTTCTATGGTGATCTTCGAGCCAGATGCGAAACCGCAGGTGTGACGCTCTCACCACTTGACCTCATGATTGCGGCTCATGCTCACTCAGTCAATGCCATTCTTGTCACGGGAGATAAAGCGTTTACCAGTGTCCCGGATCGGTTAACTTTGGAAAATTGGACACTGCCGCAAGAATGATCATCATCTGGGAATAGAGAAAAATTGTGGGCCGTGGTGATAACCGTTTATCGCCCGGATCCGGAAAGGTGGATTGAATTCAAAACCAGGAGAACAAAGCAATGATCCCATTTGAGCTATGCCCGGTATGCGGTGGAGAAGTGATTGAAAAAGAGGTGGAAAAATTGATTCTCGGGGGCAACAATACCGCTGTTGTAAGAGTAAACGCTGAAGTCTGTACCCATTGTGGTGAACGATTATACTCGAAAGAGACTGTTACATTGTTTGAGCATATCCGGTCACAGCTTGCGAAAGGTGATGTTGCGGGCTTCCTTCCCATGGGTCAGAACTATAAAGTTGCCGGGGAAGGCAAAAGGAACCAAGGCGTACCTGCATCCACGGCTACTTAATCAAGCCCGCCGCTCGCATCGCGTGCATACGGCATATAATATTCTGCAAAAAACTGAGTTCTTCTTGTTTTAATGAGTAGTTTCGGCTGACAGTTAATTCTATTGAAGAGAACAGATTTGTACAGTAGTAAATATGCCACCTCGTGACTTGCTTAAAGGCTTGCTCGAATATATCGAAGAGCAAGCAAAAAATATTGACCCGAAAGGGTATCATCTCTCTGCCTCGAAGGGATTTGTTCGTCGCAATACCGACCTGGCTGGTCTCCCCGGCCTTGAATTCGATCTTCGCCCCGAGGGCGACCACATCTGGTTGCATCTGGCGCGCCTCGAAGCCGACCGTCCCCCAGCTCTTCCTGACCTTTTCAAGGGGCTGTTCATTATCAGTAATGACCCGTTTGGCGAGCCGCCTGCATTAGATGAAAGCCATCTGGTCACATGGATTGCCCTGCATGAACCCAAGCATGATCCACTGTTGGCAGTAACTGAGATTGAGTCAAAAAAAAAGGAGTTAAGGCAAAAAGCCCAGGCGGCTATCGAGGAATATTTGCCTCAATGGCAAGCCTGGGCTGAGGGCGAGCGTCCGCGTCGCAAGAGCATCTCCCTCTACGGCGATCTGTTCGCCTTGAAGTACCAGATTGAGGCTGAAGAAACCGTCAAACCTCAAGAACTCGTTTGGGGCATAGGTGTTGCGTCATGGCAGATTCCGTTCGAAGAAAGCACTGTCAGCTTTGAATATCCGTTGCTCACCCAAGCCGTCGAAATTTCCATAGAGGAAAAAAGCATGGCGCTGGAGGTTCGCCCCCGATCGACCGATACACGGGTTGAAATGGATGTGTTCGTTGCCTGCTCGCTCCCCGGGGCTGCAAATGTTGAGTTCGCTATAAAGGAGCATCTCCAAAAACATAACGAGAGTCCTGTCACCCCATTTGATGCGTCGAGCTATACCGATGTACTCAAGCTTGCCGCATCAAACCTGGATTGCAACGGCAGCTATCGAGAGCTGCTTGCAACGGGAGAGCCTGTTCCTGCACCGCCCACCGACTTGATTGTTACGGATGGCTGGGCACTGCTATCACGACAGAGAACTACCCACTATCTGACGGATGACCTGAAACGCCTGAAGCAGAAGCTGGAGACTGGATGCGATATTCCACCTGGCCCGCTTGCCCTTGTAACTCCGCCTTCCGACGAGCCCGTTGCATTCGAGGCCATTCATTTTCGGGGGCTTTCAAGTCGTGGATCAGGTCACGGCGAGGTAGAAGAGCTTTATTTTCCCCTGCCCTACAATGAAGAGCAGGTCACCATTGTTCAACGGCTCGAAAAAGCTGCGGGCGTAGCTGTACAAGGCCCGCCCGGCACCGGCAAGACACACTCTATTGCCAATATTATTTGCCACTATCTGGCGACTGGCAGACGGGTACTTGTCACCTCACGTGGAGAGCCTGCGCTTGAAGTGCTCCAATCCAAAATACCCGAGGAAGTCCGCGCCCTGACCGTGGCGCTCATGGCCAGTGACCGTGAAGGTGTCCGCCAGTTTCAGGCATCAATCGAAGCAATTCAACATCAGGTATCCCAGCTTAATCCGGAACAGACGCAACAGGAAATTGCAACACTGAAAAGCGCCATTGATCGCGCCCACCACGAACTTGCCTCCATTGACACGCGCATTGATGAAATTGCCATTGCACAGCTTTCAGAGGTGGAAATTGATGGCGTACCGATGCGCGCACAGAAACTTGCGGAGTTGGTTACTTTCGGATTGGAACAGCATGGCTGGTTTGATGATGACATTACACTTTCGCCGGAAAATGCTCCTCCTTTGACTGAGGAGGAGGCTGGAAAACTGCGTGAATCGCGGCGAAAGGTTGGTCATGATTTGGTGTATGTACAGGCCAACTATCCGTCGGCAGACTCACTTCCTGCAACAACTGAAATTGCCGAACTGCATGAAGCACTCTCCAGTATAAAGAAGATTGATGCGGAGATTGAGCGTGGCGAGCTTCTTGAATTGAAGGCAACAACTGCCGAGGTTCTCATCGCGGCAAGGGATCTTCTTGGGATGGTTGAAGATGCCTGGAGTTTGGCAGAGGAGTTGGAGTCCACCGAAAGCGGCTGGCCCCTTGATTTACGAATCAAATGCAGAATGCCGTCGTTTATCTCCGAACGACAGGCGCTTGAGTCTTTATTTTCAGATATGGCGGCGCTTGTTGTCGCACGCGCTGAATTTCTCAAGCGGCCGGTGGAGTTTCCCGATGCTGGCCTGCGTGCAGTCAAAACCCGGGAAGCTGTTGCCCGCGCAGTCGAGACCGGCAAGCCATTTGGCTTCATCGCTCTTGGAGCCGGAGAGGCAAAAGAGCATCTTGCCATGGTTAAAGTCTCTGGACTCTCCCCTGCATCGACAGATGACTGGGCTCATGTGCAGCGGCACATTGAACTTGACACAACAGTACTCTCTTTCGTGAGCCGGTGGAACCAGTTTGCAGACGAGCTTTCCATCCCCCGCCTCGAAGGTGGTATTTCTGCCTTGCGTCGGATCGAGGTGGTTGCCGTCCTTGCAAATAAGGCTCATCGACTGGCGACAGAATTCGATGCCACCTTGCCAAAAAAGGCCGACGCAGTCTTCTGTTCAGCTCCAGCCAAAACATTGCTGGGCGGTTCTGCCGAACTCCATGAAATTAAGAGACAGTTACTGCGCCACCTGACCAAGGCAGAGCTATCGAGAGCAGCAACCCAACTCGGCACGTTTCACGAAAAACTTGCAGGCAAAACAGGACCGGTATCTCTTGCGCTACAACAGTTCGTCGAAAAGCAACTCGGAAATCCGGATATCCCCTCTGAGCGCCTCTCTGCACGGTACGCTGAGTTGGCGGCAGAACTGAGGCGCATTGCCTCTCTGACGGTTGATCTCGTGCAAATCAAGGATTCCGCAGCCCGTATTGAACAGGCAGGCGCTCCGAAACTGGCCTCTCGTCTCCGCTCTCAACCCGTTGAAATGGCTGGCGAAGACACCGTTTTCCCCGTTACCTGGCGGCAAGCATGGAACTGGGCCCGTATTCGAACGTACCTCGACAACATTGAAGCAAGAGATGAATTGCTTGGACTTTCGGCCAGACGCAAAAACCTTGAGGATGGCCTCTCTCGCCTCTACAAAGACTTGGTTTCAAAAGCTGCATGGTTGGCAACCAAACGAAGTGCTACGCCCAAGGTTCTGCAAGCACTTGCGGGCTATGCAACTGCTATCCGCCGTATCGGTCAGGGAACTGGACCAAACGCAACACGGTATCGCAGGGATGCCAGAGAGGCAATGCTGGATGCTGCCGGGGCTGTCCCCTGCTGGATCATGAACCATGCCCGCATATCGGAGTCCATGCCTCCGGATATTGGAGCATTCGACCTTGTCATTGTCGATGAAGCGAGCCAGTCTGATTTATGGGCACTGCCTGCCATTCTACGCGGCAAGAAGATTCTGGTAGTAGGTGATGACAAGCAGGTCTCCCCTGACGGGAGTTTTATTCTGTCTCAGAAAATTCAAGAACTAAAGGTTCGATTTCTTTCCGATCAACCTTACGGGACTGAAATGACACCAGAAAAGTCTCTCTATGATCTGGCGGCCCGAGTATTCGCTGCAGAGCAAGTAATGCTACGCGAGCATTTCCGTTGTGCTCCGCCCATCATAGCTTACTCCAATCGTGTGTTTTATGGAGAAGGAATTCAGCCCTTACGTATTCCAAAAGCCTCAGAGCGAATTAACCCGCCACTGGTCGATATTTACGTAAAGGATGGCTTCCGGAACATGCACGGCCATAACGATTACGAAGCTCAGGTCATCGCCGAGGAAATTTCGGCTATTCTGAAAAATGAGGCATTTGCAGGCCGCACGATTGGTGTCGTTTCCCTGCTGGGAATGGCTCAAGCCAAACACATTGATTCCATCGTACGCCAACGGTGCGACGCCGCAGAATTACTTCGTCGCAAATTTAAATGCGGAGAGGCCCGAACATTCCAGGGCAGTGAACGCGACATCATGTTCCTGTCGATGGTTGCAGATAACAAAAACTGCCATGCGCTTTCCGGCTTAAAATTTGACCAACGTTTCAACGTGGCAGCCAGCCGTGCACGAGATCGGATGTATCTGGTTCGCTCCGTGAAAACATCCGATTTGTCGGAGAAGGATTTACGCTTGACCCTGCTCAGCCACTTCAACAAGCCGATGGTGACCGACAATGAGGAAGCAGAAGTGCTGATTGACCAATGCGAGTCAGGGTTTGAGCGGGAAGTGTTTACCATCCTTGCCTCTCGTGGGTATCGTATTATTCCACAAGTGAAAACCGGCGCATACCGCATCGACATGGTTGTTGAAGGTGCAGGAGATAACCGCCTTGCAATCGAGCTGGATGGCGACGAATACCACGGCCCGGACCGGTGGCCGCATGACATGAACCGGCAGCGCGTCCTCGAACGTGCAGGCTGGGTATTCTGGCGCTGCTTCGCTTCCACATGGTCACTTCATAAAGATGATGTCCTCCAGGAACTACTGGCGCGCCTTAAGACTATGGGAATTGAACCGATGGGAGCCATGGAACATGCGCCAAGCCTGGTAGAAAAAAGAACATGGAAGTTCACGCCCGTGGAAGTCGATGGAGAGGTCGTTGATACAGCCCAAGCGGCATTGGAACTCGCAATTTCAAGCGCGAAGGAGTTTTCAAGCATCCTCCTCTTGCTCCTATCTCTTTTTGTTACTTGGAGTAATGTATGTTAGTTTTACGATAATCATGAATTTTGGCTAAAAACGAATTACGGAGTTACTTGTTACTGAGCGCTTAGTATACCGAATTATCCACCCATGCAGGAGAATGATTTATCCTGCGGTGCGGGGTTCAAGCGGTGCGAACCCATTTCAGCCGAGCCTTCAAGCTACCTCTCTTTCTGCCTATCTACGACCGCTGTTCTCCGATCATAGTTCAATCAACGTGATCTCCGGTCGGCATAAGAAACGGACTGGCAAGAAAAACGTTCCCAGGCCAGCACTCACATGAAGAGGCCCTGCTGGAGTTGGGTATACGCCCCGCTGATACCCGTTCACGCCAAAAGGGACGATCAATGCCCCGAGGAAAGGGAGGCGCACTTGACCGCCGTGTGAGTGCCCCGACAGAATCAGATCAAATCTCGACCCCTTGATGTTTTCGATGTCAAGCGGGTAGTGCGTCAACAGAATGCGTTTGGGGGCTGAAGTGTCCTGTGAGGTTACAGCGATTGGAGGTGTAGGGAGCACCGGATTCCATTCCATCTCGTGTCCAGGCATTGCAGACTCGGACTCGGATTGTCGGGTGTTGATCTCTGTTCCTGATCGTCCTGCGATCAGCAGTCTTCCTTGCGCAGAGACAGTGGAGCGATCCACAAGCCATTCCCCACCCGTCTTCTGGAAGGCTTTGCCAATTCGGTCGAACGAAGCCCCGCTCCAGTATTCATGATTGCCGGGAACGCCATAGAGCGGCACGCTCATCTGTCCGAGTATATTCAGCGCTTCGTCCAGATATCGCTTGTCCTCGACGAGGTCTCCGGTGAAGCAGACCGCATCCGGCGCCAGCCGATTGACCATGGCAACAATGCGCATGAGATAGGAACGGTCGCCCTTGTAGTGGATATCGCTGATATGCACAACCCGAAGGGACGGGCGCTTGCCCAAGGAACGTCGGGTGACCTGGATCCAATGGGGTTCAATGAAGATGGCGTCCACCATGCAGTAAGCAAAGCACCCGTAGATGAGGACGCAGAGCCACGGTTTTCGGATGAACACCTTCATCTTCATTTCTTCGGAGAACAATAATTAGATGGATCCGCCTAAAAGGAAGCAAAGCCGGCATGAGTAGCCAACTGACTACGGGACGTAAACCAGGCGGAAGCCAATTGTGATGTTCGGTTTTCCGGGGGTGAACTTGTTACGAAAAGCCGACTGACAACACTTGGCTTCATTGAACCAGCTCCCGCCACGAATCACAAGAGTCAAACAACTACTATCATACCAACACCCGTCCATTCCCACACATTGCCAGTCATATCGTACACCCCCCACTCATTCGGCATTTTTTTTCCTACAGGATGGGTTATTTTGCCAGAGTTGAGACCATACCAGGCATATTCTCCCAACTGCCTTGCACTGTCACCAAAGAAGTATGCCAAAGTGGATCCTGACCGGCAGGCATATTCCCATTCCTCCTCAGTTGGCAAGCGGTAGTGCTGTTTGCCGCAGAGTGTATTGAGTTTTTGGATGAAGGCCTGTACATCATCATGCGAAACTTTTTCTACAGGTAGACTTTCACCCTTGAAATAACTTGGGTTGTTTCCCATAACGGACTTCCACTGCTGCTGCGTAACCGGATACTTGCCCAGATAGAAATCCTCATCAATCTTGACCTCATTCGATTCCATTCTGGGCTCTTCGTTGATCTCCGCTTGCCTCTGAAAGGCTTGGTTGCCTTTCTCCATAGCAGGTTTTGTGTTTACGCGCAACTTTTTTATCAGTGAATCAGTCACGGAGTTTAGACGATCCTGAATTTTGAAATATTTACTTTCAAGACTTTTAGTTTTTGAAGTCAGATAGATATCGAAAGCTGAAATAGCATACAAACATACAGACCTGTGGTCACACCATTTACTCTGGAGTGCCTCGTTGCATTCAGAAAGCAGTTGATCGAATGTATTTCCCTGAAATTCACCCATGAATTATCTCCAGGTTTACTTTAACAGGCTGAACCATATAATTCGGCTAAAATCTGTTATTTTAAAGCAAGTAATCGGGATTATGTATGCTGGCAGTAAGTGCGCCCCGCCACTTCTTCCAGTATTTTTTCAATAATTTATTGTGTTTTTTGAGTTTGCACAGCACCGAAGCTGCTTTAACGTCAATATTTGCGGATACCCTGCCTCCCTGGTTTTTTTTCTGCATTACTGACAGATATTTCTTTCTACCCACTCGGCAACAACAAACGTTCATTATGCAGAACAGGCGGTTATTGCCAACCGGTTGGCTTTTGCAGGAGAAAACCATCTCTCTTTTTTACCGATTCGCTGAACTGGCTCTCAACCAGTTTTTTTCGTCCGATTGTCATTGAACCTTTTGCAACCAATGCGACAGATTGATTATGCCGTTTTGGCGGAAATGCTACAAAGAGCCTTTTCGAGGGAAATAGTTCATGAATTTGACGAATGGGAGGAACCAGATCACTATCGCCTGAAATCAGCATGGCCATATCGTACTGATTCTGATAGGCCCCTATCAGCATCTGAGTGGCAATATTGACATCGGTCATTTTTTCATTGTAGGAGGCCCAAATATTCCCGCAACGTTTGCATTCTATGGCGCTTCTCTGGTAGTGACCGTATAAGATGTGTACTCCTTCTGACTCAAGCGCTTCGATATAGGTTGTTTGCCGTTTTTGCTTGTCAGGGTTGTCACTGACTCTACTGGTAAAATATTTTACGCAAACCAGTTCCTGATTCGGCTTCAGCAGGTTTGTTGCCAACAGTTTCAGGTTTAACCATTTACAGTATTCAAACCCTGCTTCAAGCATGCCAAAATAGAGGTTAAATCCATCAACATAGACCTGAACCCTTTCTTTTGCATGGTGAGTGTTTTCTTTATTCATCACTATCGCTTATATTGGAAGCATAACATCACCAGAGATAGCATCTCCGGTCTGACGCTCTCGACTTTGGTTGGGAGCGTTTCTTTTTTATACCCTGCCTTTATCTCTCTTTTCTCCAATGGTTGGCCAATCACTCTTGCCTGCTGCTTATATGTTAGCTGTGTGTATGGGATTGAGTTTCAGAGATAAGTGAGTATTAATATACATAAGGGTTTTTATTTACTGCGGTTTGGGGTGTTGTTTTTTTTGACAGGTATAACAACAATGTACGTTGGGACTCTCAGTATTCCACAGTAGATGGCATGTTATTAACGGCAAGTTGGCATGATCAAAATCCTGTAATTTTTGCGTCTAACACCTTTAACACCTAAGCCCTTTATTTATTATAGCATAGATGTTCAAAGTGTTAGAGAGAGTTATTCTCTTGCGCAGACGCTGAGATGCGGGTGGGTTCAAAGGGTGCGATTCCCCTTCAGCCGGGGCGGTACCCCGCCCTTGCGGCTCTTGCAAGCTCGCGGGCGCGTACCCGCGGCGGCTTGCTTAGCCTCTCTTCAATTAAATGTCGTCAAAATTCTTTAACAGTTTTCTATTCACGCCAGAGCGAATTTCAAACACCTTCTCCGAAAGGTTTTCCATGCAACAGGAAACGCCATGTGAGCTTTTCTCAAACGCGACTGTTGCGTCACGTTTGAAGCCCAGACGCTGGGCATCTTCGATAGCATTGAGATCGGCACTGAGAAACATGAACTCCCATCCTGCTTCAGAGCTCTTTGACTTGATCATCTTCTCAACCTGCTCCTTGTTGAACTCCCTGCTTGAATTTTCCTGGCCATCGGTGATAACGGCTATGATTACCTTTTCCGGCCGTTCATCATCGTTAAGTTTACAAATGCTTGCCTCAATATCGTTGATTCCCCTTCCGAGCGCATCAAGCAGCGGCGTGCAACCTCTGGGAACGTATGTTTTCCGGGTCAGTGCCGGAACATCTCTGATTGGCGTGAAATGGTGGATCACCTCATAAGGATCCTGCGAATCGAACTGGACAAGCGTCAGGGTTGCGTCCCCAAAGCCTGCTTTCTGCTGTTCGACGAAGGCGTTGAGCCCTCCGATGGTATCGTCGCAGATGGACTCCATAGAACCGCTGCGATCGAGGATAACCGTGATGTGGGTGTAGCCCTGTTTCATCATTTTTTTCTCCCGTTTGTATGGTGTTGTCGTCGACTGGTTCTGTTACTTTGTCCAGATTTTCTCCAATGGGATTTGAGTGAGTTCTGATCACGCTCTGCGTTCTAAAAAAGAACCCCACTTGTTCCATAGTAGAACATTTTGTATCATGAAGCAAATGAAACACGAAAATATTGGACACAGGATCAAGCTGATACGTTGCGCAAAGGGGTTGTCGCAAGAAGAGCTTGCCAGGCGGGTTGAGCTGCCGAGGACTGCTATCACCAAAATCGAGTCAGGGAGTCAGGACGTCCGCTTCAGGGAGCTTGAAAAACTCTCTGAAGCTTTGGGTATTTCACTCGGGAACCTGGTGGAAGAGAGGCGCCCGGTCAGGGAGAGTTCGGACGCTGAATTCTTCAGGCTCTGTGAATCGCCCGCTCTTCCCTATCACTCGGACGCGGAAGAGAAGCTCAGGACGATGCTGCTCGTCATCCTCGAACGCTGTGCCGGAGACCCCAGTATGGAGCAGCAACGCCTCTGCTCGATTGTCCGGCAAGCTGATCAAGCCTGCTTTGAGGCCTACAATGAGACGATTTCCGGGCTCCCCTGCCACTTGCCACACTTGCAGCAAACCATCAGCGAAGCCCTGGAACTGATGGCGTCGAGCGAGGAAGTGATGAGGATTGAATACGGGAATGGCAAGGCCGTAAGGCACCTGCCGCTGGTGAAGGCTGATCTCCGGCAACTTAATGCTGCGGAATACATTATCATCAAAAAGGCCATCTACCTTGCCCTGGCATGAGTAGAGTGAGCGACCACCGGTCTCTCTCACCCCAATAACGTATTCAGCTTATGCAGCACTTCGTCAAGTGTTGCTGCCGGTAAACGGCAAATAAACTCAGCTTGCCTGATTTTCCAGTCAAGACTTTTTACCTGATCAGATAAGACCGCTCCGTTTATCTTCAACCCTTCGGAGAGTAAGACTTCAAACGGATATCCTTTAATCCGTGTGGTAATGGGGCAAAGCAGTGCTAAACCAACTCGGGAGTTGTATGCGACCGGAGAGAGTACCAATGCGGGGCGACGTCCTGCCTGTTCATGCCCTGCTTGTGGATTAAAGGCAATCCATATCATATCACCACGATCTGGGATATAAGTCATAAGATCACCAGTTTTCGTTTCCAACAGCTTCACCTGTGTCGCTGGCATCATGCAGATTATCTTTAGTGATGCCGGAAAGCAGGTGAGCGAGATCTGGTTTGACAGTGACCACAGGGCGGATAACGAGTTGCCCTTCTACCAGAGAAATATCGACATCCGAATCTTTTTCCAGTTTAGCCTCAAGTGCATAGCTCTTCGGTATTCTCAAGGCAAGGCTGTTGCCCCATTTCTGAACCTTTGCAAGCATAGATACCTCCATTCATTGTTATACAATGTAGATACAATTTGCTGCCGGATAAAACAAAAGGATTGTAGAAGTCTACACCAACCGGTAGACAAAACGCGGCCAAGATAACGATGGTAACCTGACTTGGTCATGGAGCGGAAAAGCACGAGGTCACCTTTTGGCCAAAACCTGTCAGCTTTAGTATTTCATGATATACTGTGACTTGGGATCATGCAGAATGTTGATCCACGAGCCGTAGGTGGGGTTTGGCAGCATAAACCATTTTTTCCCCCAGTTGTTTTTGTTTTCACTGACCAGGCGATCACGCTCCTGAGGTGTGATGGAGGATTTGACATCCGGGAGAAAATCACCAAGGTCGTCCCCGAACAACATCACAATCCGGTATTTTTTTGAGATGTATTCCCTCCTGCTCTTCTTCTCGGAAGTCCAGCCCTCCTCCTCGCCCAGTAACAGAACATCTTCAGGCAGAACACCCGCCACACCGACTTTTGCAAGGTTTGCTATCGTACCGGCCTCCTGGCAAGCTCCTGATGCCGGATTGCCAGCTTTCCTGCACTCCCGGTTGGAGATAAAGATGACTTTGACATTTTTGTCTCTCATTGCTTTGATGAACTCGACTGCGCCGGGCACAGCCGTGGCCGATTGCAGGGCAACCCACTCATTCCAGGTTACCGCGTTCCACTCACCGCCTTCAAGAACCACTTTCCCCATATACGGAGAGTTATCGAGCACTGTTTCGTCGATATCCATGACAATGGCAGGCGGCAATGATGAATAATGAGCAATCTGTTCTTTGGTAGCCGTCCATTTGCGATTGCCAAGTGCGGCGTCAATGTTTCTCAATGCCGTATTGTAAGCCTGTGTCGTGTTGGCCTTGTATTCCGCCGACGACTGCATCCAGAGAAGGCTGTTGAAATTATTATTGTCGGCCAAGGCACTCCCGTTAGAGAGCAGTAAGAACAGACCGGCAACAATTGAGCGGTAGAAATTGTTCATGGCAAGCACCTCCTGAAAATGGGGTTGGTTCAAATACGAAAACGCTGGAAAGGGCAATTGTTGAAGTTATCAAAAAAACACTTGATATACCATCTTCTGCATTATGGTTGCCTGTTACGATATATGTGGTAGAGGTATAGCGTTCGAAAAATGGAACTGCACCTGTTCCTCCACCCCTCGAAATTCCTCAGCATGGCAGGCTACCGGAGGCTTGTATAATCCCTCGAATTTAACTATCCTGAAGTATAGTTTCTCATCTTGGGGGTGCCGACTCTTTTCCGCTGTATCCGCGGGGAAAAGGGAGAGCTGAGAGTAGACCCTTGTAACTTGATGCAGGTAATGCTGACGCAAGAAAAGATGAAGCCGGCTCTGTGTTTTCGGTGATCGTCCCACTCTTCCCGCTTCTCTCTGGCGCACTGCCTGCCTGTTTAACCATACGAAAAACATGAATTGTCCGGATAAGCGCAGTAACGCCGTCCCTTCAGAGAAGATCTACGTCAAGGGCTCCCTTTATCCGATTGAAGTGGGCATGAAAAGGCTTTCACTGAGCAGAACCTACCTTTGCAACAATCAGGAGTTCTCGTCTTTCCCGCTTTATGATACCAGTGGCCCCTGTTCCGATCCCTCTATCACTATTGACCCTGAAAGGGGGCTTCCCCGTATACGCGAGAACTGGGGCTTCCGGCGCGAAGCAAAAGCGGGTACTGCCCTGACACAAATGCACTTCGCCCGGAAGGGTGTCATTACTCCGGAGATGGAGTATGTTGCCATCAGAGAGAACCAGCAGCTCGATGAGTGGATCACCTCGTTTTCGAGGGGTGGCATAAAGGTTTTGCCGATAACGCCGGAGTTTGTCCGCCAGGAGATCGCCGAAGGGCGGGCCATCATTCCGGCCAACATCAACCATCCTGAACTTGAGCCGATGATTATCGGTCGCAAGTTCCGCGTTAAGATCAATGCCAATATCGGCAACTCCGCGCTCGGATCCTCAATTGAGGAAGAGGTCGAAAAGGCTGTCTGGTCGTGTCGCTGGGGAGCGGACACGGTCATGGATCTCAGTACCGGCGCCAATATCCATCAAACCCGCCAATGGATTCTGAGAAACTCCCCTGTGCCAATCGGAACGGTGCCTATCTACCAGGCGCTTGAGAAGGCCGGGGGCAAGGCTGAAGCACTCACCTGGGAACTTTACCGAGATACGCTGATTGAGCAGGCGGAACAGGGTGTTGACTATTTTACCATTCATGCGGGCATCCTGCAAGAGCATCTCCCCTTTGCTGAAAAGCGACTGACCGGTATTGTCTCTCGGGGTGGCTCAATCATGGCAAAGTGGTGCAAATACCACAAGCAGGAGAACTTCCTCTATACCCGCTTTGAAGAGATCTGTGAGATACTGCAACGCTACGATATCGCCGTGTCGCTTGGAGATGCCCTGCGACCCGGTTCGATATTTGACGCCAATGACGAGGCGCAGTTCGGTGAACTCAGGGTGCTCGGTGAACTGACAACGGTTGCATGGAAATATGAGGTTCAGGTGATGATTGAGGGTCCTGGGCATGTTCCGCTCCATAAAATCAGAGAGAATATGGACAAGGAGCTTGAGTACTGCCACGAAGCTCCCTTCTACACCCTGGGGCCGCTGATTACCGATATTGCCGCAGGGTATGACCATATCAATTCGGCCATCGGCGGTGCGCTGATTGCAAGCTATGGCTGCTCAATGCTCTGCTATGTCACCCCCAAGGAGCATCTCGGCCTGCCCGACCGCAATGATGTGCGCGAGGGAGTTATAGCCCACAAGGTGGCTGCACATGGCGCCGATCTGGCAAAAGGTGATCCTGTTGCCTGGCTCCATGATGAGCTGATGAGCCGGTCGAGGTATGCGTTTGCCTGGGAAGATCAGTTCAACCTTTCGCTTGACCCTGAAAAGACCCGTGAAGTGCATTCGCAAAGTATGGCTGCAAGCGGCCACACCGACAAGAATCCGGAGTTCTGCACCATGTGCGGGCCTGATTTCTGTTCAATGAAAAAGTCGAAGGAAGCGACAGAGGTCAATTGACAATGGACAATGGATAATTGACAGTGGACAATGGGGACCACTGTCAATGTATCGAAGAGAATTTAAAGCGAAGCGGCTTTGACAATGGCCACGAAATCCTCGGCATTGAGAGCGGCTCCACCGATGAGTCCACCATCAATGTTTGGCATGGCGAAGAGTTCGGCTGCGTTGGAAGGTTTAACACTTCCGCCGTACTGGATACGAACTTTCTCTGCGGATGGCTGGCCATAGAGTTCACTGATGAGCGTGCGGATAAAGAGGTGCACCTCTTCAGCCTGTGCCGAGCTTGCTGTTTTTCCTGTGCCGATTGCCCAGACTGGCTCGTAGGCAATGACAATGGCACTGATATCGCTGATACCGTCGAGCCCTTCCCTGACCTGGGAGGAGATAACGGTTTCCATGACGCCTGATTCACGTTCCGCAAGTGTTTCACCGACGCAGAGAATAACCTTGAGCCCTTCCGACAAGGCCTTTTTCACCCTCAAATTGACGGTGACGTTGGTTTCACCGAAATACTGGCGGCGCTCGGAATGGCCGATGATCACGGAGGAACAACCGACGGCAAGAATCATTCTGGCCGATACCTCTCCGGTGAATGCTCCATCATTTTCATAGTGGCAGTTCTGGGCAACAAGCTGAACCTCACTGCCGACAATCACCTTTTCTGTTGCATCAAGGGCGAGATAGGTTGGAGCTATACCAACTTCACAGCCTGAAAAGCCTTCACCAAGTGCCTCAACAACTTCCGTAGCAAGTTGCACCGATTCTGCTACACTGTTGTTCATTTTCCAGTTACCAACTACAATTTTTCTGCGCATTTCTTTTTTAATAATCCGTTTTTATTTCACAGTATACTCGATCGATCTGATTAATGGCGAAGCGATGTTTGCCTGAGCGGGCATCCTTGAGCTTCAGTTCACTGCTGTCGACAGCAATTACTTTACCGTGCCACACTCTCGCTTCGTTGGTGACAAGATTGACCTCACGGTTCAACAGCTCCTGATTGCCGCTGATCCTCTCCTGACGATAGATGATTTGACGTTTCCCCATGGGAGAGCTGATTTAACTTGTTTTTGGTTGGCCCTATTTAACAAAAATCTCCAATATCTCATAGTGAAGTTCCCCTTTGGGTACCACTATCTGCACTTTTTCTCCGACCGCCTTTCCTATCAGCGCCCTTCCGACGGGAGAGCGAACAGAAATTTTACCCGAATCGGAATCGGCCTCTTCGGACGAGACCAGTGTATATTCAATGATCTCACCTGGATCATCAAGATTGCGAAGCTTTACTGAGGTAAGAATATAGACCTTGTCGGTCTTGATCTGTTTCGGGTCAAGAATCGTGGCCGATGCAAGCTTGTTTTCGAGGTCGGCAATACGGGCTTCGGTATGAGACTGCTCTTCTCGCGCCGCATCGTATTCTGCATTTTCACTGAGATCGCCATGAGCTCTCGCCTCTGCAATTTTTTCCAGAACTTCCCTTCTGGTTTGATGTACCAGCACGTATAATTCCTCTTTCAGCCGGTTATATCCATCATTTGTCAGGTAAATTCTGTCAGTCATCTCTGGTGCTGTTTTTGTTGAAAATAAAATAAAATAACTCAATAAGCACAATTTGCCGGGGCAAACGGACCGCATGGTAAACGAAAAAAAAGTAAAGTCAGAGCTGACCACTGACTTTACTTCAAATCAATGTACCATTCTTAATCATTCAGGCAAAACAACTTTACACATTAAAAGCAAAATATACTTTATTCCCCTTTCTCTCAACCAGTAGAAAGAGAAGGTCTCCGCTTTTGATATTTTTGACAAGGGTACTGTACTCGGCAAACGACGTCAGATTCTGCCGATTGAGTGAAAGGATGATGTCACCCCTCCGCAAACCGGCAAAGAATGCATTTGATGCCGTATCAATGGCTGTAATGACAACCTTGCCTGCAGCAGGATTCAGGTTGAGTCTCTTTGCTGTCAAGGCTGTAAGTTCCTCTGCCCTGAAGCCGAATACCGCAGTTATCTTCTCCTCTGCTGCTGAGGGTGCAGCGGCCACCCTTCTTACGGGCTGCTCTTCAAGACGAACCTTAAAGAGTCTGACTACTCCGTTCCTGAGCACCCTGAACTTCACGATCGATCCAGGCAATTGACTGGAAATGGAATTGCGCAGTTCATTGCTGCCTGTAACCTTGCTGTCGTTGAAGTCAAGAATGACGTCGCCTGTTTGTACACCAATTCTTGCGGCTGGACCTCCTTCAACAACCGTCCCGACAAGCGCTCCTTCTCTTGCCTTGAGATGCATTGCTTTTGCAATATTTTCATCAACATTCTGGATAGTCACTCCGAGATAGCCTCGGGCAACTTTGCCGGTAGTGATCAGTGCGGTCATCACCTTTTGGGCCATATTTGAGGGGACAGCAAAACCGATTCCCTCAAATCCACCTGTGCGGCTCGCAATGGCCGTGTTTATACCAACAAGTTCGCCGTTGATATTGACCAGAGCGCCTCCTGAATTACCGGGATTGATGGCCGCATCGGTCTGGATAAAGTCCTCATAATCAGCCAGCCCAACATTTGCACGCCCTTTGGCACTGACGATACCCTGGGTAACTGTTCTGGCAAAATTTTCACCAAGGGGACTTCCGATGGCAATGACCCATTCACCTACCCTGAGTTTGTCACTGTCGCCGATCAGAATTGGCTTGAGATCTTTTGCGTTGACCTTGATAACGGCAAGATCGGTTTTTGAATCCTTGCCAATGACTTGGGCGTCAATCTTCCTGTTGTCGAAGGTTCTGATATAGAGTGCGTCGGCACCATCGATCACATGATTATTGGTCAGGATATAGCCATCATGAGTGACAATGACCCCCGAACCAATACCGTGCAGCACCTCTTTGTGACCTCTTCTTGGGCTTGGGCCACTCTCAGGAGAGTCAAAAAAATCATTGAATGGTCGTCCGAAAAAACCAAACGGGGAGACCATCCGCTGATTCAGGGTTTTTTCAGTAAAAATCGTCACCACTGAGGGATTTGCTGACTCAGCAATCTGTACAAATGCCTCATTAAACTCTTTGAGCGACTGAACAGGATAATTTTCAATATTGTTTGTCGCCGTGGCAAAATTAGGTCTGTTGGAGAGAGTCAATCCCTTGGGCGAAACGTTGAACTCAACATTCGAAAAGACAAGTGCACCTACGGCTATACCTGCAAAAACAAGAAGCAGGTACTTCATGATTGCTTGTTTCTTGTTCATCGGTTCTCTACTGGTTTTAATTTATGGTTGTGATTATGGTTCTGATAAAGCTTCAATGTTTTCAACGGCAGTTAATCCTGCTTTCATTTTATTCATGGTCTCTTCGTATTCAGATTCAGGTTTTGAATCGGCCACAATACCGCCCGCTGCCTGAAAATAGATGACGTCATCCTCAATCACCATCGTCCGGATAGCAATTGCGGTCGTGAGATTACCCTTGAAATCAAGGAATCCAACGGCGCCGCCATATAAACCCCGCTTTTCCTTTTCAAGCTCATAGATGATCTCCATGGCACGAACCTTCGGTGCACCCGTTAGAGTTCCCGCTGGAAAACAGGACCAGAAAGCGTCCATGGCACCAAGTTCGTCGCGCAGTTCTCCGCGAACATTACTGACAATATGCATCACATGGGAGTATTTTTCAACAACCATCATTTCATTGGTTTCGACGGTACCGATTTTGGCGATTCTGCCGATATCGTTCCGGCTCAAATCGATGAGCATCAGATGCTCGGCCAGCTCTTTTTCGTCGGCAAGCAATTCGCGGGCGTTGCGTTCATCCTCTTCAAAAGTGCTTCCGCGATGTCTGGTCCCTGCAATCGGCCGGGTATCAACAATACGACGGCCCTGACTGTCTCGCTCAACCTTGACCAGCAGTTCGGGTGATGAACCGACAATCTCAAACTCTTTCAGGTCAAAATAGTAGAGATAAGGAGAGGGATTGATGGTTCTCAGCATCCTGTAGACATCAAATGGGCGGGTATTGAGCGGACGACGGAGACGCTGAGAAATCTGTACCTGAAAAATGTCTCCCGCAAGAATATACTCTTTTGCCCGTTCCACCTTCTGCAGATACTCGGTTCTTGTCGTGTTGGAAACGACAGTCTCTGGTCGCTCGGCCTGGAAAACAATCTCATCACGCTGAAGCGGACGGAACATCTGTTCGGCTATCAGCTCTATTTTTTTTAATGCAAAGGGCTTGTCGCTCTCGTCGAGATAGTTGGAGACAATGAAAACCTTGCGCATGATATTGTCGAAAACCACAAGGGTATCACAGAAGAGCAAAAAAACATCGGGCATCCTTGCCGGATCACCAAATTCAGGCTTTGGAATCTTTTCGACCAGATGCATGGCATCGTATCCAAAATAACCGAAAACACCGGAGGTGATCATCTGCGGTGTACCATTCTTTTTTCTCGGTATCTCCTCACTGTCAAATGCAGCGAGAGAGCGGTCAATTTTCAGGCGAAGATCGGCTTCCTCTCCGGCAATTCTTCGGAGATCACTGAATTTTTCATCAAGAATTTCAAGATCCGCAGGCCCGTCGACAAAACCACGGAGAATTGCTACCGGGTCTATGGCGATATAGGAAAAACGGGCAAGAAGTTCCTCACCCTCTACCGATTCGAGCAGGCAAGAAAAGGGGCGGCGCAGTTTGAGATAGACTGAAACCGGTGTCTCGGTATCGGCATGAACTTCCTTGAAGAGCGGCTTGAGGCAATATGAAGCATGCCGTTGATTTTCTGGCATAAAAGCAATGAACTGAACTGGTTATTGTTTACCTTGTCAATACACTAAAGAGATGTATTCTGAATCGATAAAAGAAAAAATCCGGCGATTTTCACCCGAAACGGATGAAACCAAAAAGTAACCACGGTGCCCCGATTTCCTAAAAGGACGTTCATCATAAACTGGCTGAAGGCTTTGATGCTCTCCCCGGGAATGCTTTTTCCTGCAGCATATCTTCTGGTCTATCTTTCCACCAATATCTACCTGAACACTGATTTCAAAAAGAACCTTGCCCAATCGGTAACCCGGGCAACCGGCAACATCTGGCATGTCAACATTAAATCGCTGAACTCTGGCCCGGTTCTTGATTCCATCACGCTCAATACCATTGAGCTCACGCCCGTTGTTCAATCCCGTAACAGCGGGAGAAGTACCAATCATGCCATTACCATCAAAACCCTCGAAATAGCGAGCCCCGAACTCCAGAATATTCTCTTCAGCCGCAAAGAGCGGCTTTTGTCCACGAAAGCGGTCTGCGAAAAAATTCTTTCCGATGAGCGACTGGTTCAGTGAACCATCAACCCCGGGCGCGTCCATCTGATCGAAGCAATTTTGCCGACAGGATCAGTGAGCAACGAAAGATCAGGATTCCATGACCAGTAGACCATCAAAGCCTGACCGACAAGATCTTTTTCCGGCAAAAAACCCCAGAAACGACTGTCGAGACTATTGTCGCGATTGTCGCCCATCGCAAAGTAGTAATTTTCATGAACGGTATACTCCTGAACCGGGGAACCGTCCACAAAGACCTCCCTCCCTTGCAGACTCACTTCATGTCCTTCATCGGCAACAAGTGCGCTGTAGAGTGGATAGGTTGCCGCTGTAAGCCGCACAACATCTCCTTTGCGGGGAATGCGTAGAGGACCGTAGTTATCTTTGTTGAAATTGGAATACTGCGGAAAGATCGTGTAATCTCCTCTTCCGGCAGGTTCACGATTTCCGATAAACTGTGCATGTTCCGGCAGAGTCACCCGTTTTTTATTGATAAAGAGCTGCTGGTCATGAATCTCAAGGGTATCTCCACTCAAGGCTACACAACGCTTGATATAGTTCAATGAACGATCTTTTGGAAACTTGAAAACGATGATATCGCCACGATCAACCTTGTCAACGCCCGGCAGACGAATCTCGGTAAAGGGCACTTTTGGCCCGTAGACATATTTGTTGACAAAAAGAAAATCACCTGCAAGCAGCGTGCTCTCCATCGAGCCAGTTGGAATACGGTATGATTCTACAACAAAAACCCTAAGAACCGTTGCAAATATTGCAGCAATAATGAGGGCTTCAAACCACTCTCTTGAATGTTTTTTTTCCGGTTTACCCTTCTGTGTATTCAATGATGCAGCAGTTAAATCGTTATTAGAAATAGATCACTATTCATCAATATTCAACAATGCAAGGAAGGCCTCCTGAGGTACCTCTACCCTGCCGACCTGTTTCATCCTCTTTTTGCCCTCTTTCTGTTTTTCAAGCAGCTTGCGCTTTCGGCTGATATCGCCGCCATAACATTTAGCCAGAACGTTTTTGCGCATCGCCGATATGGTTTCGCGCGAAATAACCTTGCTGCCGATAGCCGCCTGGATAGCAACTTCATACATCTGCTTGGGAATAATCCCTTTCAATTTCAGGCAGAGCTTCTTACCCCAGTCATAGGCTTTTGAGCGGTGAACAACAATCGAGAGGGCATCGACCGTTTCGCCGTTCAGCAGTACATCAAGCTTGACCAGATCGGAATCACGGTAACCGACATACTCGTAATCCATTGATGCATAACCTTTTGAAATTGATTTGAGGCGATCGTGAAAATCAAAAACAATTTCAGCCAGCGGAAACTCGAAGTGCATGATCACCCTTGTGGTATCGAGGTAATCGGTATTCTTGTACTCTCCACGACGCTCCATGCCAAGCTTCATGATATTGCCAATGTAATCGGCAAGCGTGATGATCTGCATGGTAACATAGGGCTCCTCAACAAGGTTGATACGTCCCGTCTCGGGCATCTTGGAGGGATTGTCAACAATGACAACTTCTCCATTGGTCATGACAACCCGGTATTCAACGTTCGGAACCGTGGTAATGATATTGACACCGTACTCCCGCTCAAGACGCTCCTGGATAATCTCCATGTGGAGCAGGCCAAGAAATCCGCACCGGAAGCCAAAACCGAGAGCTACGGAGGTTTCTGGGGTATAGAGCAGCGAGGCATCGTTCAGGGCAAGCTTTTCAAGCGACTCGCGAAGATCCTCAAATTCGTTCGAGTTAATCGGGTAGAGGCCACTGAAAACCATCGGCTTGACCTCCTTGTAACCAGCAAGACGCTCGTGTGCCGGATTGTCGGCAAGCGTGACCGTATCGCCAACCTTGGCGTCTTTGACATCCTTGATGGAGCAGATAAGGTAGCCGACATCTCCGGATTCGAGAGAGGATTTCGGCTGTCGTTTCATGCTCATGGTACCAATCTCTTCAGCAAAGAAGATCTTGTTGCTTGCAAAAAATTTGACCCTGTCACCCTTTTTAAGAGATCCCTCAACAATTCGAAGATAGATCACCGCGCCACGATAGGAATCGAAGACCGAGTCAAAAATCAGTGCCCGCAAGGGAAGATGGTTATTGTCGGCCGGTGCTGGGATGCGCTGAACAATCGCCTCAATGAGTTCAGCAACCCCGATACCGGCTTTGGCCGATACTTGAAGGATCTCCTCGCGTTTGATACCGATAAGGTCCATGATCTGACGGGCAACACCCTCTACATCGGACGAGGGTAAATCAATTTTATTGATGACCGGAATAATATCGAGCCCGGCATCGAGAGCAAGATAGAGGTTGGCGATGGTCTGCGCTTCTACTCCCTGGGTAGCATCAACAATAAGAAGAGCCCCTTCGCAGGCAGCAAGAGAGCGTGAAACTTCATAGCTGAAATCAACGTGACCAGGGGTATCAATAAGGTTCAGGGTATATTCCAAACCATCTGCCGCCCTGTGTTTCATCTGGATGGCATGACTTTTTATGGTAATGCCCCGCTCGCGCTCCAGATCCATATCATCAAGAACCTGTGCAGAGGCCATCTGGGTTCGGTCAAGCGTGTTCGTTATTTCGAGCAGGCGGTCGGCCAGGGTGGATTTTCCGTGATCGATATGGGCGATAATGCAGAAGTTCCGGATACGGTTGACTTCTGTACTGGACAATGCCATAAAATGAGCGTTTGATTCTGGTTAATAATTCAATGTTCGCTAATATAACCAATTAATGGGATTGTGACACAGCCCCGGTCGTTAGACGCATTGTGATGACCCTGCATCGGCTCGGAAACCTCGAAGAAATTCGGAGGCTTCCATCGTTTTACGCCCCTCAAGCTGCAGAGACAGCAGCTCAAGCCAGCCGTCAGAGCATTTTGCATAGAGCCGACCCTGATCGACAAAAAGGGTACCAGGAAGAGCTGAAACCGTTTCAACCGCAAGCTCTGCCGGAGATGCCCTGAAAATCTTCATGGTTTTACCCCTGAAGGTTGTCCATGCCGCAGGCTTCAAAGAAAGCCCCCGGATAAAGTCATGGATGGCCAAAACAGGCTGCGACCAGGCAAGCCGTGTATTGTCGCGGGTAAGTTTTGGTGCCCTCGAAGCAAGCGCGTCATTCTGGTTTGATACGACCACACTCCCGGAAGCAATCAACTGCAAGGTATCAACAACCACTTGAGCGCCGATCACCGAGAGACGACGGGCAAGATCGGTCGCATTTTCATCAGGAGCAATCGGCGTTTTTTGCTGGAGAATGATAGTACCGGTATCGACTCGCTGCTGCAGAAAAAATGTGGTGACACCGGTTTCGCTCTCTCCCCTGATAAGGGCCCAATTGATGGGCGCCGCACCACGATAGGCTGGCAAGAGTGATGCGTGAAGATTAAAGGCACCGAGAGCGGCCTGCTCATAGACCGCAGGTGGAAGAATGCGAAAAGCGGCAACAATAATAACATCTGGACGGTATGCCGCTACCGTTTCTGCAAAATCAGGACGGGCCACATCGTCAATTTCATAAATCGGAAGAGCAAGGGCAATCGCCGCCTGCTTTACCGCCGAGGGCTCGGTATCGGCATGTTTGCTCTTTCGGGGTTTGTCCGATCCGGTAACAACCAGAACAATTTCAAACGTCTCCTTTTCAGCCGCAACAGCCTGCAACGAGGGAACGGCAAAGTCGGGCGTTCCCATAAAGATAATCCGCATGGCACTCAAGAGTGTTTAGATATAACAGCAACATCCCGCATCACAACCGGGTACTCAGCATCGACAATACCAGAGGAAAGTGCCGAAAGCTCTTTCTGGATTTTTTTCCGGTCACGTTTCTCCATCCTGTCGACAAAAAGGGTACCATCAAGATGATCGATTTCATGCTGAAGCGCCCTTGCAATCATACCGGAAAATTCACCGGTTTGCTCTTCAAAGTGCTCATCACGATATTTCAGAGTGATAGCCGAGGGACGGGTCACATAGCCTTTAACGCCGGGAACACTCAAACACCCCTCCTCCATTTCGTTGTAACCTCTGACAGAAAGAAGATGAGGATTAATGACCACCATCGGCTTTTCACGCTCATAGTCGTCGACACAAGAGAGATCAAGCACAATCAGCCGGATCGAACGCCCTACCTGGGGAGCTGCCAAACCAATGCCCGAGGCATTGCGCATCGACTCGAACATGGAGGCAACAAGCTCGTCAATTCCGCTGTCAACACCTTTAAGCGGCTTGGCTTTCTGTCGAAGAATATCATCACTGTAGATGTTGATCGGTAAAATCATACTGCTCTAATTTTATATGCAAGTCACACCAGACCCTCAGGAAAATATAACTGACCGACTCCGCAAAAAAAGACGATTCTTTACAGATTTTCAATTTTTTTTACCGCTCACCACTCCTCTTCCCGCTTTGCCAACATAAGGTTTATATCCCTGTTTCAGCAACTTCCCTCACATTTTTCCGTTTCCGCATTAAATGCACAAACCCCGCGAAAGCGGGGTTTGTTGCGGAGAGGGAGGGATTCGAACCCTCGGTAGCCCTATAAGAACTACGTCGGTTTAGCAAACCGGTGCCTTCAGCCGCTCGGCCACCTCTCCAGGGTGGTGTTGCGGAGGATGAGGGACTCGAACCCCCATGGGCGTGAACCCGGCAGTTTTCAAGACTGCTGCCTTACCAATTAGGCAAATCCTCCGAGTTTTTAAAGAACAGTGGACGAATATAATAAATCATCCCGGAAATCATGAAAAAAAAGCCTTACAACGTTATTTCAATAATTTTTCTGGCGGAGAGGGAGGGATTCGAACCCTCGAGGGCTGTGACACCCTACCCGCTTTCCAGGCGAGCGCACTAGACCAACTATGCGACCTCTCCAATAATACAAGGCCTGTAATTTACACTCTATTTTTGATTTTCAAAAACATTCTCTCTCCCATATTTCTTTTTAACGCTCATGTTCTGCAGCCTTATCTCTAAAGACTCCATTTTTCTGTTGCATGGTAACCAAGATTAACATTGTCATTCTATGCCCACTTTTTGTAAATTGGCGAAATTGATATTACAGCCATCCATTTATCCCTGACCTGCCCATGACGAAGATTCTCTATGAAGCGCTGACATTTGACGATGTTCTTCTTATTCCTGCATATTCCAGCGTTCTGCCAAAAGAAACAACCACTGAAAGCCGGCTCACAAAAACAATCACGCTCAAAATACCGCTTGTCAGTGCAGCCATGGACACGGTGACAGAATCAGGGCTTGCAATAGCTCTTGCGCGTGCCGGTGGTATCGGCATTATCCACAAAAACCTGACCATAGAAGAACAGGCGCGTGAAGTTGCAAGGGTCAAGCGATATGAAAGCGGGATCATTCGCAACCCCTTTACTCTTTATGAAGACGCAACGATGCAGGATGCTCTTGACTTAATGCTTCGCCATTCCATTTCAGGTATCCCGGTTATTGCTCGACCTGAATTTGAAGGAAGTTCCGACCGCAAACTCAAGGGAATTGTTACGAACAGGGATCTTCGCATTAAGCCACAGCTTGATGCGAAAATTGCAAACATCATGACCAGCAGGAACCTTATTACCGCACGTGAAGATGTTGATCTTCAAAAAGCTGAGGAAATGCTGCTTTCCAACAAGATCGAAAAACTGCTTATTACCGATGATAACGGAAACCTTAAAGGGCTGATTACCTTCAAGGATATCCAGAAACGAAAACAGTTTCCCAACGCCTGCAAGGACTCCCAGGGGCACCTGAGAGTGGGTGCGGCCGTTGGTATCAGCGCAAATACCCCTGAAAGGGTCAGAGCCCTGATTGATGCGGGCGTCGATATCATTGCCGTTGATACTGCTCACGGCCACAGCAAGGCGGTGCTTGATATGGTCAAGAGCATCAAGAAAAACTGGCCAGAACTGCAGGTTATCGCCGGTAATGTCGCAACTCCGGAAGCGGTCAGAGACCTTATCGCCGCTGGAGCGGACTGCATAAAAGTCGGTATCGGCCCCGGCAGTATCTGTACTACCCGCATTGTAGCCGGTGTCGGCATGCCTCAACTGACCGCCATCATGAACTGCGCAGAAGAGGCGGCCAAAACTAAAACTCCTGTCATTGCTGATGGGGGCGTCAAATATAGCGGTGATATTGCAAAAGCTCTCGCTGCAGGTGCCGATTCCGTTATGATCGGCAGTATTTTTGCCGGAACCGATGAAAGCCCGGGGGAGACGATTCTCTACGAAGGGAGAAAATTCAAGACCTACCGCGGCATGGGTTCACTTGGCGCCATGTCAGAACCCGAAGGAAGCAGCGATCGCTATTTCCAGGACGCCTCAAGTGAGTCGAAGAAATATGTACCTGAAGGAATTGAGGGACGGATTCCGGCAAAAGGCAGCCTTGATGAAGTGGTCTACCAGTTAATCGGCGGACTGAAATCGGCAATGGGTTATTGTGGAGTCACCTGCATTGAGGAGTTGAAAACCAATACCAGATTTGTGCGCATAACCTCGGCAGGTTTACGGGAGAGCCACCCGCATGATGTGAAGATCACCAAAGAGGCACCCAATTATTCGACCGCAATGTAACGTACGGGGGGCGGGGTCATCCCGCCCTTACAATCGTACCACCACGTCGTACGGGCGGGGTTATCCCGCCCCATTCCGTCGTACCACCACGTCGTATGGGCGGGGTCATCCCGCCCCATTCCATCGTACCACCACGTCGTAGGGGCGGGGTCATCCCGCCCCATTCCATCGTACCACCACGTCGTAGGGGCGGGGTCATCCCGCCCTGATGGCGTATGGTGGTTTTATGGTAAGGGCGGGATGACCCCGCCCCTACGGGTGAATGGATACGATTGGCGGGGTTTCCACCGCGCCATGGCGAATTATTTGTCGTCGGTCAGGCCTTCGAGGCGGTCTTCCAGATCGGCATAGATCTGCTGCAACTCATCAATCATACTCTGGTCAGCTTTCCACATGCCACGCCCGTTGGCTTCAAGCATTCGGCCAACAATGTTTTTGATTGCCTGCGGATTAAGCGTTGCCAGCCGCTCCCTCATTTCAGGATCAAGCGCATAGGTCTCGGCGGTTTTTTTGTAAACCCAGTCATCGACACTCTTGGTTACGGCATCCCATCCAAGCATGTAGGTGACGCGGTTGCTGATTTCACCGGCACCGCTGTGACCATGCTTGAGCATCCCTTCAAACCACTTTGGATTGAGCAGTTTGGATCGGTACTCAATGCGCAGCGATTTTTCGGCATCATCCACCTTAATGTCGGAGGTGAACGATTCAACGTAGTTGAGCTTGACGTCACCAGGCTTTGTATTGCGGCGGCGCGCGGCCAACTGAAGCGAACCCGAAGAAGAGAAGTAGTGGTCGATATCAGAGATACCGAATTCGGTAGAGTCAACCTGGTGCACCACACGGTCAACCGACCCAAGCAGCTTCTGCAGAATAGCGGATTCATTCTCCCCTTTCCTGCCTCCACCGTAGGCACTGCTGTTGCGGCGAATAAAGAGATCATCAAGGTCATTTTCTGATTCCCATGCGGAGTCCTCAATCATGTCATCAACGTAGGTTCCATAAGCACCGGGAGCCTGGGTAAACTGGCGGGCGGTCGCAGTTTCAAACGCCATGCCGGAGGCAATCGCCTCATCAACATGTTTTTTAACATAGTTCATCTCAATTGGCTCATCAGCTTTGGCCGCTTCTTTAACAAGGCGATCAAGTTGATCCATAAGCAGACCGAACGCATCGCGGAAAATCGGGCTGAGCTGCATGAGTACATCAATGCGCGGACGGCCAAGCTTGTCAAGCGACACAAGACTATAGTGACTGATTTTACCAAATGCATCATAGGATGGTTCTCCTCCGAGCAGACGGATCACAACGGCAACTGCTTCACCTTTTGTTTTAATGGTATCAAGACCCCAGAGCACCTGGGCGATGGTTTCGGGATACTCTCCTGCATTTTCTTCACGATGCTTTTTGACAATGCTGTCGGCAATGAGCGAGCCTCGCTTGAAAGCAAGTACCGATGGAATTCTCCACGGATCAATAGAGTGTATGTTGCGGCCCGAAGGGAGCACATTAATACCATCGCGCACCAGGTCACCGCCAGGACCGGAAGAGATGTAACGGCCAGAAAGTACCTTCATGAGGGAATCGAGCTCACCGGTATTGTCGCGAAGCGCAGAAAGAATCCCTGCACCCTCCCTCATCAACTGATCAATAAATGGCAGATAATCTGCAGGAAGTCGCCCCCCTCCTGTTATGGTGGCAAAAGCTCCCGATGCATTTTTCCGGTCAAAGAGCACCTGCTGGACAAAATCACGGCAGGCACCATCAACCCACTCACGAAGGCGGATAGCCTCCTCTTCGCCCTTTCTCGAACGACTGGTCAACTCCTCGTAGCCCTTGTAATGTCCATTCTTCCCTGAAGCAGTCATAAGAAGAGAGGGTAGAGTTCTGGCATCTTCCACCCTGTTTTTAAGGGTTTCAGTGACCGTAATAATCTGCGCTTCAAGAGGACTCGCCTCACCAAAAACATGGAGCGAATTGGAAATCAGCCGGTTTTCGAGTTCGCTGACGTAGATATAGAGCCGGCTGACATAATCGCTGAACCCTTCATTTTCAGGGCGGGGACAATCGTCAGTCAGATTGAGCAGCTCGGCTTTCTGCATAATAGCCTCTTCAAAACCAGAATTCTCTCCCTGCCCTTCAATAGAGCCTGAAAAAGTTCTCTCACGGAAATCGACCAGCAGATCTTTCAATGCGGGAAGCTCCTTATAGAGACCGGCACGCGAAAGCGGCGGCACAACATGGGAAACCATGGTCGCCAGCCCTCGCCGTTTGGCAATGCTGGATTCACTCGGATTGTTCACCGGATAAATGTAGATATGCGGCACCTCTCCAAGAAGAGCATCCGGCCAGCATTCGCCGGTAAGGCCGGTCGGGAGTCCCGGCATCCATTCGACCGATCCGTGCATGCCGACATGCACCATGGCATGAGCCTGAAACTCGCGGCTTATCCAGCGGTAGAAGGCTATATACTGGTGGTGCGGCGTGTTTGACTTGTCGAAGAGCAAGCGCATAGGATCGCCCTGCACACCGATACGCGGCTGAACACCAATAAAGATGTTTCCAAATTGTAGACCTCCGATAAAGACATCATGCTCCCCGATCGGAACAATCTCTCCAGGAAATTTCTGCCACCGCTCCTCTATGCGTTCCCGTTCCCGTGAAGAGGTAAGCCCCTTGAAGCTATCATAGCTCACTTTCAGGGCATCCGGCTGGTGCTGTTTGATCTGGTGATCGGTTGCCTGATCAAGTGCCTGAAAAAGCGCATCGGACGATTCGGGAAGCTGACCAACAGTATATCCCTCTTTTTTCAGCCTCTGCAGAGCAGCCAAAAGCGTTCTTGGAACATCGAGAAGAGCCGCAGTGGCTTTTTTTCCAAGACCAGGAGGATAATCGTAGACAACAAAGGCAATTTTTTTATCCCTGTTGGCCGTTGCCCGTAAACGGAGCCACTGACTGACAATGCCTGCAAGCCGGTCAAGCCGTTCAGGAACCGTCTCTACCTTGCCATCCTCAATAGCTCCAAGCACAACCGGACAAATCGCACCGTCCATCTCCGGAATGGCGTAGGTAAAGGTCATCTGCATGGGCGATACACCAAGCTCTTTCCATGATTCAAAACCCTGAGTCAAGAGAGGCTGGGCAACAATATAGGGAACATCAAGCTTTGTCATGATCTCGTGACGCGCCTCAGCCGCCGTTCCCGGCTTGGTCGAACCAGCAGGGCCACCCACAAGGCCAAAGCCCATCATATTGACAAGGAGATCAATCTTCTCCTTCACAAACCAGTCCCGCACCAGTACATGACCTTCAACTCCCGTCACAAAGGACGGAAAAAGATGAATTCCCCGTTTTTCAAGCACACGGATGGTGTTGTCGATATAGCTTTTTTCCTGCAGCAGGTGTTTACGGAAAAACAACAGACCGATTTTCTGGCCCTTGTCGATATTGATCCCGCGCTTTTTCAACCAGTTTTTATAACTCTTGACATCGGTAAAAAAAGCTGGAGCATCAGGATGATAGATACCCATGTTCGGCACCTCAACAAGCGCCCCGACAGTGACCGGCTCATTAAAATATTCCCGAAGAATAAGGCGGAACATGTTGGCAATATTCTCCGCCGTCGGCTGCATCCAGTAGGAGTAAACCATCAGCCAGTTCTTGAAATCCTTTGCCTTGTTGGGCACAAGAGGCAGAATGGTGCGCATGATCTTCATGAGCTTCATGTAGCCGTAAAGAGCATCCTCATCGCGCCCCTTCACCAGCATTTTAGCCACTTTTTTGACCATATCCGGCATTCCGGCCTTTCCATCCCCGACAGAATAGCTCCCTACTTTGGTCAATGCCATGGCTTCGGGCATGGACTCAAAAATAAAGATGGTCTTTTCATTACTCGATTGATCAAGCTGCAGCTTGAACCAGTCGATCTGCTCCTTGAAATTGATCATGCTCATAAAGAGACAATCAGCCTCCTGAATTGCTTTCGCCGCTTCAGGATGCTTTTTTTCAAGATCAATATCACTCAACTGGGTCAATTCAGCTTCGCTGGAAAGAAGCCCCTTAATCTTTTTCCAGAGAGCAGCGTTGTACTGCTCAAGACCGACAATAGCAACAATTTTACGAAGATCAGACATGATAGAATAAGTAGGTACGCATTAGATTGTATCTCGTTCACAACAACTAAAAAACGGTATACCTCCAATGTATAAAAGAAGCCGAATAATTCCGAAAATGACCTTTCCGGTTTGGAGAACCGGAAAGGTCATCGACCATTTTAAAAGCTCAGAGCAGCTTCAACAATCTGTTCGGCTTTGGCATTAGGCAGGTAAAAATAGCGACCACCGAGTTTCTGGGCAAGCTTGGGTGCTTCGCCCCTCGACAGATAATTCATCTGCGTATCAATAACAATGGAGGCTACACCATCAGCCTGGATAGAGAGCGAAAGCGCCTCTATCTCCTTTTCAAGCAGCTCCTTGGACATTTTTTCTGCGTTCGGGTCAAAGGTGGCCTGCAACCCGATATTGCCGCGACCGTCGGTGATAAGCACAAACATGATCTGTGAAATCCCTTTGGTGCGCGCCTGCTTTGCAGTCTCCCAACCAAGATAGAGTGCAGAAGCAAGGGGTGTCCCGCCTCCTGTAGGAAGCACATCAAGCTCGCGTTTTGCACGGTCAACACTCTGGGAGGGTGGCAAAAGAACCTGAGCCTGCTTTCCACGGAAGGAGATGAGGGAGACTTGGTCGCGATGCACGTAAGCATTCTGCAGAAGACTTGCCACTGCGCCCTTGGCCTGGCGCATTCGGTTCAGCGCCATGGAGCCCGAGGCATCGACCATGAAAATAAAGAGTGTCCCCGACTTGTCGCGGAAGCGCTTGATCTTCACGTCATCTTTGGTGATAAGCAAGGCGGTTTTGGGCCTACCGGCCATTTTGCTGTCACGACGGCGAGTCTCCTGCCAGGGTGCCGCAGAAATGAGTGTCGGGATAAGCGCAACTTTATTGGTACGCATCTCACCGGGCTGGGCCCGTACAAAACGTCCGCGTTTGTTGTTTAGCGCTTCGCCACGGCTGCCGGTCGTTGTTTTCTTTTTTGACGCCAGAGAGATATTCAAAATATTGTCAGGCAACTCCATCTCGATAGCATCCATCATCAACTCCTCGATCATATCAGGAGTCTCCTTCTTCTCCTCTTCAGCTTCGGCGTCCGGAGTATCGGCCTGCGCCTCGTCATCTTCACCTTCCGGCTCCTCCTCCTCTGGCGGTTCCTCCTGGGGAGGCATATCGTCCGCTGCGGCTTCCCTTTCGGGCATACGGGTCGCACGGGGAATAAGCACGAGCTTGATGGCCTGTTTCATATCCTCCTCCTCAACATCAGTACGCTGAGCGAGAGCGGCTGCGGCTATTGCAGCACGAACCGTAAAGATATCGACACGGTTTCCCTCAACGCCGAGGCTGATGGCCGTCTGAATCAGCGCCCGAATCTGCTCGTCGGTAATTGAAACACGCGGCAGCAATTCACGGGCAGCCTGGATAAAACCGGTAAGCATCCTCAGCTCATCACGGGTATCCTCTTCATCTCTCGTACCAAGTACGATATTGACTATTTTTTTGCGTGCCCTGTAGTCGTTCTGCGCGGTAAAAGGGACAATAATCCCGATACGGTCGAGCAATCCCATGCGCACCTCGCCATCGGTAGGATCATAGGTGCCTACCAGCATGAACTTCGCCGGATGCACCTCACTGAGTCCTTCGCGCTCAACGAGCACTTCGCCGCGCGAAATGGCATCCATGATGTGCGATACCGCAGAGCTGTCGAGAAGGCTGATGGAGTCGACATAGAGCACTCCACCATGCGCCTTTGAGAGGACGCCGTGCTGGACAACGCGCACTCCGGTTGCAAGGGTTGCCTCCAGGTCAACGCCACCGATCAGACGATCTTCGGTAACGTTCAGGGGGAGTTCCACGAAAGGTGTCCCTTCGGGAAGAATATCAGCAAATGCCCTGGCGAGCGTCGACTTTCCCGACCCCACGGCCGAAGGAATAACAACACCGCCAAGTTCAGAATCAACGGCCAGCAGCATGAGCGCCTGCTTGGCCAGATCCATCCCTACGATATCGGTAAAAGCTATCATTATACGGCTTCCGCTTCTCCGAGGATTTTAGCGAGTTCACGATCAATTTTTTCACCGGCATCAAGGGTTTCGAGAGGATCCTTGCGCAAACGGTGACGCAGGCAGAGGCCGGCAATCTCTTTAACATGCTTCATGGTCACAACCGTCTCTCCACGGAAAGCGGCATGGGCAAACGCAGTACGGGTAATGGTGAGTTCACCACGGTGACCGTCAATACCAAGGTTCATACAGAGCTTTGCAATATCGGTCAGCACCTCATCGGTCATACTCACTTCAGGTAGCAGCTCCTTGGCTGTCTGGATCTTTTTCTGGAGCTTCTGCTGTTCGCGATTGTACTTTTTCATAAAGGCTTCAGGATCTTCATCAAACTCCCGGCGGCGTTTGACAATATCAACACGTTTTGCAATATCAAGAATCGTGATGATACGGGCATGGAGACCAAAACGGTCAAGAAGCTGAGGACGCAGCTCACCCTCTTCAGGGTTACCGGAACCGACAAGCACAAAACGGGCAGGATGGCGAATACTGATACCTTCGCGTTCAACCACATTCTGGCCACTTGCTGCAACGTCAAGCAAGACATCGACAAGATGGTCGTCAAGCAGATTGACCTCATCGATATAGAGGAAGCCACGGTTTGCCTGGGCAAGAAGACCCGGCTCAAAAGCTTTTACACCACTGGTAAGCGCCTGTTCGATATCGATGGTACCGCAGACCCGATCTTCAGTTGCGCCAAGCGGAAGGTCAACAACCGGCACAGGAATTTTTTCTGTTTTAAGGGTAGCAGGATCAATAGCCTTATGGCCCTTTTTGGACTCTTCTCCTTCAACATATTGGTCGATGGTACGATTATAGGTATCGCCCTCAACGCGGTCAATAAGAGGAAGCACTTCGGCAAGCGCCCTGACCGTTGTACTTTTTCCGGTACCCCTGTGGCCCATGACAAGCACACCTCCGATTCTCGGATCAATGATATTGAGTATCAGACTGAGCTTCATTTCCTCCTGACCTACAATTGCTGTAAAAGGAAAGGCTTGGCCGGACTTCTTCTTTGCGGCAGGCTTGACTGCTTTTTTGAGTTCCGGAGTTGCCGTGACCGTTGAACTCGCCTTTGCCTTTACCGTAGCAGGTTTCTTTGCTGCAGTTTTTTTTGCAACTGTTTCAGTCTGAGTCATAATTGATCGTTTGGTTAATACCTGTTTCTCCATGAACAGTGAAATTATTCACCGGAAAAGGCTTACTGTTTTTATGAGCTAAATAAAAGAGATTGAATTTATGCTTTTAGAAAGACAATAG
>CAIJWE010000078.1 GCA_903824295.1 uncultured Chlorobiaceae bacterium
CCGGATTCTGTACTTCAAGGAGGTCGTCGGCAAGGTCGAGGTCTTGAGTCCTGTTGGCAGGGGTGGCTCTTTTTTCAAGGATGGTAGATACGATCACTTTTTTAAGTCCTGCGGCTCTGGTTTGCCATTTTTCACAGGCACCGAGATCAGGGTAGAGTTTTTCCTGACGGTAATGGAGCTGTTAGAGTTTTTCGTTATCCTGACTTCATACATAAAACCGTGTAAGTGCAAGTAAAACAAGGATTGACCTAAAAATTTAGGCACTACAATGCATGAGTTTGACCTAAAAACTATGCTATGAGGAACGGCACTGAACTGAGTTTTTCACCCATAACTTGATAAATCTTCTTGGCATGCAGGGTTGGTTTTGACGGAATTCCATAATGGGTTCCATTTCTTTTATGAATCAGAATGCTCTGCTGCACATGAACAAGTTCATTGCGAATAATTTCCGGTGATAAGGGCTGATATTGCAGCTTTACCCGATACGATAAATGACGGATGCTGACCAGTGCCATAAAACAGATGGCTACATGCGCCTGAATTCGTCTTGGTGTCCAATGGTAGATCGGACGGACTCTCAAATCATGCTTGGTTAAGCGGAACGATTCTTCAATCTGCCACAACCCACCGTATTGCTCAAATGCCTCTTCGGCTGACATGTTACTGATATTGGTGATGACACCATGCAGCCCGTCCCACCGTTCGGCTGATCTGATTTTTTCTTCATCAATCTTCACCGATTGCTGATTTTCTATCTTCAGATATCTTCGATGGGAAGCGTTACTGATAAACGACTCAGGATTTTTCGATTTGTTGATTTTCTTTTGCAGTTTGGCCAGTGCTTTTTGACGGTCATGAGCATCTTTTCGTGCCCGTTTTTCCGTATAGTTGACTAACAGCCGTCGTGCCCCAGGCAATGTTATTTCTTTGATCAGCATGTGGTCACCCTGCTGATAACTTCCTTTATCCAGGATCTGCTTTTTGATGCTTTCAGGCAGATTCTTTAAGCGTGCTGCAACAATGTATTGTTTTTCACTTTTCTCAATCAGAGCAAGGTTATCTTTTGAAAGCAATCCGCTATCGGCTACAAACACCACACGCTCGACCTCAGCCATACTTTTTATGTGCGCGATGGCATCCGCGAGTGTATGGCCTTCCCACGTTGCTCCGTTGTAAAGCCGGTATCCAAGAGGAAGCCCATCTCTGGTTACCATCATGGCCAGTAATACCTGGCTTTCACTGAACCGATGTTCCTTGCTCAATCCCTTTTCTCGTAGCTCATCCTCAATAAAAGATTCAAAATACAGTGTCGTGCAGTCATAAAAAATAACATCGATTTTTTGGGCAAACAATTCTTTCGCAGCATCCCATGCCTTCTTCTGGATCAGTTCTATACTTTGCTCATCGACATAATCCAGCGTCCGATACACCGCATTCAAATCAAGTTTAACCCCGAAGTCTTGTTCCAAATTGATGACACTCTTGCGTTTGCTTGACGGATTAGCAATTCTGGCCATCACCAGATGTTTGATCGTCTTAGCCGCCTGTACCCGCCGTGCAGGATCACCGACGACACGGTCAAAACCAAGTTCATCAAACATTTTGCCATAAATCTCATGGATGCCGACTACCACACGGCTTTCTTCCCGAAGCTGCTTCAGATCTACCGTCAACGGCTGATCTGGTGACAAATCAACCGTTTTTCGTCCATCAATAGCCATCCGAGCCAATTCATCAGGACGGAAGAGTGCCGGAGCAGCCTCTTCCTCAAGATTTGCTTTAATAAACTCTGCCAGCTCTTTCATTTTCAGCAGTTCTTCGTCATTCATAGCAACACCGACATAGCGGACAATGCGCTGTTTGACTTTGTCTCCGATGCGTTCACTGGCGACAATCTGTACGGTTTGCCTTGGTGAATTCGGTGTGGATTTGACTCGAACAAACATGGACAAGCACAGAGAAAATGAAAAAGACTTTGACAGAAAAATACAAAACAAAAAAGAAAATACAAAATAAATATCCAGTTAGGCACTACAAAGACAAAAACAAAAAGACCCACTGATTTTATTGGCTTATCGGGCACACTCACTCACTTTATGTATGAAGTCAGGAGGGTGACTAATCAGTGACTCTTCAATCGTTGGCGAACTGTTGCTTCCGCTACCCACTGCAAGAGCACTGTGCTCCCTTTCTTCAAAGATCATGGCATGATCAATTGCTACAAGGCGGAAACTTTTTTTTACCGATTTCCTCTACAAGAACATTCGGGTTGCGTGGCGCACGGCCTGTATTGTAAACCCAGATATCAAACAAAACAATCCCTATCAAGGCCTGAGGAGCGCCAAATTTACGAATTTCCTGCCCGTTATACAAATCACCCCTATCGAGTGACCTGGATTGTCCCTTTAGTTGCCTTGAGCCGAATGCCACGCCTTGAGGTGGTTTGCGGCCGAACGTTTCGCCTTCAATGGTTTCCGCTATAACCTCGACAAGGGCAATGTCGGGCGCCGGAACTTCCAGCAATTGCAGGAGGCCCGCGCCTATAAGCTCATTGATAACATGCCTTCGATTATTGCCGATATGCTTGATAAAGTAGGTTTCACCATCGCTGCATTCGAACTTGCATGGCAAGCTACCTGTGCTGAGCTGCTCGATAAACCTCTCTGTTTTGACTCTCATCATAGGCTATCTTGTTCTTGCAGTGAATTGGACGCTCCCCTTTTGCCATTGAAATACTTTTTGAGTTGATCAAGGGCGTTTCGGGTGAAAGCGTCAATATCGGAATCAGCAATTATTGCGAGAATGTCTGCCCAGGTGATGGTGTTATTGCC
>CAIJWE010000079.1 GCA_903824295.1 uncultured Chlorobiaceae bacterium
ACCTGGAGCTTCAACCTGAACGACCAGCTCGACCATGTGAGCGGAACGGGCGGCGACACGAGCACGACCCTGCAGAACGGCAGCGCTGGCACGATGGGCTCCCTGAACTTCAGCTCCCTGGTGACGGTGACCGACAAAGATCAGGATCAGGTGATTCTGGGCAACCTCACCGGCGGCAGCAACCTCTTCACGGTCGCGATCCAGAACGACATCCCGATAGCGGTCAATGATTCAAATGATACCGTCAACTCCCTTACGCCAACGTTTTGGGTTGTCGAAGGCGGAGATATTACAAAGACCTTCCTCTGGAATAGAACGGAGACGGTCATGAATTCAGACGGCTTGCCAAATCCTCTACATTATGGAATATCCGGTAATGTTCTGACCAATGACAAGCCGGGTGCAGACGAATCGATCAAGGTTACCCAGATTACCTATCCATCCGAGACGCTGGGAGTAAGCCTTACCGTTGCGGTTACCACTGACCCTGCCGGAACGACGGTCGATACCTATTATGGTCAGTTGACCATCTACTCCGACGGTCGGTTCGAGTATATATCGGATCCCTTCGCCGAACATCCTTTGGGAAAGGACAAGGTGCTCGACAGCTTTACCTACACGGTGGAAGATCATGACAAGGACACCTCGCAGGCAAGTTTTCAGGTTGTTGTTCAGGATACCGTGCTTACCCTTACTGCTCCGGACGTCGTAACCATCGATGAAGCCAATTTGCCGGCAGGAAGTATTCCGAATCCTGCTCTCCAGACTAAGCCTGGCATTATACCAATTGTCAGGGGAAAAGATAATCTTGCGGTGTCGTTTAATACGAACCGCATTGATCTTCCAAACACTTTTTTGAATAGTCAGGAACAGACTGAACATAATGAATACGCAGACGGTCTTTCACCGACAGATGGAACGACATTCGGGCAGTTAACCTCTGGTGGTGAAGCAATCCATTACTACATAAGTTCTGTTAGAGACAAGATCATTGCCTATACAGGAACGGATTTAGGTCTGCTGCCGCCGCCTGATGGTCAGATTGTGTTTATTGTGCAATTGTCATCGTATAATGATGCACCAATCAACCAGCTTCCCTATACGGTTACCCTGAAAAAGCCGATCGACCATTCTTCCCTGATTCTTTATCAGGATCCTTTGACGGGAAGTGTTCTGAATCAGGTTGTCATGCAGTTTAGCGTCAAAGCAACAGAGCTGAATGATAATGATGTTATCACGACGATGATTACTGTCACGGTAATAGATGATGAGACATCCGGTTCACGGACTCTGCCTGGAGTTGTAACGCCGGAGGATAATGCCATCATCATATACGGCAAGAATGCTGATATCACATCCTTCAATACGACGGTTCCTGCGTATGGCATCTTGAATGGTCCACAACATGGCACTGTGCAGGTCAATAATAATGGGACGCTGACCTACACTCCCGATCTCCACTACAGCGGTTTGGACAGCTTTGTTTTTACCCATATCGATGAAGATGGAGTTACAACGACGGAAACAATCGTGCCGGTTACGGTAATTGCGGTATCGGATACACCGACAACCGGCAATGATACCCTGCTGTTTGACTCTGCTGTTTCTGCCAACTATATGGATATGCTTGATGGTACCGATACCCTGTTGTTCAAGAGCGGGGTGGGTCTTGATTTTACTTTGAAGAGTCTGGATACCGCAAATATCAAAAGTCTCGAAGTTATCGACTTGTCTGTTACCGGGGCAAATGGAATAACCAACCTTGATGCGGCTGATGTTTTTAGTATTACCGATTCACCCAGCCATAATCTGTACATTCTTGGGACAGTCGAGGACAGTGTTCAATTACAAAACGGTTTGGTTGTTGGTGGGTCAACTTCTGAAACTGTTAACGGAAACAACTATACGATGACGCACTATACTGATGGAACTTCAACGGTTTATGTTCAGGCCGGTGTTTCTGTTACGCAATACCCATAATAAGGCAACTTGTCGTGCTGAGTGGTATATTATAATCAGGAAGAACAACTCAACAACATCTTTATCGATGGTTACGAAACAGACAACAAACAGGGAACTGAAAGCTTTTGCTTTTGCGCTCATGCTGCTCTGCTTTGGGTCACCGCGAATAGTCGATGCGAAGTCGGTAACGGTGAGTGAAGCGGTTACCCAGGCACTCAATACCAACCCGGAAATCAAGGCAAGGTTTCATGCTTTCCGGGATGTCTATGAGGAGCAGCATGTAGCCTATGGTGGCTATTTGCCAAAGATTAATGCAAGTGCCGGTATCGGGCATCATTGGCTTCAATCGGAAAGCAGTGGTGAAAAACATTACTGGGGCCAGGGTGTACGCCTTGAGCTTTCCCAGATGCTTTTTGATGGATTCTACACCAAAAGCCAGGTTTGCCGTCTGAAATTTTCGGGACAGGCGCGATATTTTGAGTTTATGGATTCGATGGAAACGGTTGGTCTCGAAAGTTTCAGGGCCTATGTTGATGTGTTGCGCTATCGTGAAATGCTCAATCTTTCGAAGAGAAATTACGAGTACCATAAGGAGATTTACGCTCTGATCAGCAGCCGTGTTCGTGCCGGAGTTGCAGCAGGGGTGGATATGGAACAGATTGCGGCCCGTCTTGCGCTGGCACAGTCGAACTACCTTATTGAATTGAGCAACCAGCATGATGTGAGTGCCCGTTACCAGCGCTATGTAGGAGAGTTGCCTGAAAAAAATCTTGCTCCGGTGGTGTTGCCTGAAAAGGGTATACCGGCGACGGCAATTGAAGCGCTGAAGGAGGCTTATCAGCACAATTCCGGATTTCTTGCCACCCTTTCTGATATCCGTGCAGCAAATTATGCGGTTGACGTCCAGAAATCGAAGTTCTATCCGCGTCTTGATTTCAAGGCATGGCATGACCGGTCTTGGAATCTGGATGGTATTGATGGCCGGCGGGATGAGAGTACGGCTGAGGTTGCCTTGACCTATAATATTCTCAATGGGGGATCGGACAGGGCGGCGGTGCATCAGTACCGTGAAAAAATGTATCGTGCGATTGACTTGAAAGACAAGTCGGCGATTGAGTTGCGCCAGACCATATCCATAGCGCATAATGAGAAGCTTTTGATAGCCGAGCAGTTGAAGTATTTTGACCGCCACTACAAGAGTATGGAGCGGGTAAGAGAGTCCTATCACCAGCAGTTCACCATTGGAAAACGGACGTTGCTTGATTTGCTCGATACGGAAAATGAATATTATCAGGCACGTCGTGCTTTTTATAACGGTTTCTTTGACCTGACGATTGCGAAGGCGAGGACGTTGGCGGCGATGGGTCAATTGCTGACGACGATGGGTGTGGTGCGCGGAGAGATGCCGAGCCTGCGGGATATTAATGTTCCAATGCCGCATCCAACGGAACGGGATTTGCCGCCATTGGTAGAGCCTGATCGTGAGACTCCTGATTTTTTTTGAATTGATCAAGGTATGAGCGTTGATGAAAAAGTTTTTTTGTAATTCCTTTTTGTACGGTCTGTTATGTCTGTAGTTCTGACTGTAGGGAAGAGGGAGTTTGAAGGTGATGATCTGTTGGCGCTGCTTTCAGGACATAATGTGTTGCCGCAACTGATGGAGGCTATTGTTGTTGACCGCTCGTTGCGTTCTCTTGGGTGCAGTGCCGCAGCGATTGCGGACTATTATGGTGCTGAGGTGGCGGCTGATGCGGATTTTCTGCAGAAAAAGAGGGCTCAATTGCGGCTTGAAGGGACGAGGGAGGAAGATCTTGATTTTTTTATCAGTCGTCCCGTTCTGCTTCAGCTTTTTAAGGAGCAGCGATTTGTGCCGCTGGTCGGGAGTGCTTTTCTGAAATTGAAGGCAGGCTTTGACAGTGTGGTTTTTTCCATGCTGCGCAACAAAAACCATGAATTGATCAGGGAGCTCTTTTTTCGTATTGAATCGGGAGAGGAGAGTTTTGATTCACTTGCTGCGCGTTATGCAGAGGGACGGGAGGCTGCGAGTGGTGGTCGCCTTGGCCCGATGGAGATGCAGCAGTTGCATCCTGCGTTGGCCGGATTTTTGTCGACGGCTCAAACGGGGGTGGTCAATCCGCCGGTGGTTATTGACGGTTTTGGAGTCATTACTTTGTTGCATGAAAAAAGAGCGGCAAGGCTTGATGATGCAATGAAACAGCATCTTGTTGATCAGCTCTTCCGCGAGTGGGTGAAGGGTGAGGTTCATGCATTTTTTTACTGAACCAGGGTTTTGCCCTTTGCCGTCAGATTGGGTGAAGGGATTTATTTATAAGGAAGTTAACCATGTCGAATACCGTCGATCCTGCTCGTGCCTCTCTTTGCCGCGTTATTGAGGGGATTCCCCTCTTTTCTGCCTTGCCGGCGGATAAAATCGGCATGCTCGCTGATCTCTGTTCAATGGGAGTGTATACTATAGGGAAGCCGATTATCAGCAAGGGGATTCTGCCGGAATCGCTTTATCTGATCAGTTCGGGGGTGGTGCGATCGCTCTATCAGGAGGGTGGCACCGGGGCCGTGCAGACGTTGAGGCTTCTCGGGCCTGGAGAGCTGTTCGGCTGGGTTAGCCTGATGCGCCGTCAGCCAACGGAGATTGTTACGGCTTCTGAAGAGACTACCTGTCTTCAGATTCCTCTCTTGTCTCTGAGCAAGGTAATCAATGAGTTTCCGTTTCTTTATGATCTGCTGCAGGGGAGAAGCGACCCTTCGGAAATTGCGGTCTTGCTCGAAAGCATCTACAGCAATGATCCGAAGCGAGGTGTGCGCATGGTCGAATCTGGTTTTTTGGGAATCAGGGAGCTTTCGCAGCATCTTTTTTCGTCGGCGGTGGTTGTTGATACCGGTTTCAGCAGGTCGATTCCCCCGAACAAGCTTCAGTGGTTTGTCAGCCGCAGCGATGATCCGGCATACCTGCCAGGCAGTGAGTATCGGCCTGCTTCGGCTGAAATACCAGGCTCACATGCATTTCGTCTTGTAGGGCTTGATTTGTCGTGCATCAAAACTGAGCCCTCTCAACCGCCGGAGAGGAGCCTGAAGGTTCCTCCACAGGAAGTTGGGTCGGTTGCTGTTACTGCTGTGCCGGAGCGGGAGAGGGGAGTGCATGAACGCGATCGGCAGAGGAGGGAGTTCAATTGTCAAACAGAAGAGGAGACGGGAAGCAGCGCGTCCAAAGGATTTCCTTTTTTCAGGGGGCGGGGTGCTGTTGAGGAGACGACGGCCTGTTTTCTTATGTTCGGCAAGTATATGAATGTTCCGGTTAAAAAAGATCTGATTCAGAGCATTATAGGAAACCAGTATACCCGAAACGGTCAGATATCGCTGCAGGATTGCGGAGGTGTCGGGGTGGTGCTTGGTCTGAAAGCTCAGGTGGTGAGTTTTGGGCCTGAGGCTCTTCCGCGGCTGAAACTTCCGGCCCTTATCGCCTGGGACAAGAGTTTTGCCGTGCTTTACCGGGCTTCATCGAAGTCCGTGATGGTTGCAGTCCCCTCTTCATCCGGTATCAAAGAGCTTGGTGTCAAAGAGTTCTGGGAGAAATGGGATCATCCCGGGGAGGCGCTTGTGCTTGATGCGAGGGAGGATACTCCTGAAAAAAAGTTTGGCTTTGACTGGTTTGCGCCCTCCATCAAAAAGTATCGTGCGGTGCTTGCCGAGGTGATGATCGCCTCATTTTTTACCCAGATCATGACTCTGGTCAATCCACTGCTTTTCATGGTCATTATTGACCAGGTCATTGTCAAGAACAGTTACTCAACACTGCATGTGCTTGGTACCTTCATGCTCGCTATTGCCATTTTGCAGGCGGTGCTGAACAGCTTGAGAACCTATCTTTTTGTTGATACTACCAACCGCATTGATGTTGCTCTCGGGGCGGAGGTGATTGATCATCTTTTGCGTTTGCCGTTGCGTTTTTTTGAGAAGAGGCCGGTGGGTGAGCTGAGTTCACGAATTGGTGAGCTTGAGCATATCCGTCAATTTTTAACGGGTACGGCTCTTGGTGTTGTGCTTGACGCGGTTTTTTCATTTGTCTATGTTGTTGTTTTGTTTGCATTCAGTTGGAAGCTTGCGGTGATGGCTCTCTCTATTGTTCCTGTGATCGGGCTGATAACGTTTCTGTTATCGCCCGTGATCAGAAAGCAGTTGCGGGAAAAAGCTGTACGTCACAGTATGACGAATGCCTATCTGATTGAGGTGCTTTCAGGTATTCAGACGGTCAAGTCGCAGAATATTGAGCTGCGGGCGCGATGGAACTGGCAGGAGAAGTATGCCGCTTATGTGAAGGAGGGGTTCAAACCGGTTGTCTCTGGTACCATTGCCAATTCCGCGAACTCTTTTCTCAGTCAGGCTTCCGGGCTTATTGTGATCTGGGCTGGCGCTGCTCTTGTGCTGAGCAATGAGTTGACCCTTGGGCAGCTTATTGCATTTCGTATGATTGCCGGTTATATAACGAGTCCTGTGATGCGTCTTGCCCAACTCTGGCAGAATTTTCAGGAAACCGGTATGTCGCTTGAGCGGCTTGCCGATATTGTCGATACCCCGCAGGAGGGTGGCAAGGATCAGTTGTCGCAGATTCCGCTTCCGCTCATCAAGGGTGAAATTTCATGTGAAAATATCTCGTTCCGTTTCAGGGAGCGGGCGCCCATGGTGCTGAAAAATGTGTCGGTGAGCATACCTGCCGGTTCTTTTGTGGGAGTTGTGGGAGAGAGCGGATCGGGCAAGAGTACCTTTGCGAAACTTATCCAGAGGCTTTACCCGCTTGAAGAGGGGAGGATTTTTATTGATCATTACGATATTGGCAAGGTTGAACTCAATTCGCTCAGAAGCCAGATTGGTATTGTGCCGCAGGATCCTATGCTTTTTAATGTTTCGGTCAAGGATAATATTGGCCTTACCAATCCTGAGGCGACGGATGCTGATATTATCAATGCGGCTCAAATAGCCCAGGCTCATGATTTTATTATGGCGTTGCCAACTGGGTACAATACGTCGGTTGGCGAAAAGGGCTCGTCACTCTCAGGCGGTCAGCGGCAGCGGATTGCCATTGCGAGAACAATTCTGCAGAATCCGGGGCTTATCATTCTTGATGAGGCGACCAGCGCGCTTGATGCGGATACGGAAAGCCGGTTAACGGCACAAATGATTACGGCATTCAAAGGCAAGACGGTCTTGTTTATTACGCACAGGCTTAATTCGGTGAAAGGGGCTTCCATGATACTTTGTTTCCATGACGGCTGCATTGATGAAATTGGTACCCATGATGATCTTATGGAGCGAAAAGGACGCTATTATTCGCTCTTTCAGAAGCAGTCGTTTTCCATTCCGGTTATGGAGGGAGGCCTGTCATGAAAAATCCATTTGCTGATGATTTGATTGGTCAGGGAGAGGTGTTCAGCCAGTCTCTGTTTGTGCCGAGGGCGATACTCTGGACTCTTGTGCTTGCTTTTTTTGGTTTTATTGTCTGGGCATCAGTTGCTGAAATAGATGTTTCGATTCCTGCGGCAGGAAAGCTTGAGCCGACTGGTGAGGTCAAGAAGGTGCAGGCGGCTATCGAGGGAGAGGTGAGTCTTTTGCGTGTTGAAGATGGGCAGCGGGTTAAAAAGGGAGAGGTGCTCCTTGAGATGGTCCCTGTTTTGTCGGTTGGTGAGGAGTCGAAACTCAAGTCGCTGGAGATCAATCTGGCCAATGCACGCCAGCAGTATGCGACTGAGTCGGTACTGCTTGGAAAATTACGCTCTCTGCTCAGTACTGCTGCCGTTTCACAATTTGAGGTGGAACAGAAAAAACTGGATGTGCTGAAGCTTCAGGCACAGATTGCTGACCTCTCGGAGCAGATTAACAAGCAGCGCTATATGACCGGTCAGGCCACAGGGTATGAGTCGATAACGGCTCCGGTGAGCGGTACGGTGTTTGATCTTCAGGTAAAAAAGGGGACGATTGTCAGTTCCGGTCAGGTGATTCTTAAAGTTGTGCCTGATGATAATCTGACAACCAAGGCTTTTATTTCAAATCAGGATATCGGTTTTGTTGTTGAGGGACTGCCGGTAGATGTGCGGCTTGATGCATTTCCTTCGGCCGAGTTTGGTGTTATCAAGGGGAAGGTGGTTCAGGTTGGTTCTGATGTGCTTGCGCCTGACGATATCATCAAATTCTATCATTTTCCGGTCAAGGTCGAGCTGGAACGCCAGTATCTGGAGGTTAATGGCCGAAAAATTTTTCTTCAGTCGGGTATGTCTGTGGGAATGAATATCAAGGTGAGGAAGCGCACCGTCATGAGTATTTTTACCGATCTCTTTACCCAGCAGGCCGATGCTATCAGCCATATCAGAAAATAGCTCCCTATCCTGAATACCTCAATGATGCATCGTAAAGCTACAATTCCGAAGCGCGGTGCGGCTGTTGTTGCATCTGAAGTGGCTATTCCGGGAGGGAGCGGACGTAACGAATCCAGTTTGCTGTCGGCGCTGGCTTTGCATCAACAGGGCCTGTTTGATGAAGCTGAAGCACTTTATCGAGAGATTTTACTCTCACAGCCCTCCCATTTTGATGCCTTGCAGCTTCTTGCCTCTGTGGAGGCTCAGAAAAAGAACTCCCTTGATGCCGTCGAGTTGTTTGATCGAGCGCTCAAAATTAATCCCGATCACCCCTTTATCCTCAATAATCGTGGCAATGCGTTGAAAGAGTTGACGCGCTACGAAGAGGCTTTGGCGAGTTATGACAAAGCCATAGCTCTTTATCCGGATTATAGTGATGCTTACAATAATCGTGGTAATGTGTTACAGGCATTGAAGCGGTTCGAAGAGGCGATCGTGAGCTATGATCGGGCTCTTGCACTGCAGCCTGACTTTGCTGCAGCGCACAATAGTCGTGCGGATGTGTTGCTTGAAATGAAGCGTTTTGGTGAGGCTTTGTCGGGTTATGACCAGGCGATAGCGCTTCAGTTGGATGATGCCGATACGTACCATAATCGTGGGAATGCGTTACAGGAGTTGAGGCGGTACAAAGATGCGTTGCTGAGTTATGAGCGGGCTCTTGTCATCGAGCCTGATTACCGTTTTTTGTTCGGAATGTGCCTGCATGTAAAAATGAAGTGTTGTGACTGGGGATTTTTTGATGATCAGGTCAGTCAACTTGCCGAAAGAATAGGGCGTCACGAAAAAGCAGCGTCACCGTTTTCTGTGCTTGCCGTGTCTGATTCGCTCTCTTTGCAGAAAGAGGCGGCGATGATTTTTGTGCAGGATGAATTTTCTGAAAGTCAAGCTCTTCCGAAAATATTGAAGCGTGCCCGACGCGACAAGATTCGTATCGGTTATTACTCCGCTGACTTCCATGATCATGCAACGACCTATTTGATGGCCGGGCTGTTTGAAATGCATGATAGAGGGAAGTTTGAACTTTTTGCGTTTTCATTTGGAGCGGAGAGCAATGACACCATGAAAAAAAGGGTCGAGGCATCATTTGACCGTTTTTTTGATGTGCGATTTCAATCAAATCGAGAGGTGGCGATCCTGTCGAGGGATTTGGAGATCGATATTGCCGTTGATCTCAAGGGTTTCACCGGGAATGCCCGAACCGGAATATTTGCCTTGCGGGCAGCACCGATACAGGTTAACTATCTTGGCTATCCCGGTACCATGGGTGCTGACTACATTGATTATCTTATTGCAGACCGGACACTGATACCGGAAAGCAGTCAGGCCGGTTACACCGAAAAAATAGCTTATCTCCCCGACAGTTATCAGGCGAATGACGCGATGCGCCGTATTGCAGAGAAGGTGTTCACCCGAAAAGAGTCGGGTTTGCCGGAAACAGGATTTGTTTTCTGTTGTTTCAACAATAATTATAAAATCACTCCGGCTACCTTTGACGGGTGGATGCGGATTCTCAAGCAGGTGCCGGAGAGTTATCTCTGGCTGCTTGGTGATTGTCCAGAGGTTGAGGATAATTTGCGACGTGAGGCGACTGAAAGGGGTGTTCAGGCTGATCGGCTGATTTTTGCACAGCGCATGCCTCTTGCTCGCCATCTTGCACGGCACCGCCTGGCTGATCTTTTTCTGGATACCCTGCCATGCAATGCCCATACAACGGCCAGTGACGCATTGTGGGCGGGATTGCCTCTGTTGACCTGCATGGGGGAGTCGTTTGCAAGCCGTGTTGCGGCAAGTTTGCTTAATGCCATTCAGTTGCCGGAGCTTATTACTGCAACTCAGGAAGAGTATGAGGCGCTGGCCGTTGAACTTGCCACGAAGCCACTACAGTTGCAGCATATCCGGCAAAAGCTGGAGCAGAACCGACTCACGGCACCCTTGTTTGATACGCAACGTTTTACCGGGCACCTCGAAGAGGCTTACCGGGTGATGTACGAGCGGTATCAGGCCGATTTGCCGCCTGCCCATCTTTTTATAGAACCATCACTTCGATCGGGCAAGAAAAAGATGAAGCAGGTGCCTGTAAAAAAACGCACTTCTTTGGGAGTGAGGTACGGCGACAAGAGTGCCGATACAACTGAAGACGCGGTGCCGTCACAAGATGCGTATGCTTCGAAGCTGGAGTCGGCCCTGATGTTGCATCAACAGGGGCTGCTGGATGAAGCTGAAGCGTTGTACCGGGAGATTTTGCTCTCACAGCCTTGCCACTTTGATGCGCTGCAGCTTCTGGCATCTGTTGCGGCGCAGAAAAAGAACTCCCTTGAAGCGGTTGATTTGTTTGACCGGGCGCTTCTCATCAATTTCGAGAATCCCTTTGTGCACAATAATCGTGGCAATGCGTTGAAGGAGTTGCAGCGCTATGAGGAGGCATTGGCGAGTTATGAGCATGCCATAGCCGGTAAAGCTGATTATGCGGATGCGTTTTATAATCAGGGAGTGGCATTAACGGAGTTGAAACGCTTTGAAGAGGCCGTGGCCAGCTATGATCGGGCTATTCTGTTGAGGCCTGGTTATCCGGCAGCTTACTATAATCGAGGCAATGTGTTGAAGGAGTTGCACCGCTGTGAAGAGGCGCTGGAGAGCTATGAGCGTGCCTTGGCCATAAGGCATGACTATGCGGAAGCCTGCTACAACCGTGGCGTCGCGTTACAGGAGCTGCAGCGCTGTGAAGAGGCGCTGGAGAGCTATGAGCGTGCTTTGGCCATAAGGCCTGACTATGCGGAAGCTTGCTGCAGCCGTGGCGTCGCGTTTCAGGAGCTGCAGCGCTATGAAGAGGCGCTGGAGAGCTATGAGCGTGCCTTGGCCATCAGGCCTGACTATGCGGAAGCGTTATTCTCTCAAGGTTTTTTATTCGTGGAGTTGCAGCGCTATGAAGAGGGGCTTGCGAGTTATGAGCGTGCCTTGGCCATAAGGCCGGACTACGCTGAAGCTTGCTGTAATTCCGGCTTTGTGTTACAGAAGCTTAAACGGAATGAAGAGGCCGCCTGGTGTTATGAGAGGGCCATCACACTCAAGCCTGACAATGCAGAGTTTCACGGCACTCTTGGTAATGTGTTGCAGAATCTGAGACGATATGAGGATGCGTTGGCAAGTTATGACAGGGCCCTGGCAATATGTCCTGAACAGGAAACGTTTTATGCAAATCGAGGTGTTGCCCTGGAGGCATTGAAGCGCTACGCGGAGGCGGTTTTAAGTTATGACCAGGCTCTTGCACGTAAGCCTGATTTTGCGCGTGCGCACTATAATCGCGCACTTTCATTAACGCAACTAAAGCGATATGAAGAGGCGCTTGCAAATTTTGACAAGGCTTATGAACTCAGGCCTGACTATAACCTATTGTTTGGTCAACGTCTCTATTATAGAATGAAAATTTGTGACTGGAGTGCTTTTTTTGATCACGGTTATCAACTTGTCGAAATAATAGAGCAACATGAAAAAGCAGTGTCACCGTTTTCTGTTCTTGCAGTAGCCGATTCGCTCTCTTTGCAGAAAGAGGCTGCGTTGACCTACGTGCAGGATCGATTTCATGGAATTACTCCGCTTCCGGCTATTACTAAGTATGAGAGGCGTGAAAAAATCCGCATTGGCTATTTTTCTGCTGATTTTCATGATCATGCAACAACTCACCTGATGGCAGAGTTGTTTGAGGCGCATGACCGGTCTCGGTTTGAGCTTTTTGCCTTTTCGTTCGGGCCGGAGAGCAAGGACGAGATGAGAAAAAGGGTTGCTGCCTCCTTTGATCGTTTTCTGGATGTGCAATCCCTGGCAGATCTGGAGGTGGCGATGCTCTCAAGGGATTTGGAGATCGATATTGCCGTTGACCTGAAAGGGTTCACAACAGACTCGCGTACCGGGATATTTGCCTTGCGGGCAGCACCGATACAGGTTAACTATCTTGGCTATCCCGGTACCATGGGTGCAGAGTATATTGATTATCTTATTGCTGACCGGGTACTGATACCGGAAAGCAGTCGGCCGTATTACACTGAAAAAATAGTCTCTCTTCCGAACAGCTATCAGGTGAATGACACAAAGCGTCGCATAGCCGAGAAGATTTTTACCAGAGAGGAGTGCGGCCTGCCGGGAAGTGGGTTTGTTTTCTGCTGTTTCAACAATAACTACAAAATTACCCCTGCCACCTTTGATGGATGGATGCGGATGCTCAAAGCGGTGCCGGAGAGTCTGCTCTGGCTCTATGAGGATAATCCAAAAGCTGCGGATAATTTGCGACGGGAGGCGGCTGCCAGGGGTGTTGACGCTGAGAGGGTGATTTTCGCGAAGCGTCTGCTTCCTGCGGAACATCTCGCAAGGTATCGGCTGGCCGATTTGTTTCTGGATACCTTGCCGTGTAACGCTCACACGACGGCAAGTGATGCCTTGTGGGCCGGGTTGCCTGTGCTGACCTGCATGGGCGAAGCGTTTGCTGGCAGGGTGGCGGCGAGTCTGCTCCATGCCATCCAGTTACCTGAGCTGATTACCTCAACACAGGAGGAGTATGAGGCGCTTGCGATTAAACTTGCCACCCATCCGGAAGAGTTGGCTCAGATCCGTCGTAAGCTGGAGCGGAACCGGCTCACAACACCACTGTTTGATACGCAGCTCTTTACCGGCTACATTGAAGAGGCTTACAGAGCGATGTATGAGCGCTGTCGGGCTGATTTACCGCCTGATCATCTCCATATCAAACCCTCTATCATTAATGCAAAGTTGAGGCCTATGAAGGATTTAGGTGTTCCTGCACCGGAAGATGCCCAATCTGTCGCTCCTTCTCAAACAGCAGAGAGTGATCATGCGGCCATGTTACAATCGGCATTGACCTTCCATCAACAAGGCCATTTTGATGAGGCCGAAGCGCTGTACCGGGAGATCTTGCGCTTACAGCCCTGCCATTTTAATGCGCTGCAGCTTCTTGCAACAATTGCAGCACAAAAAAACAATTCAGCGGACGCTGTTGCGTTATTTGATCGTGCGCTCAAAATCAATCCTGATCACGCAAGTTCACTGAATAATCGTGGCAATGCCTTGAAGGAGTTGAGGCGGTATGAAGAGGCTTTGTTGAGTTACGATAAGGCTCTTGCACGCAAGCCGGATTATGCCGAGGCTCACTGTAATCGTGCGAATACGTTAAAGGAGCTGAAACGCTACGAAGAGGCTGTGGCGAGTTATGATCTGGCGATAACCTTCATGCCTGACTATGCGGATAACTACTATAATCGTGGTATTGCATTACAGGAGCTGAGCCGCTATGAAGAGTCTGTCGCGAGTTATGAAAGGGCTATCGCGCGTAAACCTGATTATGCTGAGGCTTACTTTAACCAGGGTGCGGCGTTAAGGGAGCTGAAACGATATGAAGAGGCGCTGTTGTGTTACGATAAGCTTCTGGTCATACAGACTGATAACGCTGAGCTTTTTTCTCGTCGTGGTATCCTGTTCCTGGAGTTGATGCGTTATGAGGAGGCGTTAGTGAGCTGTGACCATGCTCTTGCACGTAAACCGGATTCTGTGAAGGCTTACTCAAATCGAGGTGTTGCGTTACAGGGATTGAAGCGCTATGAGGAGGCGTTGGTTTGTTATGATAAGGCGATTGCATTAAACCCGGACCATGAAAAGTCTTATTCAAATCGAGGGAACACTTTGATGGAGCTGAGACGACATGGGGAAGCGCTGGCGAGCTATGACCGGGCAATAGCACTCAACCCTCAGTGCGTGGAGCCTTACTCGAATCGTGGTGTTGCATTGCATGAGTTGAAGCGGTATGAAGATGCGGTATTGAGCTATGACAAGGCACTGGTTCTCAAAACTGATTATGCCGATGCCAACAGTAATCGGGGTAATACGTTATTCGCGTTAAAACGCTATGAAGAGGCCATTGCCAGTTATCGCAGGGCTCTTGAACTCAAGCCTGATTATGATTATTTGTCGGGAATGTGTCTCTATTCCATGATGCATATCTGTGACTGGAGTGCTTTTGATGATCACCTTCATCAACTTGCCGAAAAGATAGAGCGTCACGAAAAAGCATCATTACCATTCCCTGTTCTTGCAATGGCAGATTCTCCCTCTTTGCAAAAAGAGGCCGCATTGATTTATGTGCAAAATACGTGTCCCGAAAGTCATGAGCTTCCTGAAATTTCCAGGCGCGCTCGTCGTAATAAAATCCGCATTGGGTATTATTCGGCTGACTTTCACAATCATCCAGTCTCTTATTTGACGGCCGAGTTGTTCGAACTGCACAATCGGGATTCATTTGAGGTTTTTGCCTTTTCATTCGGGCCTGATACTCGGGATGAAATGAGAAAAAGGGTTGAAGTTGCCTTTGACCGCTTTTTTGATGTCCGAAACCGCTCTGACCTGGATGTCGCAAAGCTTTCGAGAAGTCTTGAAATTGATATTGCCGTTGATCTGGGAGGCTTCACAACAGATTGCCGTACCGGTATCTTTGCCTTGCGTGCCGCACCGCTGCAGGTTAACTATTTGGGATACCCCGGGACAACAGGAGCTGAATATTTTGATTACCTCATTGCCGATGCAACGTTGATACCCGAAAGCAGTCGGCCGTATTACACTGAAAAAATCGTCTCTCTTCCTTACAGCTTTATGGTAAATCATGCCAATCGTCGTATTGAAGAGAAGGTATTTACCCGCGAGGAGTGCGGCTTGCCGGAAAAAGGGTTTGTATTCTCTTGTTTCAACAATAACTATAAAATTACTCCAGCCACCTTTGCCTCCTGGATGCGGATTCTCAAGGAGGTCGCAGGTAGTGTTCTTTGGCTTAATGAGGCAAATCAGGGAGCCGTAAATAATTTACGACGGGAAGCTCTTCGATGGGGTATTGATGCGGAGAGAATTGTTTTTGCAAAGCGTACAGACTTTCCTGCATATATGGCAAGGCTTCGTTCGGCAGATCTGTTCCTCGATACGTTGCCCTATAATGCCCATGCTACGGCAAGTGATGCCTTGTGGGCCGGTTTGCCGGTGCTGACCTGCAAGGGGGAGTCATTTGCGGGCCGGGTGGCGGCAAGTTTGCTCAATGCCATTGGGTTACCTGAGCTGATTACCTCAACACAGGATGAGTATGAGGCGCTTGCGATTGATCTTGCCACTCATCCGGAATCGTTGGCGGAGATTCGCCGGAAGCTGGAGCGAAATCGACTCACAACTCCACTGTTTGATACGCCGCTCTTTACCGGGCACATTGAAGATGCTTACCGGGAGATGTATGAGCGGTATCAGGCTGATTTGTCGCCGGATCATTTTTCTGTCAAGCCATCGTTATCTCGCGGCAGGAGTAAGTCGAAGCGCATGCCGTTGGGGGATTGCAGAGCGATGGTACCTGAGGATCAAGCATCAGTTGCTCTCTCTCAAGCGGTTATGGCTGATCATGAGGCTCTGTTGCAATCGGCATTGACCCTCCATCAACAAGGTCGTTTTGATGAAGCCGAAGCGTTGTACCGGGAGATTTTGCGCTCGCAGCCGAGCCATTTTGATGCGTTACAGCTTTTGGCAACCATTGCAGCACAAAAACGGAATTTTTTTGAAGCTGTTGCGTTATTTGACCAGGCGCTTACCATCAATCCTGATCATCCGGGAGTGCTCAATAATTTTGGCAATGCGTTGAAGGAGTTGAAGCGGTATGAAGAGGCGTTATTGAGTTATGACCGTTCTGTTGCGCTGAAGCCGGACTATGCAGAGGCGTATTCAAATCGTGGTGTTGTGTTAAAGGAGTTGATGCGCTTCGAAGAGTCTTTATTGAGTTATGACACGGCTCTTGCATTGAAGCCGGATTATGCTGAGGCTTACTCCAATCGAGCTGTTGCGTTACAGAAGTTGATGCGTTATGAGGATGCGTTGTTGTGTTATGACAAGGCTCTTGAACTTAAGGCGGATTATACGGAAGCATATTCAGGTCGTGGTGTTGTTTTAGAGGCTTTGAGGCGCTATGAAGAGGCTCTGTTGAGTTATGAACGGGCTATAGAGCTTCAGCCGGACTATGCAGAGGCGTTTTCAAATAGCGCGGTTGCGTTGCAGAAGTTGATGCGGTATGAGGAGGCTTTGTTGCGTTATGACAAGGCGATAAAACTGCAACCTGACGATGCGGATGCGTATGCAAATCGTGGTGTTGCCTTAGAGGCCTTGAGGCGCAACAAGGAGGCTTTATTGAGTTATGACAACGCTCTTGCACTTAAACCTGATTTTGCGCGTGCGCACTATAATCGAGGCCTTGCCTTAACGAAACTAAAGCGATACGAAGAGGCGCTCGCAAGTTATGACAAGGCTCTTGAGCTCAAGCCGGATTATGATTTTTTGTTTGGAATATCTCTGCATACGCAAATGCAGATGTGTGCGTGGATCACTTTTTGGGATGATGTTCATCAACTTGCCGGAAAAATAGAGCGGCACGAAAAAGCAGCACCACCCTTTTCTGTTCTTGCAATGGCTGATTCTCCCTCTTTGCAAAAAGAGGCAGCATTGATTTATGTGCAGGAGACATTTCCTCGAAGTCACGCGCTCCCGGATATACCAAAGCGTGCCCGGCATGAAAAAATCCGCGTTGGCTATTTCTCTGCTGAATTTCATGATCATGCAACGACTCGCCTGATGGCAGAGCTGTTTGAAGCGCATGACCGATCGCGGTTTGAGCTCTATGCCTTTTCATTCGGGCCGGAGAACCACGACGAGATGAGAAAAAGGGTTGCGGCCTCTTTTGATCGTTTTCTTGATGTCCGATCTCTTTCAGACCGGGATGTGGCGATTCTGTCAAGGGATTTGGAGATCGATATTGCTCTTGACCTGAAGGGGTTCACGACGGATTCGCGCACCGGGATATTTGCCTTGCGTGCAGCACCGATACAGGTCAGCTATCTTGGTTATCCCGGCACCATGGGCGCCGAATATATTGATTATCTTATTGCTGATGAAACGTTGATACCTGAGGTCAGTCGGCGGCACTACACTGAAAAAATAGTCTCTCTCCCGCACAGCTATCAGGTGAACGACACCAAGCGTCGCATAGCCGAGAAGATTTTTACCAGGGAGGAGTGCGGCCTGCCGGCAAGTGGTTTTGTTTTCTGCTGTTTCAACAATAACTATAAAATCACTCCAACCACTTTTGACGGATGGATGCGGATTCTCAAAGCGGTGCCGGAGAGTGTACTCTGGCTCTATAAGGATAATCCCAAAGCTGCGGATAATTTGCGACGGGAGGCGGCTGCAAGGGGTGTTGACGCTGAACGGCTGATTTTTGCAGAGCATTTGCTGCTTCCCGAGCATCTTGCAAGGCATCAGTTGGCTGATCTCTTTTTGGATACGTTCCCGTGCAATGCCCATACAACAGCCAGTGATGCCTTATGGGCGGGGTTGCCGGTGTTGACCTGCATGGGTGAATCATTTGCAAGCCGGGTGGCGGCAAGTCTGCTCAATGCCATGCAGTTACCGGAGCTCGTTACCGCTGCGCAGGAGGAGTATGAGGCGCTTGCGGTTGAACTTGCCACCGATCCGGAAAAGCTGGGGCGGATTGGCCGTAAGCTGGAGCGGAACCGATTATCAACACCGTTGTTTGATACGCAACGTTTTACCCGGCATCTCGAAGAGGCTTACAGGCAGATGTATGAGCGATATCAGGCTGATTTGCCGCCCGATCATCTTGCGCAACTGGTACATGGATCTGCAAAGGTTCCTGCAACCAATCAACAAACAGGATCAATGGAGGATATGCTTATGCAAATCTTTCAAAAAGTTAATCCTGATCGATTATCACATTTTTTTAGATTGGTCAAACCCGTAACAACCAATTATCCCCTTATCAGAATTGGTGGTCAGTTTGATGGTGGATATTTGATTCCAGACGATTTGGATGGCATTGAGGTATGTTTTTCTCCTGGGGTATCAACTGTTGCCGATTTCGAAGTTGATTTGGCAAACCGGGGAATTGAATGTTTTATGGCTGATTATTCAGTTGATTCGCCGCCCATTCAGCATAAATTATTTCATTTTGAAAAAAAATATTTGGGACCAAGTGAAAACTCAATGTATATGACCCTCGAAAATTGGGTGAAAAAAAATGCAGCGAATCAAACGGATTGTATTCTGCAAATGGATATAGAGGGTGGTGAATATGGTGTGATTTTTGATACAAGTAGCGAAATTTTAAGGAAATTTCGAATTATGGTGATTGAGTTTCATGCCTTGTATGCCCTGATTGACAAATTCGGATGGGAACTCATTACCCTTTCCTTTACAAAAATATTGAAAGATTTTGCTCTTGTTCACATTCATCCCAACAACTGCTGCCCATCTATTATCTATGATAAATATGAAATTCCTCCCGTGCTGGAATTTACATTTTTGAGAAAAGACAGAATAAAGAATACCGGGCCGTCATTAGTTTTTCCACATCCCTTGGACAGAAAAAATGTGCCGCAAAATGATGATTTTCCACTGCCGGATTGCTGGTATAAATAACGCTGATCACAATAAGCGGCCAACAGCAAGTTATTCGGTAATTATACCCGAAACTGGGTCAAATCAATTTATACGTTATTTTATGCCGCAGACTATCTCAGGGCGATATTTCGGAACCGATGGAGTGGTGATAACTCTGTTGGAGCACCTGGCACTGACTGCAGCATAATTGATATTTTAAAAAAGTGTTTAATTCTGCAAACCCATTTATGCAATTCTACTCACAACTTGGACAGGACAAATATCTTTTTGAGCGATTTTTCCTCGGAAAACGCGACGGGATTTTTGTCGATATCGGCGCTTACGATGGTAAAACTTTTTCGAACACGCTCTTTTTTGAGCAATCTCTCGGCTGGACTGGCCTTTGCATTGAGCCGCTGCCAAGCGAGTTTGAAAAGCTTAAGAGTTGTCGGACTGCGACCTGTGTCAACACTTGTGTCTCTGACTACAACGGCATCGGCGATATGCTTGATGTGGATGTGACCAATGACGCCAAAATGTTGAGTGGTTTGATTGAGAACTACGATCCGCGTCACGTCGAGCGCATTGACCGGGTTTCGATTCAGAAAAGTGTCATCCGTGTTCCAGTGACGACCCTCAATGATTTGCTTCAGACCAACAAGTTTACCAAGGTCGATTATTGCTCTATTGATACCGAAGGGTCGGAGCTGAAGATTCTCATGAGTCTTGATTTCGAACGGTATGATATTTCGCTCTTTACGATCGAGAACAACTACAAGGATGGTCGTATTGCAGAATTTATGGCACAGAAGGGATATGAACTGGTCGTTGAATTTCATGGGTACGATCAGCTCTATAAAAAGAAATCGGTAACGATGCTCCCGCGTACGACGGTTATTTGCGCCGTTTGGCATGGCGATCCGAACCGCCTTGATCTGCTTGAGGGGCAGATGGCCAATCTCGACCAGCAGACACGGCCGATTGATCGTGTTTACGTTTTCGATGGAGGCGATAAGCCGCCGCAAAATCTTAAAGGCCATGTCGTCATAGCGCATGACAAATTGACCATATATCAAGCCTGGAACCTTGCGCTTTCGACGGTGCAAACTCCCTACGTCATGAATCTGAATCTTGACGATCGATTGGCCCCGGACGCCGTTGAGGTAATGGAGAGTGCGCTTGATGCTGGAAACGATCTGGTTGGCGCTGACTGGAAGATTTGCTATACCCAGGAGGAAACCGACGCCGTTTCCCCTTCATTCCTTGCCAGTGAACTGCCATTTGTTCCTGCATGGCCACCAGTGGGAGAGCGCACCCGATTGGGCAGTGGAACAGGCTCGCGCGGTACTTTTGGTCCGGCTTGTATGTGGCGTACACATCTGCACCAGAGTCTGGCCAAGTATCCATATCAGTTTGGCGATGGCACGCTGATCCGCGTGATCGGTGACGCCGTTTGGTGGCGTTTGCTTGCACAGAACAAAAAGAAAATCCAACGAGTTGCGCGAATCATTGGCAACTACTACAGCCATCCACAAAATCAGGCAGAGTTTCGCAACTCAGCGATAGAAGAAGAGGAGAGGTTGAAGCTGTCTGGAATACGCTTATTGTAATAGAGCAGTGTTGTTTGATTGATCCGGTATTACGATTGAAATGGCTTATATCTACTTCAAATGGGTGGGTTTTTTTAGGGTTACAATAAATCTCCTGTATTCCCGGCGAGCAATTTCGACCGGGTTGGAGCTGATACCGAGTTTGTGTTCTCTATGGCCGTTGCATCAGATTCGTTTTTTTTGTCTCTGCGTTGGCTGAGGCACCTGCAACAGGGTGCGCCAGCCAGATTTTTTTTGAAAGCGTTGATTTCTTCTCGCTTATTTCTTGGAATATGTGTATTTTGCAAGTAACGACTGCGTTCAGGTTGCGTGTCTCAGCCGGTTTTTTTATGGGGTTGTTTTAGTACGTCAGTGTGGAAGGAGGTGGTGATGGTTTGTTGTTGCCTGCAGCAAACGGGAGTAGGGTGACAGTTGCGTCGGGGGAGGAATTTTGTGACAAAGGTATACGTTAGCGTTTACGGTTGGTACTGAATTTTTAGTGAAGATGTGTTTGTTAACAATAATTACAAGTGATTATGCGGTGTTTTTTGCAAATATTCATGCTTAGACTTGTGAGGATGCTGGTGCTTCTGGGTCTTTGTGTTGTTTCTGTTTCACCCCTTTTATCTGCGGACCCCATCAATGTTGGAGATGAATATGGGGGGGGCAAGGTTTTTTATATTCTACAGCCGGGTGATCAGGGTTACAAGGCGGGTGAGTTGCATGGTCTGGTTGCAGCCAATGAGGATTTACCACAGGAGTCGCTCTCCTGGTTTGAGGCCAAGGCCGCAGTGGAGAGGATGGAGGTTCGCGGCAATAAGGGATGGAGTTTACCGAATGTGAAGGAGTTGAGTCTGTTGTATCAGAGTAAGGATCTGGTGGGTGGTTTCAGGGATTACAGCTATTACTGGAGCGGAACTGAGGTTGACCGCCAAAAAGCGTTGACGATTGATTTTTTTAATGGAGAAAAGGTCATCAGCATGAAGTCGGGTACCCTGCCCGGGATCAGGCGTATCCGTCCAGTACTGAAGTTTTAGATTGTTTATGCGTGGTGCGTTGTTTTTGATTATACTGTCGGTTGTGAAGTTTTATTATTGAGTTTGTTTTGCCATGATTACTCCAAATCAGACGTTGCTGCTGATTATTGATGTGCAGGGTCGCCTTGCCCAGAGCGTGGTTCGCTCAGCGGCTCTTGTGAATGGTATAGGAAAACTTGCGAGGGCTTGCAAGATTCTTGAAGTGCCCGTTCTGTTGACCGAACAATATCCGAAAGGGCTGGGGGCGACCGTTGATTCTTTGAAGGAGTTGCTGACCGATTCCGTTGCGGTCGAGAAATTGTCGTTCAGTTGTTGCGGATCCCCGGAATTTATGAGGCAACTTCGTTCATTCAACCGTAATGATATTCTGGTTGCCGGTATGGAGGCCCATGTTTGTGTGTACCAGACGGCGGTTGATCTTGTTGAGTTTGGTTACAATGTTCATCTGGTGACCGATTGTGTTTCGTCGAGAAGTGAAGAGAACAGAGCCCTCGGAATTCGCTGTATTGAAAAGGCTGGTGCTTCGCTGACCAGCAGTGAAATGGCGATTTTTGAATTGTTGCGTGTGGCTGAAGGCGATCGCTTCAAGGCAATCTCCAACATCATCAAAGAGCAGTCAGCAGTGGACAATTGACAATTGACAATTGACATTGTACAACGGTCAACTGTCCGTTGCCCGTTGCCCGTTGCCCGTTGTCAGCTCATTCCAACAGTTTTTCGGAGCATCTGCTGCAGTTTCTCCTTCCCTTCGAAAATATCGGTTTCGATTTTCAGGTAGTAGCAGGGTCTTGCAGTGATAATGCGGATAAGTTCGGGATGGCCAAGCATCCGGAAGTAATCTTTTTCGGTTGTTATGAGGCTGAGTCCTTTGGTTTCCGCTTCCCGGCGAATAGCTTGCAGCTTTTTAATACTATAGGGTGCATGGTCACGAAAAAAGCGGTGTGCTTCGACGCTTACACCCTCTTGCCTGAGGCTTTCCAGAAAGCTTTGGGGTGAAGATATCCCGGCAAAGGCGAATGCTTTGATATCTTTCATGGAGCGAGCCTCTTCAGAAGTGGTAAATGCGCCTGAAACGCAGACCAGTTCAGCAGTTTTAATGCGGGCTTTGATGACAGGAAGGCCGGTTTTCTCCAGTTTTTTTTCTATGGTTTCCGCTGTATCGGGATTGTTGATTTTGTTGAGCACTATCAGGTTTGCTCTTTTAAGGTTTTTCAGCGGCTCCCGTAATCGTCCTTCGGGCAGCATTTTTGCTTTTGAAAAAGGTTCTGATGCGTTGATGAGAGCGATGTTGAGCTCTCGGTGGATTTGGCGGTGCTGGAAGGCATCGTCGAGGATAATGACCGATGGCAGCCTTTTTGCAAAGCGTTGTGCAAGGTAGGTTATGGCATCTTTTCGCTTTTCGGCAACCATGACAATGGCGTTGGGGTTGTTCCATGCGAGCATTGCTGTTTCATCACCGGCCTCTCTGCTGCCAAGCATGATTTTTTGACCGTCTGAAACAAGTTGTACCCCTTTTGATTCCCGTCGATATCCCCGTGAGACGATGGCCGGTGTGCATCCGATAGAGAGATAGTATTTGACCACCCAGTCAACGAGCGGCGTTTTTCCTGTACCGCCGACGGAGAGGTTTCCTATTGAAACAACAGGAATTGGTGACTGCCATGCTTTGAAAAAATGGCGGTCAAACAGTGTATTGCGAAACAGCACGATACCATGAAAGAATAGAGCCGCAGGTCTGAGCAGTATGGAGAGTGGGTTATGCATGGCTGAGCGTGATTGAAAGTTGCTTTGTATATGATTGGAGCTCTTGTTCGTTATTGAATTCAGGAAGATCAATAAGGCGGAGCGTTACCGTTGTTCTGCTGAAAGGTTTTGGAATTTCAAACCTGTCCCAGCTTTTGAGTTTCCATGCCGCTGTATGGTGGATATCAGCAAAAACAAGCGGATAGTGGTTCTCTGAGGCTAAGCGCAACATGCCGAATTTGAACTGGTTGGCGGGGCCGCGTGGTCCGTCGGGTGTTAAAGCGATAATATCGTTTCTCTGAAGTGAGTGATGCATGGCGCGCTTGACCTCATCGCCTCCTCTTGAGCTTGATCCCCGAATGAGTGAGAATCCAAGCCGATTAAGCGTTTCGGCAAGGATATTGCCGTCTTCAGAGCTGCTTACCACGGCGGTAATTTTTTTCTGGGGAAAGAGTGTTTGGGCAAGAAGCCAGCCCGTGATCATTTTTCCGTGCCAGAAGGTGAAAATGGCTCCTTTTTCAGGGAGCGGTGTAAGCCCTGTTGTTACTGATATCCGCAGGCTTGCGTAAAGAAGCTTCAGCGCAATGGGAATGATATGGCGGGAAATCAGCAAAGAGAGCGGCATGGGTGTTGAAAATAATTGTCTATCGGGGAAGTCGGGAGCACGAGAATAAGTTTTTTAATTATTAATTTTGCGACAAGCGCATTATATACTGGCTATGTGTGATAAACACGGCGTCAATTTAACAAAACGTGCCGATAAACCACAGGGTCAAATACGGCAAATGCCCAGAGTGAGAGTTATGAATGTTTTGATTATAGGAAGTGGTGCGCGTGAACATGCCATGTGCAGCTCTGTCGCTCTGAGTGCAGGTGTGCAGAGCGTTTTTGTGGCACCAGGGAATGGCGGTACCGCCTTGATGGGTGGAAAGGTCTCTAATGTGCCATTGACGGCCACTTCGCTGGATGGCCTGCTTCGTTTTGCGGTCGACAACGATGTCGAATTAACTGTTGTCGGTTCGGAGTCTCCGCTTGAACTGGGTATTGTGGATCTGTTCCGCAGGGCGGGGAAGAAAATAGTCGGTCCGACTCAGTCTGCCGCCCGTCTTGAGTCAAGCAAGCTCTTTTCCAAGGCGTTCATGCATCGTCACGGGATTCCTACAGCCGGGTATTCTGTTTTTCGGGATGCTCAGTCTGCAAGTTGCCACATCGGTCTGGCAGAAACGCGTTATCCCCAGGTTATCAAGGCAAGCGGTTTATGTGCCGGAAAAGGTGTTTATATCGCTTTGGACAAGGAGCAGGCATTGAGTGCAATCAGAGAGCTGTTTGAAGAGCGTATTTTCGGCGATGCCGGAAATGAAGTCGTCATTGAGGAGTTCCTGCAGGGAGAGGAGGCGAGTGTTTTTGCTCTGACTGACGGTACGGCATTCCGGCTCTTTTTGCCAGCTCAGGATCATAAGCGTATCGGTGATGGCGATACCGGAAAGAATACCGGCGGTATGGGCGCCTATGCCCCGGCGCCGCTGGTGACGGCGGAGGTGATGCAGAAGGTTGTGGAGCGGATCATCCTGCCGACTCTCAAAGGTATGAGGGATGAGGGCTCTTTGTATACCGGATTTTTGTATGTTGGGCTGATGATAGACAACGCGGAACCCTTTGTGGTTGAGTATAATGCGCGTATGGGCGATCCAGAGTGCCAGGTGGTGCTTCCGTTGTTGAAGAGTGATTTTGTTCAGGCTCTTATGGCAAGTGTTGACGGTTCGCTTGATGATGTGCCCTTTGAGATGCACCGGAAATCGGCGGCAACGGTTGTTATCGCCTCCGGCGGTTATCCTGACCATTATGAAACCGGAAAGCTTATTACGCTTTCTGATGAGCTTGCTGCTATGGAGGATTGCATGCTCTTTCATGCTGGAACGGCTTATGAAGAGCAGCAGCTTGTTACTGCGGGTGGACGGGTTTTTTCGGTTACAGCGCTTGGTTCAACGCTCAGGGAGAGTATTGATCGCGCTTACCGTGCGGTTGAAAAAATCTCTTTTGCGGGAGCCTGTTACCGTACTGATATAGGAGCCAAAGCACTTTAATCTTCAGTCAATGGTTGTTCTATGAAATTGCCCAGGCGTCAATTTGAGATTATTCAGGAACAGGCGTTTCGTGAGTTGCCCTATGAATGTTGCGGGCTGCTTGTCGGAATACAGCAAAGCGATTACAGGGGAAATGTGGAGAACATCGTCTATGAGGTTGCGCCTTGCCTGAACTGTCTCTATCATGGCAAGGAGCAGGGCTTTGAGATCGCCCATCAGGAGTATCTTGATGTGGAGCGTGAGGCGAGGATGTTTGGTTATGATATCGTAGGCTCATACCATTCTCACATCAACTCTCCTGCTCTCCCCTCATTGCATGATGTTGATTTTGCAAGTCCCGGTCATACGTTGCTGATTATTTCGTTGACCAATGCGCGACCGAGGGAGGTTACAGCATGGCTGAGAAGGGAGTCGGGAGGGTTTCATCAGGAGCAAATCCGTGTTATTGAGTAGTTTGCCCTGTGCGGGTGCCAATAACTCTGCAAATATTTTGTACATTACCTTTTTTTAAGCTTACCAAGTATTAAACCCCCTTAATAACGTGCCAAAGCGGGAAGATATAAAGTCGATTTTAGTGATTGGTGCCGGCCCTATTGTGATCGGGCAGGCCTGTGAATTTGATTATTCAGGTACTCAGGCGTGTCGGGCCCTCAAAGAGGAGGGGTACAGGGTTGTGCTGGTGAACAGTAACCCGGCTACCATTATGACTGATATAGAGTTTGCTGATGCAACCTATATTGAGCCGATTACGCCGGAATATGTACAGAAAATTATTGAGCGGGAAAAGCCTGATGCGCTTCTGCCGACCATGGGAGGCCAGACTGCTCTGAATATTGCGGTTGCGCTGGCTGAATCGGGTATTCTTGAACGGAATGGAGTTGAACTGATTGGTGCGAAGCTTCGTGCGATCAGAAAAGCTGAAAATCGTGAATTTTTCAGCGATGCCATGAAAAAAATCGGTCTTGAAATGGCCAAAGGGTATTTTGTCCGCAATGAAAAAGAGGCAAAAGAGGCGCTTGAGGAGATAGGGCTTCCGATTGTTATCAGGCCATCGTTTACGCTTGGCGGTACCGGTGGAGGTTTTGCTGAAACCAAAGCTGATTACTATGAAGCGGTTCGGAGGGGGCTTACTGAAAGTCCTATCAGCGAAGTGCTTGTTGAGGAGTGCCTGTCGGGATGGAAGGAGTATGAGCTTGAGGTTATTCGTGATCTGGCTGATAATGTCATTATTGTCTGTTCAATAGAGAATTTTGACCCGATGGGGGTGCATACCGGTGACAGTATTACCGTTGCTCCGGCACAGACGCTTACTGACCGCCAGTACCAGCAGCTCAGGGACGCATCGATCCGCATTATCCGCGAGATTGGTGTTGAGACCGGCGGCAGCAATATCCAGTTTGCTATCAATCCCCTTGACGGGCGTATTGTGGTCATTGAGATGAATCCTCGTGTTTCACGCAGTTCCGCGCTGGCCTCAAAGGCAACCGGTTTTCCTATTGCAAAAGTTGCGGCCAAGCTTGCCGTTGGTTACCGGCTTGACGAGATTCTCAATGATATTACCAAAACAACTCCGGCCAGTTTTGAACCGGCGATTGACTATTGTGTTGTCAAGATTCCGCGCTGGGATTTTGAAAAGTTCAAGAATGTTGATGCCCGTCTTGGTGTACAGATGAAGTCTGTCGGCGAGGTGATGGCCTTCGGACGGAACTTCAGGGAGGCGTTGCAGAAATCGCTTCGTGGCCTTGAAATCGGTCGTGCAGGGCTTGGCTCGGACGGCAAGGATGTGATTAATGTTCTGGATATGACTCCGCAGCAGAAAAAGTTTGCCAAAGAGGATATTCTTGAAAAAATCAAAATCCCGAAAGCTGACCGGCTCTTTTATCTTCGCTATGCCTTCCAGGCTGGAGCTACCATTGAGGAGATACACCAGTCGACCGGTATAGACCGCTGGTTCCTCGACAATATTCTCCAGATTGTTGAGCTTGAAAGCGAACTTCGCGAATTGGCGGCAGCAGTCTGATCATGCTATTATGAGCTATCTTGTCAGGATTTTGGAGGAAAAAAGGGGTGAGGTAAAGGAACTGCAAAAGGAGAGGCCTGCACAGCGTTACGAGGAGCTGCAGGGCTCTCTGGCTGCGACCCGTGATTTTACCGGGGCAATCCGGCGCCGGGAAGGGGGATTGAAGCTTATTGCTGAAATCAAGAAGGCATCTCCTTCGCGGGGTCTTATTGTTACTGATTTCGATCCTGTTGCCATTGCTCGCCGTTATGGGGAGATTGGTGCCTCGGCCTATTCCGTGCTGACTGACCGGCTCTTTTTTCAGGGTTCGATTGAGTATCTCCAGATGGTAAGTCGTTCATTTTCGTTGCCGGTGCTGCGCAAGGAGTTCATCATTGATGAGTCCCAGATTTTTCAGTCCCGTTTGATCGGTGCTGATGCCATTCTGCTTATTGTGGCCGCGCTTGAACCGTCGCAACTTGCCGATTACCTGCAGTTGGCAGCTTCGATAGGTCTGCACGTGCTTGTGGAGGTGCATGACCGTAAAGAGCTGGAGCTGGCCATTGAGAAGGGTGCCGGGGTCATTGGTGTCAACAACCGGGACCTGCAAGATTTTTCCCTCAAACTTGAGACCTCGCTCTCGCTTCGACAGTTTATTCCTTCAGATGTTGTCGCGGTCTCCGAAAGTGGCATGAAAAGCTCTGCCGATATCGCCCTCATCGAGCAGGCATCGTTTGATGCCGTGCTGATCGGTGAGGGGCTGCATACAAGCTCCGAGCTTCGCGAAATTACCTGGTCATAGCTCTTATTTTTGCCGCTGTTTGTGCTGGATTGGCCGCCTTGAAGAATGCGGTGCCGGCAATCAGCGCATCGGCTCCAGCCGAAACAACCTCCTGTGCATTTTCTTCCGTAATTCCGCCATCAATGGCAATGACCATCTGTGGATTCTCTTTGAGGCGCATCTCATGGAGCTGGCGGATTTTGCCGATGGATGAGGGTATAAACTTCTGCCCACCGAAGCCGGGATTGACCGACATGAGAAGAACAAGATCAAGATCGGGCAAGATGGATTCGAGTGTCGATACCGGTGTTCCGGGATTGATGGAGACTCCGGCTTTTGCGCCAAGGCTTTTGATGAACTGAATGGTGCGGTGCAGGTGCAGGCATGCTTCCTGATGCACGGTGATCTGGTGGGAGCCGGCCTTGATAAACTCTTCAATGAAGCTGTCTGGATTGGCTATCATCAGATGGGTGTCAATGACCATTGGTGTGCACGATGCAATCGCCTGTACGATGAGTGGCCCGAAGGTGATGTTGGGGACAAAGTTTCCATCCATGATATCGCAGTGCATCCAGTCGGCTCCCGCTGTTGTGGCAATTTCAATGGAGTGCTGAAGCCTGGTGAAGTCAGCCGAAAGGATTGATGGTGCAAGGAGCGTGGATGGTGCCGGCATGGTGATACGTTCTTGATCGTGAAAAAAATAGACCGCCTAAATAATTAAAAAGCTTCGCCAATTCCAAAATTGAAGGTGTAGTCACCGATATTCAATGCTGAGAAGCGCCATGGTTTCTCTTTCGATGGATCATGGAGTTTATAGGCGAAATCAAAACGGAAGGGGCCTATGGGTGAGCCTATCCGCAGTCCGATGCCTGCGTCCCAGGCGAACTCTTTTGTCAGTGCTTCAAGGTTGAAGCCATAAAGTCCTTTTCTGTCCCAGATGTTTCCGATATCAGTAAAAAATGTTACACCCGATGGCTGATTGAAGAGGCTGAAAAACTTTTGCCGGTATTCCAGATTGAGTTCAAGTTTGATGTCCGCACCAAAATTAGCCGCAGCCTTGCTGGTGCTTCGCCCAGGTCCGAGGGTATTGAAAAGCCAGCCCCGCATACTGTTTGGCCCGCCCGCATAAAAACGGCGTTCTTCAGGAGTTGTTTCAGCTTTACCGTAGGGGGTCATCCATCCGATCACTCCTCTTCCGGCCAACTGACCATTTTGAGAGAGGTTTTTTACGAGCCCCAGACCGCTTTCAAATTTCAGATATTGTGAATAGGTCGTGCCGAATATTTGTGGATCCGTTTCGCTGAATCCGCTGTATTTTTTGGTGTCGAGATAGGTATCAATCAACCATGCCAGGCTTCCGGACTCTTCAAGAAGAAGATCGAAGTTCCAGATGGTCTGTTCCGGAAGAACACGCTGACGGTTTGTGGTGTTGAAGCGAAGTCGAAAGGTTTGGTTGACATGCGTGTCCAGAAGGCTGTCGATCCCTACTTTGACGGCGGCTTCATTGGAGGGGTCTATGCCGATATTATTGGCAAGATCGGTTTTAAAAAGCTGTTTGAACCCTTTAAGCGAGTCTTTTTTAACCCATTCAAATTCAAAAAAATCAAAAGTCAGTCGCGATGATGGGTTCAGGCGGGCGCTGTATGTTCCCCGGATCAATCCGTTTTTGTTTGAGAGCAGTACAGGCAGTTTTGACGTCGAGTATTCAAGGGTTGTTGCATAAAAGTTGCCGTTTTTTTTGAGAACCGGCATGACAAGGCTGCTTTTCAGGTTGAACTCGTAAGGAATTACCTTGGCATATTGGTCTTCGCCAAGATTTTGCAGCAGTTTGTTGTTGTAACTGGCTTGGGTGCCGTATTCCGTTGATGTGCGGAATTGTTCGGCTCCTCCGAGCAGGTTTCTGTTTTCATAAGCAAGTGATGCGCCGAAAAACAGAGAGCCGTATCGGTTGTCAACCAGTATTTTTGGTTCTATCTGGTGCTTGGGTGCTGTTTCAAGATGGATGGTGGTGTAGAGCTGGTCGGCGTGTACCGAGTCAGGGATGATGTAAATGGAAGAAAAGAGATTGGTCGAACCAAGATTTTGCAACGTGCGCTGTTCCAGACTCTGGCGGGTAACGCTGCCCGGGCGGAATTCGATGGATGAGGTGATCAGACGCGGGGAAATTTTCTGGTTGCCGAGAATTGTACCGCTGATATTACCTTGTGTGAATGTTTTTGTCTTTGGTGCGTTATCGTTTTTTAACGGATTGTGAACCACCGCATTGATTGGGCCATATTGCAGTTGTTTCGGCAGTTTCAGTTGAAAAAGGAGGCCTGCACGAGTGCCAACAGTGTCAATTTTGATGCGGATACTGTCTTGATGAAAAAAGGCAAAGCCATACTCTTTGAAAAACGAGATAGTCCGATCCCTCTCCTCAATGAGTCGATCAACGGAAAAAATATCATTGACGTTCAGCCGTTTATTTGTGAGATACTCTTTTTTGAGTTCTGCCGGAATCTTTTCAAGTCCCTCATAGGTGACGAAGTCAACCCTTGACGGCTCATTTTCATGGATATTGATGTTGAGGGTTAACTTTTTTCCGCCGTTTTTTCGGGTAATGGTGGTATCGACGGCAGCGAAAAAATAGCCTTTATAGGTATAGAGTTTCTTGATGAGGAAGATGTCTTTTTCAAATTCACCTCCATTAAAGGGCTTGCGGGATCTTCCGAAGAGGCCGAGTCCAAGAAAGGAGCGCGGTTCGGATGTGGATATGATCAGGCGAAGTTCCTCCGCACTGATCGCCTTATTGCCGCTGAAGTGGATTTTTCCGACATAAGGCGACCGGTCAGCTTCTTTCTTCCCTGCGTCAACAGTACGGCCCTGTGCAGAACATGCACAGAGCAGAAGAAAAACGATAAGAGCGAGTGCTTTTGCCAAGCATGAATCCCGTTTTGTCCTATGTTAATGGCTCTTCATCACCGTAGCCAAAGTCCTCGTCTGTCGGGTAGTCAGGCCATACTTCATCAAGGCTTTCATACATATCATCGCTTTCAGGAAGGTCAAGCAGATTGTCGATCACCTGTTGGGGAGCGCCGCTCCTGGTTGCGTAATTGATTAGTTCATCTTTTGTTACAGGCCATGGAGCATCAGCTATATGACGGGCAAGGTCTAAATTCCAGTACATACTACGTTGATTGAGTTTTTCAGGTTACGAGTTATTGCCGCTCGGTTCCGGTAAAGTTTTTTGTGTTGTGATAAACTTGTCCGGATTGTTTTCATCAAAGAAATAAGCGGTTGGGTTGACTTTTATGTTATCCTTCTGCACTTCATAGTGAAGATGAGGTCCGGTTGATACACCGGTGTTACCGGAAAGTGCGATGATTTCTCCCCGGGAGACTTTCTGGCCCTGGCGAACAAGAGATTTGAAGAGATGGGCATAGATGGTTTTGAAGCCGTATCCGTGATTAATGGCAATTTTTTGGCCATACCCTCTGTCATATCCAGAAAATGCGACAACTCCGTCACCTGTCGAATGTACCCTTGTTCCTTTGGAAGCGGCAAAATCAATGCCAGAGTGAAAAAGAGTGACATTATAGATCGGGTGCAGCCGACGTCCGAAAGAGCTGGTAATTGAGCCGCTGACGGGTTTAATGTTTGGTACGCTGGAAAAAAAGGAGGTTGGATTCGGGTTTTCAGCAAATTCTGTCGATTCACCGGAGCTGTTTTTCTGTGACTCTATCTGCAATATTAACTGCTCAATCATCTTTTCAGTGTTGGCAAGCAGTTTTTCGGTACTGTTTTCCTGGGCACTGTTTTTGCTTTCAGCAAGGAGTGGCGCAGGATTCCAGAATAGTGATGAGAGCAGGGTAACCGATAGAACAAGCGCTTTGGCAGGGATGTGCCCAAAGAGAAAACCTCGCACTTTCGTGCAGTATTCAGATTGAGCTATAAATCGATTGTTCGAAGTCATGGGATATCGGGTATAGTTATGCCTGAACAGGAATGCTTTCGATGGTCAAATATAAGTAAACTTTTTTGTATAAGGCAATGATTAGTGGGCTTCCAGCCAGTTTTTTCCAATACCGGTATCGACCAGTACTGGTACGGTTTTTAGTCCACAAGTTATTGCAGCATCAATCATTGCCTGTTCAACAAGGTTTGAAAGCAGCTCTTTTTCTGCATCAGTGGTTTCAAAAAGTAGTTCGTCATGTACCTGGAGCAGCATGACGGATTTCATGTTTTGCTGTCGCATCCTGGTGCTGCAGAGGTTCATGGCACATTTGATGATGTCAGCGGCTGTTCCCTGAATCGGTGTATTCATGGCGGCCCTTTCCGCGGCTTTTTTCAGGTTTGTATTCCGGCTGTTGAGGTCAGCAAGGTAACGGCGCCGTCCAAGGATGGTTGAGACATATCCCTTTTTTCTTCCGGATTCAATAATATCCTGCAATGATTCGAAGAGTTTGGGATACTTGGATATGTAGGTGTCGATAATTGCTTTGGCCTCTTTTTGCTGGATATTGAGTCTTCGTGCAAGGCCAAAAGGCATAATGCCGTACAGAACTCCGAAATTCACCTCTTTTGCCTTGCGTCGCATATCGCTGGTAATTTCGTCGGTGTCAAAAATCACTTTTGCGGTTGCGGTGTGAATGTCTTCACCGTTCAGGAATGCATCGAGGAGCTGGGGATCTTTGGAGATTTCGGCGGCAATTCTCAGCTCGATCTGTGAATAATCGGCCGAGAGCAGCCATTTTTCAGGCGATGAGGGTATGAATGCTTTACGGATCTCTTTTCCGAGCGCGGTGCGTATGGGAATGTTCTGGAGATTCGGTTTTGATGATGAAAGTCGACCTGTTGCTGTGACATATTGATTGAACGTGGTGTGGAGTCGGCCTGTCAGGGGGTTGACCATTTTCGGCAATGCGTCAATATAGGTGCTTTTGAGTTTCTGCAGGCTCCGGTATTCAAGGAGATCACCGGCAATGGGATAGAGTCCGGCAAGCTCTTCGAGTACTTCGACATTGGTTGAGTAGCCTGTTTTTGTCGCTTTTTTTGGCGGAAGGCCAAGGAGCGTGAAGAGGATATGGGCAAGCTGTTTCGGGGAGTCGATGTTAAAGTGGGAGCCAGCAGCGGCATAAATTTTTTCTGTCAGCAGTTCGAGCTCTTTTTCTGCTTTTTCAGAGGCATGTTCAAGATGAACGGTGTTAATGCAGACGCCCTCATACTCCATTGCGGCAAGAACAGCGACCAGCGGAAATTCAATGTTTTCACAAAGCCAGAGCAGCCCGGTTTCAGGTTCCAGTTTTTTGCGGAAAAATCCCTCAAGCTGAAGGGCAAGATCGGCATCCTGACAGGCATAGTTCGAAAGCTTTTCAGCTTCTACCTCAAAAATATGCAGCTTTGTTTTTCCAGTTCCGACCAATTCATCGAAGGTTGTGGTCTGGTATCCAAGATGGAGGGCTGACAGGTCATCGAGATTGTGGCGCTCATCGGGGTTGAGCACATAGCTCGCAAGCATGGTGTCGAATCCTACAGGAGAGAGTTCTATGCCATATTTTTTCAGGACGAGCATGTCGTATTTGAGGTTCTGACCGGTTTTTGGCAGATCACTATCTTCAAGCAGCGGTTTGAGGAGTTTGAGCGTTGTTTCACGCTGAAGGGCGCTGTTTGCAAAAGAGATGAATCGTGCGGTTCCAGCCTCTTTGCAGATTGAGATACCGGCCAGTTCAGCTTCAAACGTATCGAGACTGGTGGTTTCTGTATCGACGGCGATACGCCGGGCTCCCTGGAGCGACGTTATCAGTTCATGCAGTTTTTCCTCTGTATCGATACGTGCATAGTCAGCCCCCTCTTGAGGGGATCGAAGTGCTGGTGACTGGTTCTCAGAATGAGTGGCTGACTCGTCAGAGAGTGGCTCTTTTCCTGAGGGATTTTGCAAAAGTTCTCCGAAAAACGCCGATACTCTTGATGCAACGGTTTTAAGACCCAGTTTTTGAAGCAGCGGAAAAAGTTTTTCAGGGTCTGGTAATCCACAGGCAAGTTCTTTCAGGGTAACAGCAATCTGCAGGTCGGTGCGTATGGTGACCAGTTCAGTTATCAGGCCGAGCGATGGCTGAAATTCCTGCAGGCTGTGACGGTTTTTCGGGGAGATGTCGTCAAGATGCGCATAGATATTCTGCAGGGAGCCATATTTGCCAAGCAGGGAGGCGGCGGTTTTCGGGCCAATACCTTTCGCTCCTGGAATATTGTCTGAGCTGTCACCGGTGAGGGTCAAAAACTGGGTGAAGAGTTCAGGCGGAACCCCGAATTGTTCGGTAATCTCCTTTATTCCAAGCAACTCAAGTTCATTCTGGTTGTTGCCGGGTTTGAGGATATTCACCCCTTCGTGCACCAGTTGGGCAAGATCCTTGTCGGGGGTTACAATATAGACCTGGCAGGTTTCTGCGAATTGACGCGCAGCGGTGCCGATAAGATCGTCGGCCTCGTATCCCGGAGCTTTGATGAGTGGAATATCGAAGGCTTCAAGGAGCTCGAAGATGGTATCAAGCTGCATGATGAGCTCTTCAGGCGGCGATGGTCGATTGGCCTTGTAGAGAGGGTAGAGATGGTGGCGAAAGGTCTTTTCTTTGCTGTCAAATACCGCGGCAAGGTAGTGCGGCTTAAAGGTTTCGAAGATTTTCAGCAAGGCAGAGGTAAATCCGTAAATTGCCCCGGTGGGCATTCCCTCCAGGCTTGTCATGCCTGCCCGTTGCAGGGCAAAAAAGGCGCGGTAGACGATGGCCATGCCGTCGAGCAGAAACAGCGCGGGTTTCACGGGTGTCGGTGAGGGTTTTTCAGCAGTAGCCTCTACGGTGGCGGGAGAAAAAAAATCGAGCTGTCGCTGGTTCATTCTGCAACCACTCCGTAACTTCCGAGAACCTTGACCATGGTGGCAAATTCGCGGAGATGGCTTATAGCGTTGTGGATATTCTGATCGTTCTGGTCTCCGATAAAGTCAACATAAAAAAGGTACTCAAAAGCTTTTTTCCTGAACGGTCTTGATTCGATTTTTGTTAGGTCAATATTACGCATTGCGAAGGTGGCCAGAGCCTTGAAAAGTGATCCTTGTTCGTTGGGGAGCGTGAACGCGATGGAGGTCTTGCGTTCCGCACTCTCCGGTGCAGGTTCAGGGTGAAGGGGTGCAGGATTTTTTGCATGGGCGATGCAGAAAAAACGGGTTATGTTCCACTCTTCATCGGCCAGATTCTCCTGCAGGATTTCAAGCCCGTAGAGTTCGGCGGCCCTTTTTGATGCTATGGCAAGTTTTGTTGCATCCTTGTCTGCGGCAATCATTTTTGCGCTGCCGGCCGTATCGTATGCTACTTCAGCCTTGAGATGCTGGTGAGTTGCAAAAAAGTTTCGGCACTGAGCCAATGCCTGCGGGTGGGAAAGTACCTTCCGGGCATCTTGTATCGATGAGCCCGGAATACCGAGCAGGCAGTGTTTCACTTTGACAAAAGTTTCTGCGACAATGATGACCGGATGTTGAAGCAGCAGGTCATAGTTTTGGTGAATGCTGCCGCCAAGTGAGTTTTCTATTGGTATGACGGCATAATTGACCTTGTGGTTTTCAACGGCAGCAAAAGCCTCTTCAAATGATTCGAATGGTTTTGGCTCTCCAATTCTGAGAGCGGCGATTTCACTGTAGGCTCCTGGTTCACCCTGATAGGCGGTCATTACGTTTGTCATTGTTTTTTCTTGTTGGTAACTTGCGGGAATACCATTGGATTTGATTTTATTTAAAGAAAATAAATCTATTATCATAGGCAGACGCTTGAAGGGAATAATAAATCACCATTTTTTATTATGTCAGGACACAGTAAATGGGCAACCATTAAGAGAAAAAAGGCAGTAACCGATCAGAAAAGGGGGAGTTTGTTCACCAAGCTGGTCAAGGAGATTACGATTGCGGCGAAAATGGGTGGAGGGGATGCTTCGGGCAATCCCCGCCTCCGACTTGCGATTGATACGGCAAGGGACAATTCCATGCCGATGGAGAATATCCAGCGTGCTATCAAAAAGGGAACCGGGGAGCTGGAGGGGGTAACCTGGGACGAAATCACCTACGAGGGGTATGGCCCTGCCGGTATTGCGCTTATCATTGAGACGGCAACGGATAACCGGAACCGTACGGTGGCTGATATTCGTCACATTATGAGTCGTAACAACGGCTCCCTTGGTGAAAGTGGCAGTGTTGCCTGGATGTTCCAGCGCAAGGGATCGCTTGATGTTCCCCGTTCGGCATCCAGCGAGGATCAGCTTATGGAACTTCTGCTTGATGCAGGCCTTGAAGATCTTGGTGTCGATGATGAAAACTATTTTACGATCACAACCGATGTGAAGGATCTTGAACGGGTTAAAAAGGTGCTTGACGAGTCGAAGATCAAGTATGAGAATGCCAAAATTGATCTGGTGCCGGAAAATTATATCGTGCTTGAGGCTGATGATGCCCGCAAGGTGATCAAGTTGATTGATGCGTTTGAAAGCAATGATGATGTGCAGTCAGTCTACACCAATATGGAGCTCAGCGAGAGTGCAATGAGCAGTTTAAACGAGTAACAGGGTGGTTGTACTTGGAGTTGATCCTGGAAGCCGTATAACCGGTTATGGGGTGGTTCGTCAGGAGGGCGGTGGTTTTGTGGTGCTCGCATCTGGTGTTATCAGACTTAACCCCCGGAGTACCCATGCCGAGCGGATCGGTCAGATATACAGGGCGCTTGAGAGGGTGATTACCGATTTTCGGCCTGGGTGCGTCGCTCTTGAGACGGCTTTTTTAAGCAGGAATGTACAATCGGCGCTGAAGCTGGGTCAGGTGAGAGGAGCGGTTATCGCCCTTGCGATGAACAGGGAGCTGTTACTGCACGAGTATGCTCCCCGTGAGGTTAAGTTGGCTGTGACCGGAAAGGGTGCGGCAAGCAAGGAGCAGGTGGCATTTATGGTTGCAAGGCTGCTTGCCCTCACGTTGGTTCCAAGGCCCTTTGATGAGACTGATGCTCTGGGTATTGCACTGTGTGATCTGCTCAGAGGTGAAAGCCGGGAGCCTCTTCTGCCGCAGACAAAAAGCCGGAAGAGTGGTGCGGGAAACTGGTCGAGGTTTGTTGGTGCTTCTCCCGATATGGTTATCCGGTAGTTTTCCCGGCGCTAAACGGGTGACGTTGCGCGGTGTGTCGTGTCAGTGATGTAATTCTAAATTCAAAACTGTGGAAGGTCGCATTTTAAATCTCCCGAATTTTCTCAGTTTTCTGAGAATAATCCTGATACCCTGGTTTCTCTATTATTTTCATACCGGCCATCTTGACATAGCTATTGTGATCATGATTGTGGCGGTCTTGACCGACTGGTTTGACGGGCAGGCGGCCCGTTGGACGAACGAGGTTTCCGAGATGGGAAAAATTCTTGATCCTCTTGCCGACAAGCTCTGTCTTGCCAGTGTAGCGCTCTATTTTCTCTGGGTGGGCCAGCTTCCCTTGTGGTTTGTGCTTTTTGCGGTGCTCCGTGATTTTCTGATTTTTCTTGGTGCGGGGTATGTAAAATTTCGTCATTCCGTTGTGACAACGTCACTCTGGCCGGGAAAATGGGCTGTTGGCTTTGTCTCCATGATGTTTATTGCCATGGTCTGGCCTCATCCCTTTTTCCGCAACTATCCGGTGAAGGAGTTTTTTTTGTATCTCTCTACCGTCATGCTTTTTTATTCATTTCTTCTCTACTGTGTCAGATTTATTAAAATTCATAAGGGACTGGAGTTTAAGGCCTGAGTTTCGACCGGCATTTTTCACTTTTTGAAAACGTTTTCCCCCTTTATATCCCTTCCACGACACACGGTTCTTCCGTAGATTAATTCTTCCTTTCCTGATATGGACAACTTTACCGCAGTGAAATGAATTAAATAAATATTTACTCATAAAATATTTATTTATAGGTAAATAGCTGGTCTTGGCTGTCTCTGTCTGCGGATGGGGGGATGTTGATAACTTGTTGATGAAATGTGGAAGGGGCGGTCCGGGCAGCTCTTTGCAAGCCGTTTTATTGCAGGTCAACGATGGTGCCGGGTGGCACCCTCGTTTCTTGCCATCTTCTCTTACTTGTTTTTTGGTACCACAGTTGCCATAAGGGATGCCTCGCAGACAAGTTCACCTCTTACATAAGCCTTTGAGTCAAACTGGCAGACGGTTCTGCGCTTGTTGGTGATGGTTGCTTCAATGACCAGCGTGTCGCCAGGAAGCACCGGCTTGCGGAAGCGGGCCTTGTCGATACCCATGAAGTAGACGACGCTCTCCTGAATATTGTCGTTGCCGTTGAGCATCATGATGCCGCCGGTTTGGGCCATGGCTTCAAGAATGAGCACGCCCGGCATGATGGGATTTCCAGGGAAATGTCCCTGGAAGAAGGGCTCGTTGATGGTGACGTTTTTGATCGATACAATTTTTTCATCAAGTTTGAACTCCACAATCTTGTCGATCAAAAGGAAGGGATAGCGGTGGGGGAGTATCTTTTGAATCGCGTTGATGTCAAAAATGACGCCCGCCTTTTTCTCGTGCTGGTACTGCCGGGCAAGTTTGTTGCGGTCGGCATACTTTTTAAGCTGCTTGACGAATTCCACATTTGAGGCGTGACCGGGACGGGCTCCGAGCACCTGCGCCTTGAGCGGCATACCGAGGAGGGCAATGTCGCCGAGAAGGTCGAGCAGTTTATGGCGTGCGGGCTCATTTTTAAAGCGCAGTTCACGGTTGTTGAGGATACCGTTTTCACCAAGCACAAGATTTTGGCTCTCCAGGTCGAGTTTTTTGCCAAGTTCGGCAAGCTCCTCTTTGCCCATAGCTTTATCAATAATGACAATAGCGTTGTTGATATCGCCACCCTTGATGATGCCCTGGTTGGCAAGAGCCTCAACTTCGCTGAGAAAACAGAAGGTTCTGGAGGATGAGAACTCTGTGAAAAATTCCTTGTCGAGGTCAAACAGGCCTGAGTGCTGTGAGCCGAGTGCCGGATTTTTGTAATCGACCATGACGGTTATGCGGAAGCTGTCGAGCGGCAGTGCTACAATATCCACTCCATTCTCCGCGTCATGGTATTCAATTGTTTCATCAATGACGAGATAATTTTTCGGTTCATCCTGTTCCTGGAAGCCAGCTTCGAGGAGTGCTTCAGCGAAGGGGTGTGAGCTTCCGTCCATGACCGGTGGTTCCGGCCCGCTCATTTCTATGCGGCAGTTATCGATCTGAAGCCCGTACAGTGCACCAAGCACGTGTTCGGTGGTATGGACTTTTACGCCGTTGAGTGCAATGGTGGTGCCGCGCAGGACATCAACCACATTTTCGATCAGGGCGGGTATTTCCGGGCTGTTTTCAACATCGGTACGCACAAACCGATATCCATAGTTTACCGGTGCAGGTTTAAAAGTGATCACGCACTCTTTGCCGGTGTGCAGTCCTGTACCACAGAGAGAAGCTTCTTTTTGAAGCGTACGCTGATGAATGAGCATAGTGGAATCGTGTTGCTCCTGCCGGGGTTGGATCCTTGCAGGAAATGAAGAGACACAAGGTGTAATGAAGAAAAAATTATTTGTTTCAAGGTACTAAAGAACTCTTTCTGGTTCAAATCAGGCGTATCACAGAATGCTTTTTGTTACGGTATTTCTGTTTTAAAGTATTTCAGTGCTTTTTCAAGCAGAAGGGGATGAGTCGTGTTGTTGCCAGCAATAATGCTTTGCCGGTGAAAAACCTCCGGATCTCCCGTAAAGTCGGTGACGGTTCCGCCTGCTTCGCGGACAAGCAGCACTCCCGCAGCAAAATCCCATGGAAAGAGCTTGTACTCCCAGAAACCGTCAAAGCGGCCGCAGGCGGTATACGCAAGATCAAGAGCGGCCGACCCTGCACGCCGGATACCGGCAGAGTCGTGAATGACCTCTTTGAGCATGTCGATAGAGGATTCCAGATAGTGATACTCTTTGAACGGAAGACCGGTTCCCATGAGAAAAGTCTCTTTCTCTGTGCGGCTTGATATGGTAATCGGTTTTCCATTAAGAAAAGCGCCTTGACCGCATTCTGCGTAAAAGAGCTCCTTCAGGACGGGCTGGTAGACTACACCGGTGAGCAGTTCATTATTCTCATCTTTCAGTGCAATGCTTATCGAGAATACAGGAAAGGAGTGAATAAAGTTAAGGGTTCCATCAAGAGGATCGACAATCCAGCTTCTTCCTGAAGAGCCATTGATTACCGTGCCCTCTTCGCACTGCATGCTGTCTTCGGGAAAACTTTCCGTGATGATTGAGCTGATGGCTGCTTCACAGGCTTTGTCGACGTCGGTTACAAAATCTTTGAAATCTTTTGGCTGGATTTCAGCAAGCGTGAGTTCTCCGAATTTTTCAAGGGTGATTGCTCCTGCCGCATGAGCTGCCCTGATGGCAGTCTGCAGCTCATTACTTTTTTTTCCCATGCAACTAAAAATATTAATATTGAAGTGGCGGCTAATATACCATTTCTTCCGGGAATTCGGGATAGTCTCCTCTTTTTGCGCCAACCCCTGAAGCGTCGAGCTCCAGCCTGGCATTCCCGGCAGCCAGAAAGATCTTTCTGTTTTTTGAGTTATACTGGTATTGTTATTCGATAACCTTAATTCTGATGATTATGAAACTTGATTTTCCAAAGCTTGCCCTCTCAATCGGCTTGTGTTTTGTGTTTGCCTATGCGGGCAGCACGTTTACTCCTTTACCGGGTTCTGAGTGGTACTACCATTTGCTTAACAAACCTTCGTGGAACCCGCCTGACTGGCTGTTTCCTCCGGCATGGAGTCTGCTTTTTCTGCTCATGGGTATAGCTCTCTATCTCGTTGTGATGCAGTGGGATAAAAATAAAGCGGTGAAGGGCGCCCTGCTTGTATTTGGCTTGCAACTGCTGCTCAATCTTGGCTGGTCAGCGGCTTTTTTTGGTCAGCACTCCCCGTTGCTTGCGCTGGCAGTGATTGTTCCGCTCTGGTTGACCATTCTCTTGACCATTGTGAAATTCAGAGCAATTTCATCACTGGCAGGTAATTTGCTGGTGCCCTATCTTCTTTGGGTAAGTTTTGCCACTGTTCTGAATTTTACGATCTGGCAGCTCAATTGAGTATGAAAAGGTGGTCACTCGGCCATATCTGAAAGAAGAGGGTGTTGGAGATAAAAATAAAATCGGGGAAAAGCGCAGACTGGTGCTGCGCTTTTCCCCGATTTACTTTTGTTGATCGTCAAAAGCGGTGACGCTTTAGTCGCTTTCCTGATCGCGAAGGTTTTCGAGCACACCAAAATCTTCAAGTGTCGTGACATCTCCCTTGATCTCATTGCTTGTGGCAAGTTCGCGAAGAAGACGGCGCATGATTTTGCCGCTGCGGGTTTTTGGAAGTCCTTTGGCCCATCTGATTTCGTCAGGTTTGGCAATCGGTCCGATCTCCTTGGCAACGTGGTTGCGCAGGGCTTCGCGGAGTGTCATGTCGCCGACATATTCATCTTTCAGCGTAACGAAGGCGACAAGGGCATTGCCTTTCAGCTCATCAGGACGGCTGACAACGGCAGCTTCTGCAACGGCTTCGTGCGATACCAGTGCGCTTTCAACCTCGCTGGTGCCGAGGCGGTGACCAGAAACGTTGACCACGTCATCGACACGTCCCATGATCCAGATATAGCCATCCTCATCTTTGCGGGCACCATCACCGGTAAAGTACATGCCAGCGAAGTCCGACCAGTAGGTTTTTTCGTAGCGATCGTTATCGCCATAGATGGTACGGAGCATTGACGGCCATGGTTTTTTGATAACAAGGTATCCGCCTTCATTGGCAACAC
>CAIJWE010000080.1 GCA_903824295.1 uncultured Chlorobiaceae bacterium
AATTCATAAAATCGGTGCTGATGACATCATCAATTTGAAGCTGAATTTTCATGAGAAACGTTGTTTTAATGATTGATGATGGGTGGTTTTGAGTGGCATCATGCCCTGAAAAGTGGTGGTCTTGCAAAAAAATCAATACTCAAAACCGTGTACTGCAAGTATGCGACACTTCGAACAGAGACGCAATAATTTTTTATTTTGCTATTTCTGTCACGAAACGCAGTTGCTATTCCCAGGGATCAAGAAGTGTTGCGCCAGAACCGTTAATGTCGGTTGTGTTCCGGGTGACTACGATCAACCCGTTTGTTATGGCCGAGGATGCTCCTGCTACTGACCGCAGGGCTGATGAACTTTATTTTGCTGAAGTTGAACAGTGCGATATCTATCCTGGATTGTTTGGCAACAAGTATGGATATGAGGATGCTGATGTTCTCACTCCAACGGAACGCGAATTTGATGCGGCAACATGGCTTTCTTTTGTTGCGAATGTATATACAAATGCATATCATTAAGCTATGAAAGATGCACAGGTATCTGGATTCCAATGGGATGAAGGCAATAAGGAAAAATGTCGAAAGCACGGGGTTCCGCTTGATGTCATAGAGGATATTTTTACTCGTCCTGTTATGACTTTTCCAGATGACCATTCAGATGCCGAGACGCGATTCAAGGCCATTGGTAAAGCAAAGGATAACCGCCATGTTTTTGTTGTGTTCACGTTGCGCAAGGACCATGATGCACTCTTGATAAGGCCAGTCAGTGCCAGATATATGCACCAAAAGGAGATAACGGCTTATGAAAAAGAAAATCCCGATATTCAGGAGTGATGAGGATGCTGAGGCATTTGTTGCTCATGAAGATTTGAGCAACTATGATCTATCCGGCGGTCAGTTGGTTCAATTTGAATTTAAACCGAAAGGTAAATCCATCAGTATTCGACTTTCTGAAGAACTGCTGCTTGCTGTACAGAAACAGGCAACAAGGGAAGGCGTGCCCTATCAACGGTTTATCCGTCAAGCCATTGAACGCGCAGTTGCGCAAAAGTAAAAAAGCACGGGAACGGGTGACATGATCGCCTTTTGCTTCAATGCCGGTCTGCGTGAAGAAGTCGTTCAGCAAAATGTTTAATTGCAGTCATCTTATTACGCCAAAGAGTGTGTTTTATTGCGATGATAATTTTGAGGAAAAGAATATGACAGCAGTCGCAGAGCGTATTTTACAAGATGCTCTTGGTTTACTTCCGGTGGAAAGAGCCGAGCGTATCGAAAAACTTTTTCAGAGTTTTGATCGTCCAACAAGTAGTAAAGTAGATGAGGCATGGGCAGAAGAGGTTGAGTCCCGAATAGATGCTTATGAGCGCGGTGAAATCAAGGCTTCATCGGCAGAGGATGTTTTGGCAAGGATCAATTAGAGATGAATATTGTCATCCTCTCCTCCGCAGAAAAAGAGTTCGCTGAAGCGGTTGATTTATTCTTACTTTTCAGGACTAATCGGATAATCGATGGGAAAATACGAGAAACTCATCTTGAAGATGTTGAGCGGTCAGTCGGACACCAATATCCCTTTCGATGATTTATGTAATCTCCTTCAGGGAACAGGTTTTGTCATGCGCATTCGTCGAAGCCATCATGTTTTTCGCAAGGAGGGCGTCGAAGAGAAGATCAATCTGCAACGTGAAGGCAACAACGCTAAACCATATCAAGTCAGGCAAGTGCGATATCTTATATTGAAATATCAACTTGGAGGTAAACCGTGATGGATAAATACGAAATTATTATTTTTTGGAGCGAGGACGATCAATTGTTTATTGCGGAGGTGCCTGAACTTCCTGGTTGTATGGCCCACGGTGATTCTCACAATACAGCACTTATAAATATCGAGGATGCGATAGAGTTGTGGATTGCTACCGCCAAGGAATTTAATGATCCTGTTCCCAAGCCTAAAGGGAGAAGACTGCTCTTTGCATAAGGAACTTCATCGAATCATCCAATCTATACATGCGCATCCGTCCATCATGCCCCATCTTTAATCGTTCGTCGTTGCAGGAGGTAACCGCTTGACCATCATCGGCAACTCTGAACGCGGGACGCAGAACCGTGTTATTGCTCTTTTCACGAGCGAGCTCGGCTATCGTTATCTCGGCGACTGGAGTGAGAGGGAGGGGAACAGCAATATCGATGAGGGTCTGCTTGGGGCATATCTTTTACGGAGTGGCTACACCGGGGTGCAGATTGCCAAAGCCATTCATGAACTGCGCACTGAGGCTGGCAACCAGAACCGAACTCTTTACGACAATAACCGGAAAGTCTACAGCCTGCTTCATTACGGTGTTTCGATAAAAGCGGCAGCGGGGGAGAATAGTGAAACCGTCGAGCTGATCAACCGGGAGCTGGAGCTGAACGATTTCGCCATTGCCGAGGAGGTGACGGTTTGTGGCCAGCACGATAAACGGCCTGATATTGTGCTCTACGTCAACGGGATTGCGGTTGGCGTGCTGGAGTTGAAGAACAGCAGGGTATCGCTTGGAGACGGCATCCGTCAAAGCCTTGTCAACCAGCGTTCGGAGTTTATTGCCCCCTTCTTTTCAACGGTGCAGTTCATTTTTGCCGGAAACGATTCGGAAGGGTTGAAGTATGGCACAGTCGGCACGGAGGAGAAGTATTTTCTGCAATGGAAGGAGGATGAGGAGGATAACTCCCGATTCAATCTCGACAAGTATCTGCTCAAGATCTGCGAAAAGTCACGACTGATTGAGCTGCTGCATGATTTTGTTGTTTTTGATGGCGGGAAAAAGAAGCTTCCACGGGTGCACCAGTATTTTGGTGTGAAGGCGGCACAGCGCCATGCTGATGCGTTCAGGGGCGGCATTATCTGGCATACGCAGGGGAGCGGCAAGAGCATGGTGATGGTGCTTCTGGCTCGCTGGATTCTGGAAAACAAGCCTGCCGCCCGTGTGGTGATTGTTACCGATCGCGATGAGCTCGACAAGCAGATTGCAGGAGTCTTTACCGATGCCGGAGAATCCATCAGGCGCACAACCAGCGGCAGGGATCTGATGACGCAGCTCGGCCAGCCTGCGCCGCGTTTGCTCTGCTCGCTGGTGCACAAGTTCGGCCGAAAAGGGGTGGATAATTTTGAGGAGTTCATCAGGGAGCTTGAGTCGCAGCCCGGTCATACGGTGGGAGATGTTTTTGTTTTTGTTGATGAGTGCCACCGGACGCAGAGCGGCAAGCTGCACCGTTCCATGAAAGCGCTCATGCCCAACGCAGTGTTTATGGGGTTTACCGGTACGCCTCTCCTGAAAAAAGATGCGGCAACAACCCTTGAGGTTTTCGGGAGCTACATCCATACCTACAAGTTCAATGAGGCCGTTGAAGACCGTGTGGTGCTTGATCTGCTCTATGAAGCTCGGGATATCGACCAGCAGCTTGGGTCGAAGGAGAAGATCGATGCCTGGTTTGATGCCAAAACGAGGGGGCTGAATGAGTGGCAGAAGGCCGCCCTTCGCGAGCAGTGGGGGACTATGCAGCATGTGCTCAGCTCCCGATCGCGGATGAACCGGGTCGTCAACGATATTGTGTTTGATTTCAGTGTCAAGCCTCGCCTGAGCAACCATCGTGGCAACGCCATTCTGGTAGCGTCGAGCATCTATGAGGCCTGCAAGTATTTTGAACTGTTTCAGAAGTCGGTCTTTAAAGGCAGGTGCGCAGTCATTACCTCCTACAATCCGCAAACAAGAGACATCACGACGGAAGACACCGGCGCCAATACGGAAACTGACAAGGAGTCGATCTACAACACCTATACGGCACTGCTGCAGCATGTCGATGCGGCAGCGGGCAAGTCGAAAACCGAGAGCTACGAAGACAATGCCAAGAAGCTCTTCAGGGAACAGCCTGCCGGCATGAAGCTGCTGATTGTGGTCGATAAATTGCTGACAGGCTTTGATGCGCCGAGTTGCACCTACCTCTATATTGACAAGAGCATGCAGGATCATGGCCTCTTTCAGGCTATCTGCCGCACCAATCGCCTTGACGGAGACGACAAGGAGTTCGGCTATATCGTCGATTATAAAGATCTTTTCAACAAGGTCAACGATGCGCTGAAGGTTTATACCGTCTATACCTCGGAGCTGGATCAGAGCGATACAAGCGGGGAGTCCGACATTCTGATGAAAGACCGGCTTGCAAAGGGACGGGAACGGCTCGACAATGCCCTGGAAGCTCTTGCACTGCTGTGCGAACCGGTTGAGCCTCCGATGGGTGAGCTTGAGCATATCCATTATTTTTGTGGCAACAGTGAGATGCCGCAGGAGCTTGCTGATAGAGAACCGCTCCGTTCCGCACTCTACAAGGCAACGGCTATGCTGGTCAGGGCGTACGGCAGTATTTCAGGCGAGCTTGATGCAGCAGGGTACTCTGCCACCGCTATCCAGCGTATCAAAAGAGATATTGATCGTTATCTCAAGCTGCGTGAAATAATCCGGCGTGCAAGTGGTGAAAGCATCGATCTGAAAGCCTATGAGGCCGATATGCGCCACCTGATTGATACCTACATTGAAGCCGATGAGCCGAGGAAGATCTCTCCTTTTGATGAGATGCCGCTGCTTGAGCTGATGGTGAAATCCGGCATTGCAGAGGCAATCAAAAGTCTGCCCGAAGGGATTAAAAGCAGCAAGGATGCCATTGCCGAAACCATTGAGAACAATGTCCGAAGCAAAATCATAAAGGATCATCTGAACGATCCGGCATTTTATGACCGGATGTCAACCCTGCTTGACGAACTCATTATGTCGCGTCACCAGCATGCCATTGATTATGAAGCCTGGCTCAAGCGGATCGCCGAACTGGCCAACCGGGTGGAATCAGGCCGTGCCGAAGAGACTCCTTCGCAATTGAATACTCCCGGTCGTCGGGCCTTGTACAACAACCTGAAGCTTGACAGGGTTGGCCATGTTGACCTTGATTTATCCGATGATCCTGCCGGTTATGAAGGGCAGCAGGATAAACGGGCTCGGCTGGCAATGGCTATAGATGAAGCGGTCAGAGGGGTAAGGCCGGACGGATGGCGCGGCGTTTCAGCGAAGGAGAATGTGATCAAGAAGGCCCTGTTTGAGCTGTTGCAGGATGAAGAGGCTGTTGAACGGCTTTTTCTTGTTATTGAACGGCAAAGAGAGTATTGAATGGTTACCCGCTTTGCTATCGGGGATATTGAGGTTGATGTGGTGCTGAAGGAGATCAAAAACATTCATCTCAGTGTTTATCCGCCAACAGGCCGTGTGCGTATCTCGGCGCCTTCTTATATGAATATTGACTCTCTCCGGCTCTATGCCATTTCACGCCTCGGCTGGATAAAAAAACAGCAGCGCAAGTTGCGCGCTCAGGAGCGTGAAACCCCGAGGGAGTATTTGAACCGGGAGAGCCATTATCTCTGGGGAAAGCGTTACCTGCTGAAAATTGTTGAGCGGGATGCCCCGCCCTTTGTTGACTTGCAGCACAGCAGCATCCTTCTTCATATCCGGCCTGATGCAACTCAGGAGAAAAAACAGTTGGTGTTGGACGAGTGGTACCGGCAGTTTCTGAAGGCGGCGATTCCTGACCTCATTTTGTCATGGGAGAAAAAGATCGGGGTGCGGGTTAATGAGTTCGGCGTCAGGAAGATGAAAACAAGGTGGGGCACCTGCAATCCCGAAGCTCGCCGTATCTGGGTAAACCTTGAACTCGCCAAAAAACCGCAAGAGTGCCTCGAATACATCGTTGTGCATGAAATGGTTCACATTCTGGAGCGTCACCATAATGAACGATTCATAGCACTCATGGATAATGTTATGCCAAAATGGCGCTCTCTGCGTGATGATCTGAACCGCCTGCCCGTCAAGCATGAAAAGTGGGGGTATTGAGCCGTTACTGTTTTTTGCCGACGGGTGCAAGGTAGATGGTGAACTCCTCTTTTCCATCCAGATTGAGCAGGCTGTCCATCTTTTCCTGGTCGTAAGCGGCGATAGCGCAGGTGCCGGCATCGATGGCTTCGCATGCAAGGTAGAGGTTCTGGCAGAGGTGGCCAGCGTCAAGGGCGATGACTTTATGGGCGGCGAGGCCGTATCGCCATTCCATGCGGTAAGGGATAGCGGTCCAGATGAAGGTGACGGCAGCATCTCCCGCGAAGGACTGGCCGAGGGCGGCCTTTGTGATCTCCCGTTCCGGATTTTCCACATTGAATTCAAAGATGAGGTGATGTTCAAGAGGAAGGTAGCGGTAGATGCCTTTTTCAAGTCCGGTGACGTTCAGCACACAAAGGTATGTTTCAAAGGCGTGGCGGCATCCGGCGGAAGGTACCGTCCTCAGGGCGTGACCGGAATCGAGTTTCAGTTTGACCCCCTGGGTTGCCCAGAGAAGGAAAGAGAGCTCTTCAAGGGTGAGAGGAGCATCACTGTATGTGCGGCAGCTTTGCCTTCTCATTATGGCCGTTTGGAGGTCGATATGGCCGATATGCTTCAGGGTTTCAATTTTTGGCAGTTCTATCTGCTTTTTGTCGGGCGCACAAGGCTTTTCGATCGGCGGAGGCGGAATCCGGCGGTTCTGGTCTGTCAGGGAGAAGTCGATTTTCTGGCGGATGGTGTCTTTGAGAAAGGAACGGTACGCTTCAAGGGTTGTTTGGTTCATTGCTGCATGGTAGTGATGGTGTTGTCAATAAATTGTGCATGATTTGTCAACCGTTGGAGAACCTTTGCTCCGATTACCGATCAAGCATGAGGAATGGGGGTATTTGACCGATTGGTGAAACACTGACAGGGGAGTGGAATGAGGGGCTGAAAAGCTTCCGGTGAGGTTTACAATGGTTGTTGGTTACTGATTTTTATATAACGCCATCCTGCACCGCGATGGGCAAGATGGCATTATGATAAAAGAGCAGATCGTTACTGTTTCGGGGTTATAGCTGCTGTGATAGCTGCTGTAACCGCATTTCCTACGCTTTCCAAAAACTTTGTGGCTGTAGTGACCGAACTGGTTGCCACTGTTCCTACAAGATCGAGAGAACTTTTGGCGACTGACCCTGCGAGATCGAGTGAATTGCTGGCGGTTGTTCCAGCGAGATTGATGCCGGACTGGACGATCGAATTTGCTGTTGAGATACCGCTGCCGACGGTTTCGGTCACAGCGTCAGCTACATTCTGGATTGGAGCACCGACCGCAATAAGGAGGTTGGTAAAAACGCCATTGTTTTCGTTTGCCATAGTCGTATGTGTTTATGTGATAATGGAAGTTGTGCTTGCAAAAATATGCCGGGATTTTTCCTCCGCCATGGATGAGTAAAATGGTATTGACTTCTCTATGCAGTTATCACGGTAAATATAATATAATTGTTCAAAGAAAAAGTGCTTCAGCCTTCAAATAATCCTTGACGGTCGAATCGGCATTAAAGATTCTCAATTGCCGATTGAGTCCCTATTGAAGTTAAAGGATTTGATAACCGGAAATAATGCCGTACTTTGATTTATAACTTACGCAGCATTGGGCGTTGTAGCATTTTTTCAATGCGGGAAAGACTGAGCTGACACTGGCGATGTTGACTGCATGTGAACTGTAACCATTTCTGAACTGTGAATACTTCATTACACCCTACCGTGAGTCGTCCAGAACGTGTTTTTGTTGTTGGTGCTACCGGCTATATCGGCAAATTTGTTGTTCGTGAACTGGTTGCCAGAGGATATGAGGTGGTGAGTTTTGCCCGTGAGCGTTCAGGTGTTGGCTCAAAGACGAGGGCGGGGGAGACCTGCTCCCAGTTAAAGGGTTCCGAGGTACGTTTTGGTGATGTGAGCAGCATGGATTCACTGATGAAGCGAGGCATCCGGGGCGAGCATTTTGATGTGGTGGTTTCGTGCCTCACCTCTCGTAATGGGGGAGTGAAGGATTCGTGGAATATCGACTATCAGGCAACTCGCAATGCGCTTGATGCTGGCAAGGCTGCCGGAGCGACGCATTTTGTATTGCTTTCTGCGATATGCGTCCAGAAGCCGTTGCTTGAATTCCAGAGAGCAAAGCTGAAATTTGAGGAGGAGTTGAAGGTGTCAGGGCTTGCCTGGTCGATTGTCCGCCCGACGGCTTTTTTCAAGTCTATTGCAGGTCAAGTTGAATCGCTTAAAAAGGGGAAGCCCTATGTCATGTTCGGTGATGGCGAACTGACCGCCTGCAAACCGATCAGCGAAGCGGATCTGGCCCGTTTTATTGCTGATTGCCTCGAAGATCCGGCAAAGAAAAATAAAATACTCCCTGTCGGAGGACCGGGAAAGGCGATTACACCGAGGGAGCAGGGTACGATGCTTTTTGAGCTTCTCGGCTCTCCCCCCAGGTTCAAAAAGATGCCGATTCAGATGTTTGATGTGATCATTCCTCTGTTGAGCCTGCTCGCAAAGATTTTTCCTAAATTGCGGGACAAGGCTGAGTTTGCCCGTATCGGGAAGTATTATTGCTCGGAGTCAATGCTGGTGCTTGATCCCGAGACCGGAAAATATGATGCCGCTATGACGCCTTCATACGGCAGCGATACCCTGCGTGATTTCTATAGACGTGTGCTCAAAGAGGGTATTTCGGGTCAAGAGCTTGGTGAGCATTCAATGTTCTGATGTCGGTAAATGCATTTTGTTCCGGGGGGCTGTGACGTTTTTTTGACTGAAATGGTTCCTGTGTAATTTTTGTTGTATCATACAGATGCTTGTCGCGATGGTTTCGAGGTAACTTCAAGAAAAGGAGCTGATGTTATGTTTGAATTGAATGTCACTGTTCTTCTGCTGATTGTTGTTTTTTTGATGTCGTCGGTAAAAATACTCAGGGAGTATGAGCGGGCGGTTGTTTTTCGTCTTGGCCGGATTATTGGAGCAAAAGGTCCCGGTGTTATTATTCTGATTCCGGGGATTGATAAAATGGTGCGGGTTGACCTTCGTACGGTAACGCTTGATGTTCCTCCGCAGGATATTATTACTCGCGATAACGTTTCGGTGAAGGTGAGCGCGGTGGTCTATTTCCGTGTGCTTGATGCAATAAAGGCGATTGTTGATGTTGCGGATTTTCACTTTGCAACCTCCCAGCTTGCCCAGACGACGCTTCGCAGTGTGTGCGGCCAGGGTGAGCTTGACAATCTGCTTGCGGAGCGCGATGAAATCAATGACCGGATTCAGGCCATTCTCGACAAGGATACCGAACCCTGGGGGGTTAAGGTCAGCAAGGTGGAGGTGAAGGAGATCGACCTTCCCGAAGGGATGCGCCGGGCAATGGCCAAGCAGGCTGAGGCTGAGCGCGAACGCCGTTCGGCAATCATTAATGCCGAGGGGGAGTTTCAGGCGGCACAGCGTCTTGCTGATGCAGCAACAATTATTTCAGGCTCTCCTGCTGCCTTGCAACTTCGTTATCTGCAGACGCTGAAGGATATCGCTGCAGAGAACAACTCTACAACCGTTTTTCCAATACCAATTGATCTGTTCAGACCCTTTTTTGAAAACAGACCACCCTCGTCGTCTCAGGCAACCTAAACTATTTCGATCATGTTCAAGATTAATACCATTCTTTGTCCTGTCGATTTTTCTGATGCTTCCCGCAAGGCGGTGCAGTATGCGAAAGAGTTTGCAGCAGGCATGGGTGCCTCAGTCCATCTTTTGAATGTTGTGGAGCCGAGGCCGATGGCGGTTGACATTACGCTCAATTATGTGCCGCTTGAAGAGGATCTGGAAAAAGCCGCAATAGAGGATCTCAAGCTTATTTTGCAGGAACTCACTCAAGCAGGTCTCAAGGCTGAGTGCTCAATTGAGTTTGGCAATCCTTCTGACGTGATCCTTGAGAAAGCCGATGAACTTGATGTCAATCTGGTCATTATGGGTTCCCATGGTAAAAAGGGGTTGAGCCGCTTTATTATGGGAAGTGTTGCCGAGACGGTTGTGCGCAAGGCCAATTGCCCGGTGCTTATTGTCAAGAGTGAAGAGAAGGAGTTTATTGGCGACGAGTGAGGTTCGTAGAGCTCAAGCTTAGAGACCATTCCATGAAAAAAGGTAAAAGAAATGCTCGACGGGTTGCTCTGAAGCCAGGCGAGGCAAGTGCTTACTTTGTTCGTGGCAATCAACTCTATGAGCTGAAGCAATATGAAGCCGCTATTTCCACTTATGACCGTGCGATTGCTATAAAGCCAGATTTTGCAGAAGCCTATAGCAATCGCGGTGTTGCGCTCTATGAGCTCCAGCAATATGAAGCCGCCGTAGAGAGTTATGACCGGGCTATTGCGCTGAAGCCAGATTATGCAGAGGCTTATAGTAATCGTGGTAATGCTCTGCAAGAGCTCCGGCAATATGAAGCTGCCGTGGTGAGTTGTGACCGAGCAATTTCGCTAAAGCCTTATTATACAGAAGCCTGGAACAATCGCGGTATTGCGCTTTATGAGCTGAAGCAGTATGACGCTGCGGTAGCGAGTTATGATCGTGCGATTGCCCTGAAGCCCGACTACGCATTGGCTCACTACAATCGTGGCAATACACTCTATGGGCTGAAGCAGTATGAAGCTGCTGTAGCAAGTTATGACCGTGCGATTGCCCTGAAGCCGGATTATGCAGAAGCCTGCAGTAATCGTGGTAATGTACTTAAAGAACTTCAGGAATATGAAGCTGCGGTAGCGAGTTATGACTGTGCGATTGCTATAAAGCCAGATTTCGCAGGGGCTTACAGTAATCGGGGCATTGCGCTCTATGAGCTGAAGCAGTATGAAGCAGCCCTGGCGAGTTATGACCGGGCTCTTTTGTTGAAGCCGGACTGTGCAAAGAGTTTCTATAGTCGAGGCAATGCGCTTCAGGAACTCAAGCAATATGAAGCGGCAGTAGCGAGTTATGATCGGGCAGTTACGCTGAAGCCGGACGATGCAGAAGCTTTCAACAATCGTGGCAATGCGCTCTATGAGCTCCAGCAATATGAAGCTGCAGTAGCGAGTTATGATCGGGCTATTATGCTGAAGCCGGGCTACACAGACGCATACTACAATCGTGGCAATACAATTGTGGAACTTCAGCAATATGAAGCAGCTCTATCAAGTTATGGACGGGCAATATCGTTGCAGCCTGACTATGATTTTCGGTTTGGACTGTGGCTTCATACCAAGATGAAGATAGGTGACTGGAGCTCGTTCGATCAAGGCGTACAACAACTTTCAGAAAAAATAGAGCAGAACAAAAAAGCATCATCTCCATTTCATCTTCTTGCTCTGATTGATTCTCCCGCTTTGCACAAACAAGCCGTAGAGATGTTTGCGCATGAAAAATTCCCTTCAACACAGCTTCTGCCAGCAATTTCCAGGCATCTTCGACATAAAAAAATTCGCATCGGCTACTTCTCTGCTGACTATCGTAATCATCCAGTGATGTACTTGATGGCAGAGTTGTTGGAAAAGCATGACAGAGAGGCTTTTGAAGTTATTGCATTTTCGTTTGGCCCAAACGGAGATGATGAAATGAAAAAAAGGGCTATGGCTGCGGTTGACCGTTTTATTGATGTGCGCAACCTCTCGGATATCGATGTTGCAACTCTTTCCAGAAGTCTTGAGATTGATATTGCCATAGATCTGGGAGGATTTACTGGTCATGGCCGTACCGGAATATTTGCTTTACGGGCTGCACCGATACAGGCCAGTTACATAGGATATCTTGGTACCATGGGAGCTGACTATATCGATTATCTGATAGCAGATTCCACGATTATTCCCGAGGAGAGCCGGCAGCACTATTGCGAAAAAATAGTTTATTTGCCGAGTTATCAGGTAAACGATACCAAACGCCGTATTGCCGACAGGATTTTTACCCGTGAGGAGTGCGGATTGCCGGAGAGGGGATTTGTTTTCTGCTGTTTCAACAATATCTATAAGATTACGCCAGGAGCCTTTGACGGATGGATGCGCATCCTTCATCGGGTAGAAAACAGCGTTTTGTTCTTGTGTGTGGATAATGATTCAGCAATTGCCAACTTGAAGAAAGAGGCTGAGTCAAGGGGAGTAAGAGGGGACCGGCTCATTTTCGCCCGGCGTTTACCTTTGGCCGAATATTTGGCAAGGTATCGTGTTGCCGATCTTTTTCTGGATACCCGCCCCTATAATGCCGGTGCAACAGCAAGTGATGCCTTGTGGGCGGGATTGCCTGTGTTGACATTGTGTGGTGAGTCGTTTGCCAGCAGGGTAGCCGCAAGTCTGCTCCATGCGATTCAGTTACCGAAACTGATTACGGCAACACAGGAGGAGTATGAAACTCTGGCAGTTACACTGGCTCAGAACCCGGAAAAATTGTCAGCGATCCGCCAGAAACTTGAGAAAAACCGCCTTACAACGCCCCTGTTTGATACCAAACTCTTCACCCGGCATATCGAAGCGGCTTATACGGCAATGTATGAGCGCTATCAAAAAGAGCTGCCGCCTGAGCATATTATTGTGCCATCATCAGCAAATGGCGGGATAAAGCATCTTGAATCACCGGAAGCAGGGTCGGTAACTCCGTTCAGGAGTGATCATGCTCCGCTGTCGCAACAGACGGTGGTACAAAAACAGAATCACCATGAAAATGCTGTGGTGGGTAATGACCATGCAATTGCTCTGAAGCCAGACGAGGCAACGGCTCACTTCGTCCGGGGCAATACGCTCTATGAGATCCAGCAATATGAAGCCGCTGTTGCCAGGTATGATTGGGCGATTGCCTTGAAGCCAGACTATGCAGCGGCTTACAGTAATCGTGGGGTTGCGCTCTATGAGCTCAAGCAATATGAAGCCGCCGTAGAGAGTTATGACCGGGCTATTGCGCTGAAGCCAGATTATGCAGACGCATACAGCAACCGTGGTAATGCCCTCCAACAGATCAGGCAATATGATTCTGCTGTAGCAAGTTGTGATCGAGCTATTTCGCTGAAGCCTGATTATGCAGAAGCATGGAACAACCGAGGTATTGCGCTCTATGAGCTCAAGCAATACGAAGCCGCTGTGGCCAGTTATGATCGGGCTATTATGCTGAAGCCGGACTATGCAAATGCTTACAGTAATCGAGGTAATGCCCTCCAGGAGATCGGGCAACATGAAGCTGCCGTGGCGAGTTATGATCGAGCCATTTCCCTGACGCCTTCTTATGCAAAAGCCTGGAATAACCGAGGTGCCGCATTTCAGGAACTCCAGCAATATGAAGCTGCCATAGCGAGTTATGAACGGGCGATATCGTTGAAGCCTGACTATGATTTTCTGTTTGGACAGTGGCTGCATACCAAGATGAAGATATGCGACTGGAGCTTGTTCGATCAAGGCGTACAACAGATTGCCGAAAAAATAGAGCTCCGCAAAAAAGCATCATCTCCATTTCCTCTTTTTGCACTGATTGATTCTCCCGCTTTGCACAAACATGCAGCAGAAATTTTTGCCCACGAAAAATACCCGTCAACACCGCTTCTGCCAGCAATTTCCAAGCATCTACGACACAAAAAAATCCGTATTGGATACTACTCGGAGGATTATTGTAATCATCCAGTGATGTACTTGATGGCTGAGTTGTTTGAAAAGCATGACAGAGAGGCGTTTGAGGTCATTGCATTTTCATTCGGTCCGGACAAAAAGGATGAGATGAGAAAAAGGGCTGAGGCTGCGTTTGACCGTTTTATTGATGTGCGCCACCTCTCAGATAGTGAAGTTGTGAATCTTTCCAGGAGCCTTGAGATTGATATTGCCATTGATTTGGTAGGATTCACTGGACATTGCCGTACTGGAATATTTGCTTTACGCTCGGCACCCATACAGGTCAACTACCTGGGATATCCGGGAACAATGGGAATGGATTATCTCGATTATTTGATTGCTGATGCAACCCTGATACCAGAAAACATCAGGCAGCACTTTACTGAAAAGATTGTCTCTCTTCCCGATAGTTATATGGCAAACCAGTCAAATCGTGAGGTTGCCGATAAGGTATTTACCCGTGAGGAGTGCGGATTGCCCGAGAAGGGTTTTATTTTTTGCTGTTTCAATAATAACTACAAAATCACACCAGCAACCTTTGACAGTTGGATGCGCATTCTCAAGAAGGTAAAAGAGAGTGTTCTCTGGCTCTCTGAGGACAACCCAAAAGCCGCAGAAAATTTGCGAGTGGAAGCTGTTAAACTGGGGGTTAATGCTGACAGACTGATTTTTGCAAAACGGGTGCCTCTTCTTGCAGAACACCTTGCACGGCACCGTCAGGCTGACCTGTTTCTCGACACCTATCCGTACAATGCACATACCACTGCAAGTGATGCGCTTTGGGCGGGATTGCCTGTATTGACATTGTGTGGTGAGTCGTTTGCCAGCAGGGTAGCCGCAAGTCTGCTGCATGCGATTCAGTTACCGGAACTGATTACGGCAACACAGGAGGAGTATGAAGCTCTGGCAGTTGCACTGGCTCAGAACCCGGAAAAATTGTCAGCGATTCGCCAGAAACTGGAGCACAACCGCCTCTCGACGCCCCTGTTTGATACCAAACTCTTCACCCGGCATATCGAAGCGGCTTATACGGCAATGTATGAGCGATATCAAAAAGGGCTGCCGCCTGAGCATATTGTTGTGCCGTCATCAGCAAGTGGCGGGATAAAGCATCTTGAATCACCGGAAGCAGGGTTGGAGCAGGGTGCTTCTGTTGTATCGGCCCAAGCAACTCCGTTCAGGAGTGATCATGCTCCGCTGTTGCAACAGCCGGTGACGCTCCATGAACTCAATCAAACGCAAGCGAAGTTTCAACAAGCCATTCGCTTGCATCAATCAGGTCAATTGGCACAGGCACAACGGCTCTATGATGAGATATTGCAATTACAGCCACAGCATATTGACTCGTTACATCTTTCGGGCGTCGTTGCATCCCAGACAAAAAATTTTCACAAGGCAGTTGAGTTGATTGGTAAAGCCATTGAACTCTGTCCGGATAATGCGGCATTTCACAATAATTACGGCAATACACTCAAAGAACTCCAGCAATATGAAGCCGCTGTAGCGAGTTATGATCGTGCGATTTTGTTGAAGCCAGACTATGCAGAAGCCTGGAACAACCGAGGCGTTGCGCTCTATGAACTCCGGCAATATGAAGCTGTTATAGCGAGTTATGAGCGGGCAATATCGTTGAAACCCGACTATGATTTTCTGTTTGGACAGTGGCTGCACACCAAAATGAAGATATGCGACTGGAGCTCGTTCGATCAAGGCGTACAACAGATTGCTGAAAAAATAGAGCTTCGCAAAAAAGCATCATCTCCATTTCTTCTCCTTGTGCTGATTGATTCTCCTGCTTTGCATAAAAAGGCCGCAGAGATTTTTGCCCATGAGAAATTCCCGTCAGTGTCGCTTCTTTCGGGAATTTCAAAGCGAGCACGCCACAAAAAAATCCGTATCGGATACTACTCTGCAGACTATCATAACCATGCGACAGCATACCTGATGGCTGAGTTATTTGAAAAGCATGACAGAGAGAAGTTTGAGCTTCTTGCGTTTTCATTCGGCCCGGACATAGAGGACGAAATGAGAAAAAGGGTCGTCGTCGCTTTTGACCGTTTTCTTGATGTTCGATTACACTCCGACCGAGAGGTGGCGCTCCTCTCAAGGGAATTGGAAATCGATATTGCTGTTGACCTGAAAGGTTTTACCCAAAACTCCCGTACCGGCATATTTGCGTTTCGGGCAGCGCCGATACAGGTTAACTATCTCGGTTACCCGGGCACCATGGGTGCCGACTATATTGATTATCTCATCGCCGATGCGACTCTTATTCCTGAAGAGTATCGGAAGTACTACACTGAAAAAATCGTCTCTCTCCCCGACAGCTATCAGGTCAATGATGCAAAGCGTTGCATTGCAGAGTGGTACCCCACCCGCACCGAGTGCGGTCTGCCTGAAAAGGGCTTTGTTTTCTGCTGTTTCAACAATAACTACAAAATCACACCCGCAACCCTTGACAGTTGGATGCGGATTCTCAAGCGTGTAGAGGGGAGTGTTCTCTGGCTTTTTGAGGATAATCAAAAAGCTGCTGATAATTTACGGCAGGGTGCAGTTCAGCGTGGTGTTGAGCGGGAGAGGCTGATTTTTGTCAAGCGGCTGCCTCTGGCAGAACACCTTGCACGGCACCGGCGGGCTGACCTGTTTCTCGACACCTATCCGTGCAATGCACATACCACTGCAAGTGATGCGCTTTGGGCGGGATTGCCTGTGTTGACATTGTGTGGCGAATCGTTTGCCAGCAGGGTAGCCGCAAGTCTGCTCAGTGCGATTCAGTTACCGGAATTGATTACGGCAACACAGGAGGAGTATGAAACTCTGGCAGTTGCACTGGCTCAGAACCCGGATAAGTTGTCAGCGATCCGCCAGAAACTTGAGCAAAATCGCCTTACAACGCCCCTGTTTGATACCAAACTCTTCGCCAGGCATATTGAAGCGGCCTATACGGCAATGTATGAGCGCTACCACGAAGGACTGCCACCTGAGCATATTGTTGTGCCTCCTGTGGGCATAGAAGCCTGAAACGGTAACAGCAACAACATGGCGGTGATTGGAAGAGTGAGCGTTTTAACCCTCAATGCCGTTTTGGGAGCCGGACAGCTTACGTCGATTTTGAGGGTGTCATAAAGGCATCCATGAGAGCATTTGCACCGCTGAAGGGGCTGAGTTCGCCAGAGAGGACTTGTCGTTCGACTCTCTCTTTTGAGCTGGTGACTTCGGCGTTTGAGAAGAACTCTCTTTTGAGTCGATCTTCAAGGAGGGTGTAGAGCAGGCTTTTGAGTTGCTGGTGGCGCAGTTCTTCGAGCCTGTCGTGTTTCTGCATCAGTACGAAATATGCTGAAATGTTCTGCCACACCTCTCTGATGCCGGTGCCTGATATGGCGGATGTGAGGAAGACCTGCGGCTGCCAGAAGGGGTGCTTTGCTGGAAGCATGCGAAGTGCGGCTTCGAATTCAGCTCTTGAGATTGCGGCAATACCAGCCTGATCGCCGTCAGTTTTGGTGATGGCTACGGCGTCGGCGATCTCCATGATTCCCCGCTTGATTCCCTGCAGTTCATCGCCCGAACCGGGGAGCATGAGGAGCAAAATAAAGTCAACCATCGTGTCTACAGCCACCTCTGACTGTCCGACACCGACGGTTTCAACCATAATGACGTCATACCCGGCAGCTTCGCAGAGCAGAATGGCTTCATGGGTTTTTGGCGAGGTGCCCCCCAGACAGCCAGATGAGGCGGTTGGACGGATAAAGGCCTCTTTTCTTCCCGCAAGTCTCTCCATGCGCGCCTTGTCGCCCAGAATACTCCCTCTCGACTGCTTGCTGCTCGGGTCTATGGCCAGAACAGCGAGTCGAAGCCCCTGGTTAATGATCTCTTCGCCAAGGGTTTCGATAAAGGTGCTTTTCCCGGCTCCCGGAGAGCCGGTTATGCCAATGCGGATTGCGTTCGTTTTTTTTGCGAGGCAGCGGTCAAGAATTTCGTGCGCTTTCTGCTCATGTTCCGGTTTCTGCGACTCAATCAGCGTAATGGCCCGGCTGAGCATCTGGCGGTCACCGTTCATGATGCCGTTGACCACCGTATCCACAGCCGGATCGTAATGGTACATAAGTCTATTCTGCTCGCGTGTACTGCCCATCACTCAAAACGTGCAAGGAGAAGCTTGAGGATGTTGATAGCCGCTTCGGCAATCACCGTACCCGGACCGAAGATGCCGGCAACTCCCTTTTCATAGAGGAAGGCATGATCCTTCTCAGGAATAATGCCGCCGGCAATGACAAGGATATCTTCCCGTTCGTGTGCTTTCAGCTCCTCGATGATTTTTGGCACAAGGGTCTTGTGGCCTGCGGCAAGGCTCGATATACCGATCAGGTGCACATCGTTGTCGAGCGCCTGCTGCACCACCTCTTCAGGGGTCTGAAAGAGCGGGCTGATGTCGACGTCAAAACCGACATCGGCAAAGCCGGCGGCAATGACCTTGGCTCCACGGTCATGACCGTCCTGCCCAACTTTTGAAACCATGATTCTCGGGCGGCGACCGTCAAGTGCAGCAAAGGTATCGGCGAGCTGCTGCGCCTCTTTAAAGAGGGTGTTATCCTGCATCTGCGACATATAGACACTGCTGTTAAGCCGGGTGATGGCACGATATCTTCCAAAGGTTTTTTCACAGGCTGATGATATTTCACCCAGGGTAGCTCTTTTTCTTGCGGCATCGACGGCAAGTTCAAGCAGGTTCCCTTCTCCGGATGCGGCGCTCTCCTCTATGGCCTTGAGTGCAAGGGCGCATGCTTCGCTGTTACGTTCAGCCTTGATGGTTGCCAGTCGCTGGAGCTGTTGGTTGAGTACAAGGGTGTTGTCGACTTCGAGCAGTTCGATATCGGTTTTGCTGCTGGTTCTGTAGCCGTTAACGCCGACAATAATCTCTTTGCCACTGTCGATGCGGGCCTGTTTGCGGGTTGCGGCCTCTTCGATCTGGAGCTTCGGAAGCCCCAGCTCAATTGCTTTGACCATGCCTCCCGCCTCTTCGATATCGCTGATGATTTTCCACGCTTTTGTTGCGAGCTCAGCGGTCAGGTATTCGACGTACGAGGAGCCGGCCCATGGGTCGATGCTCTTGGTTATATCGCTCTCTTCCTGCAGGTAAAGCTGAGTGTTTCGGGCAATGCGGGCCGAAAAAGGCGAAGGGAGTGCAATTGCTTCATCAAGCGCATTGGTGTGCAGTGACTGGGTGTGGCCGAGTGTTGCTGCCAGCGCCTCAAGGCAGGTGCGGGTGATGTTGTTGAAGGGATCCTGCTCGGTCAGGCTCCAGCCGGAAGTCTGGCAGTGGGAGCGGAGCATCAGGGATTTCGGATTTTTCGGATTGAACTGCCCGACAATTTTTGCCCAGAGCATTCTTGCTGCACGCAACTTGGCGATCTCCATGAAATAGTTCATCCCTGTTGCCCAGAAGAAGGAGAGGCGCGGCGCGAAGGCATCAATGTCGAGTCCTGTTTTCAGGCCGGTACGGATGTATTCCAACCCATCGGCAAGAGTAAAGGCAAGCTCGAGATCGGCCGTTGCACCAGCTTCCTGCATGTGGTAGCCTGAGATGCTGATTGAGTTGAACTTCGGCATCTTTTCGCTGGTGTATCGGAAAATGTCGGCAATAATGCGCATGGAGGGTTCTGGCGGGTAGATATAGGTGTTGCGAACCATGAACTCCTTGAGGATATCGTTCTGGATGGTTCCGCTGAGCTTTTCAGTCGGCACACCCTGCTCTTCAGCCGCTACGATATAAAATGCCATGATAGGCAGTACTGCGCCGTTCATGGTCATGGAGACCGAGATGTCGCCAAGCGGGATCTGGTCGAAGAGTGTTTTCATGTCCTCAACCGAGTCGACGGCCACGCCCGCTTTGCCGACATCGCCAATAACCCGTTCATGGTCGGAATCGTAACCGCGATGGGTTGGAAGGTCGAAGGCGACGGAAAGCCCTTTCTGGCCAGCGGCAAGGTTCAGTCGGTAAAAACGGTTCGACTCTTCGGCGGTTGAAAAACCGGCATATTGCCGGATTGTCCAGGGCCGTGTGGTATACATGGTGGTGTAGGGTCCGCCAATGTAGGGTGCAAAGCCCGGAGCAAAGTTCAGTTGGTCTGCGGGCTCAATGTCGGATTCGTTGTATGTGGTTTTGATCTCAATTCCTTCCGCAGTCGTCCAGACAGTCTGCTGAGTCTCTGTGCCAGCCGCTATGGCGGCAGGAGCGGAAGAGAAAATATCAATCTCTGAAAAGTCCGGTCTCATTGCACTCCGGTTTTACGTTGGTAGGATTTGAGCATTTCAAGGACGTTGACGCCGGTAAAGATAAAGCTGTCGAGGCCTACGGCGAAGAGGCGCTCTTTTTCTTCGGGTGGTCTTCCTGCCATGACCGTAATAATGTTGCCATCAAGTATGCTGAGTCTCGTGCAGAGGGTTTCCGCTGTTGGTACAGGATCTTTTTCGGCAATACAGAGGACAATAATGTCCGGCTTGTTCTGCAGGGCGGTGTTGTAGGAGCTCTCTTCAAGAGAAAGTGTTGCCCGACCGGCAATTTCAAAACCACCGCATTTGAAAAAGTCTTCGGCGAAGGCCGCCTGCTGGAAGCTTACGGCAGGGTTGCCCTGCATCCAGATAAAGACGGAGGGGTTACGGCCTGACTTCAGGCTGAAGGAACGGCTTTTCAAACGTACCAGCTCATAACCGGCAACTTCATTGCCTTCAGGGAGTTCTTCCAGTGCAAACGCAAGCGCATCCAGATGTTCTTCCTGTTCATTCGTGAGAGGCCATGGATAACGGTTGATGCCAATCAGGCTCTTTTTCCGGTTGTCAAGTGTTTTCTGCCGCAAGGTTGCTGATTGTGCAATCAAACCCTCTATGATGCCGCTTGCGGTCGCTTCGGCCATACCGCCTGCCGCTTCGATCTCTTTGAAGATTGTCCATGCAGATGCTGCAAGCTCTCTGGTCATGGCTTCAAGGTAGTGAGAACCGTGTGCCGGATCGACAACCCGGTCAAGCAATGCCTCTTCCTTGAGAATCAGGTGAATGTTTCCGGTAATTCGTTCTGCAATCTCCCGCTTTACGGAGAGTCCTGTGTCGAACGCTCCTATCTGCAGCGTATCGTAACCGCCAAGAATTGCTGAAACTGCCTCCGTGGTCAACCGGAGCACATTGGTGTAGGGATCGAGCAGGGAGCGGTTTCGTTCTGATGTTCTGGCAAAGAGGAGAGGAAGCGTTGATGTTGTTGCACCGTATGCCTTCAGCAGGTGCTGAAGAAGGTAGCGCAGCGCCCTTGGTTTTGCGAGTTCAATAAAGTGACTTGAGCCAACAGGCAGAATAATTTCCATGGCCGCGACAATACGGTCAACAGGAATTCCTGCCTGAAGAAAGCGATGCAGATAGTCACTCACAGCAGCGAGTGCAAGGGCGATTTCCTGGACGACATTCGAACCCTTGTCATGAAAGGGTATGGTGTCAACTGACAGAAAGCGAAATGTCGGAAGTGATGCTGCAACGCTGAAGAGCTCCTGATCCCGTTCTGTTGACGCGGCTTGCGTTTCGGCAAGTACTCCTCCGGATGTCAGCTTAAATCCAGGAGTGGCGGCAAGTGTTTTCAGCAGTTCTGCGGCAGGCGGAAGATTGCCTGAAAAGTAGATGGCAACGGCCGAAGTTTTGATTCCTGCCAGAAGCTGATGAAGAGATTCAGCGGAACAGAGTGCAGGGTCGGTTATGAAAAACTCAAGAGCCGCGGCATCAAGTTCAAAGCATTGTAATGCCGCTTTGTTTGCCGTTGTCGGATCCTGAACGGTAACCCGGTGGCAATTTTTCCAGGAATTGACCACTTTGCAGTGGGGGATATCAAGGTGCCGGGAATGCTCTTCATGGGAGTGCCAGGGTTCAAGATCAAAGCCGTCTGGCGTATGCCAGACTATGGTGTCATAGGGTTTCTCTTTGAGTTCGGCAATTGCCTTGTTTTTCCATGCAACCCGGCTGACAGCCGGGAACGCAGAAAAGAGTGAATCAGGCCGGGAGTGTGTCATAACGATGCATCCTGCGGGTTTTGCTCAATGTTGTACTGGCGGAGAAGTTCGGTAATTTTATACTTCATGTTTGTCGGCAAAGCGGTATTCTCGACAAAGCCTCTCTGTTGCAGCCACCAGGTAGTCTGGAAGTCTTTGGTTGTCGGTTTGCCGGTATACTGTTCGATGACCCGTTTGCCGGAAAAGCCGATATTGCCGGCGTTATGTTCAAAGAGTTTTATTCCTCTTGATCCGATACCTATGGCTACACCACCCAGCGTTGGGTCGGTAATGATGGTAATGACAGGAAGCCCCGCTTTTTCAACACTTGATATGGCGACATGCAGTTTTGGAAGACCGACCATCGAAGAGCATCCTTCATGCATTCTTGCGCCACCTCCGGTAGCCTGAATAACAAGAGGGACTCCACGTTTAACGGCTATTTTGCTTGCCTGCCAGATTTTTTCGGCCGTTGACATGGAGAATGAACCGCCGAGGAAGTTGAAGTTGGTTGAACAAAAGACAACAGGAGCCCCTTCGATTGTGGCGTCTCCGGTTATAAACGATGCCGCTGCACCGGTTTTGTGCTGTGCCTCTACAATTTTTTTCTGGTAATCGGGGAAGTTAAGAATATCCTTGTCTACAATGTAGCGGGTCTCCTGGTGTTCGGTGAAGGAGCCTTCGTCAAGAACAAGGTCAATGTAGTCATGGGCGGTCAACCGGACATAGCGGTGACCACATATTTCACAGGTGAAGTTGTCGGCAAAGAGTTTTGAATAGAGGACAGGGTCGAGGAGCTTTTTGCCTGCATTGTCGATACAGTTTTTATGGCGGGCAACAAAGAGGATTTTTTTTGGCTTTGGGATGAAGTACGAGACCGGTTTTTCGAAGGCGATGATCTCTTTTTCGGTAATGATATCCCACTGTCCAATATTTTCCCAGCGCTCCATTCTCCGTAAAAACAGCTCTTCCGAGGGTATACGGCTGAGCTTGTCGAGCCATTGTATGATGGAACTCTTGAACGATTGAAGCGCGGACTCGGGAAAATGGTGTGCCGGCCCGTCATACTCAACGATGATGTCATCGATGATGCCATTTTTCAGCCCCTCTTTTGCTGTTATCTGTGAAATTGCAGCAGCGAAATTGGCCTTTTCTCTGGTACGGAAAAGGATGGATGAGCAGGCTTCAGGCGAAATGACCATGTAGGTGGAATATTCCATGGCGAGTACCGCATCACATCCGGTCAGGGCGATGGCTCCGCCGCTGCAACCACGATTGATGATGACCGATATGGTTGGTACGGTTGCTTCGGCCAGCAACTGCATGCATCGTCCAATTTTCCAGGCAATTCCGCCCCCTTCTGACTGCTCTGTAGGATCTGCACCTGCCGTATCAATAACGGTAATGATGATGCGGTTTTCCTGTTCAGCAATCTCAATGGCTCTGATTGCCTTTTCAAATGCTGCCGGGGTAGGCATGCCCTGATTCCATCTTGCTATCTCATCAGGATCTTTCATCAGTTGGCGCATGAGGCCAAAATCAGAGGTTGGTCCTGATTGCTGGCCGATCAGCATGACAGGCCACCAGGAGTTCTCTCCATTGCGCATCACTGCGCGGTGGGTCTGGATAATGCAACTGCCATGCAGATCGTTTTGCAGACACTCTTCGGCTTCGTCAAAGACGGTCAGGTAATCGAGATGTTTTGGGCGTTCGGGGTGAAAGGAGAGTTGATACTTTTCGTATTCGGTGAGCTTTTCAATATTCTCGTGAGAGTAACTGAAACCCTCTTTTTTTTCGAAAGGCAGATAAAAATGTTTCACTGGTTACAAGCTGCTTTGTCTTGATTGGTTAATGCTGTTTTTGAGCAAATTCAAGAAGAACCTTGTTGGTCTCTTTAGGGTGGAGAAAGATGATCCTTTTTCCGCCAGCCCCATCTTTCGGCAAGCCAAGGGGGTTTATGTTGTGCGATGCAAGTCGATTGGTCTCCTCTTCGATATCGTCTGTTTCCAGTGCGATGTGGTGCATGCCATCGCCGTTTTTTGCAAGAAATTTTGCAATGGGGCTCTCATCGCTCATGGGTTCAAGCAGTTCGATTTTGCTCTCTCCAATGGAGATAAATGCCACGCGGACATTCTCGGAGGGTACCTCTTCGATTCTGATTGCCCCGGGGGCGCACCCGAGAACGTTCCGGAACGTCTCAAGTGCGCTTTCAAGGTTTTTGACGGCAATCGCTATGTGGTCAATTTTTTTGATCATGCGTCTTTTGTAATGGATTTGCTCTTTACGGCATAACCGATTGTCTGAAGCGCCTCCCTGACTTCATCGAGAATCGCCGGATCATCAATTGTTGCCGGCAGGGTGTACTCTTCGCTGTTGGCAATCTTGCGCATGGTTCCACGAAGAATTTTTCCTGAACGGGTTTTTGGCAGACGATCAACGATAACGGCATTCTTGAACGAGGCAACAGGTCCGATATTCTCACGCACATACTCAATGCAGTGTTTGATAATCTGAGTGTGCGGAGTATCAACATTGTTCTTGAGGACGATAAAGGCAAGCGGTATCTGTCCTTTCAGATCGTCATGAGCACCGATGACCGCGCATTCCGCAACATCAGGATGTTCGCAGAGTGCACCTTCAATTGCTCCGGTCGAGAGCCTGTGGCCGGCAACATTGATCACGTCATCAGTTCGTGACATGATATTGATATAACCATCTTCGTCGATAAAGCCGGCATCGCTTGTCTGGTAGTAGCCGGGGAACTCCTTCATGTATGTTTCCACAAAACGGTTGTCGGCTTTCCACAGCGTCAGCATGGTTCCTGGAGGCAGAGGCTGTTTGATGACGATGTCGCCCATTTGACCAGCAGGAAGTTGCTCAAGAGCCGAGTTGACAACCTGAACGTTATAGCCCGGCACAGCTCTTGAGGATGAGCCATACTTGACCGGCCCTGGTTCAATTCCCTGGCAGTTTGCTGCAATGGCCCATCCAGTCTCGGTTTGCCACCAATGGTCAATGACTGGTACATTCAGTTGCTTCTCAGCCCACTTGACGGTATCGGGATCAGCCCGTTCTCCGGCAAGAAAGAGCGTCCTGAATCCGGAGAGGTCGTAGTTCTTGATGTAGTTGCCGTTAGGATCCTCTTTTTTGATAGCACGGAATGCGGTCGGTGCCGTAAAGAGTACTGCAACATTGTATTCGCTGATGATTCGCCAGAAGGTGCCGGGGTCGGGTGTGCCGACAGGTTTGCCTTCAAAAATCAGTGTGGTGCATCCCTGAAGCAGGGGAGCGTAAACAATATAGGAGTGGCCGACGACCCAGCCGACATCGCTTGCTGCCCAGAAGACCTCACCCGGTTTAACGTTATAGACATTTTTCATTGACCATTGCAGTGCAACCATGTGGCCGCCATGATCGCGAACGATGCCCTTCGGTTGGCCGGTGGTTCCTGAAGTATAGAGAATGTAGAGGGGATCGGAAGATTCAACGGGGACACACTGCGCTGGTTCGGCACCAAGAAGAGACTGGTTCCAGGTCAAGTCGCGCTCTTCGTTGAGTTCTGCCTTGAGCTGGTCGCGCTGTTTGATGATACAGATTTCAGGTTTGAAGTGGGCCAGCTCTATGGCAAAGTCAAGCAGCCGTTTGTAATCAATGATTTTGCTGTGTTCAATACCGCATGATGCAGAAATGATCACCTTGGGCTTGCAATCGTCTATTCTTATGGCGAGCTCATGAGAGGCGAAACCACCGAATACGACGGAGTGTATGGCTCCGAGTCTTGCACAGGCAAGCATGGCGACAACGGCTTCAGGGATCATCGGCATATAGATGATCACGCGATCACCCTTGCGTACCCCTCTTGATTGTAAAGCGCCGGCGAAGAGCGCAACAATATCACGGAACTGCCGGAAGGTATAGCGTTGTTTTGTGCCTGTTACCGGACTGTCGAAAATGACAGCCAAATCGTTGCCGCGTCCTTCATCAACATGGCGATCAAGAGCGTTGTAGCAAGTGTTGGTTATTCCTCCTGCAAACCATCGGTAAAAGGGGGGGTTACTTGTATCAAGAACCTTGTTCCATTTCTTGTACCAGTGGAGCTTCTCTGCGGCTTCACCCCAGAAAGCTTCCGGGTTCTCAATTGATTGTTGATAAACAGTGTTAAAGGACTGCGGCATACGAGTAACCCCCTGGTAAAAAATGAGTTAATAAAATATAAGGGAGAACGAATTAGTCTGAATTATCAAAAAAAAAGAACATGTTGAGTAATCACCGTAAAAGACAAACTGAAGCAAATTGATCATCGTAACGCAATGTTAACAAAAAATTAACAGTAGACCAATGAACATTTATTCTGGAAGTGGTTTTAGCTCTCTGAAGAGCTCAAAAAACTCTTCAATTGAGAGTGCTTCAGCCCGCAGTTTCAGGGTTTCGCTCTTTACTGAGTCAATGTTATAATTTTCTTTAAGATTGTTCAGCAAGGTTTTGCGGCGCTGGTGAAAGGCGGTGCGGACAAACCGCCGGAATCCCTCTGCATCTTCCACCGGGTTATTTTTTTTTGGTGTCATTTGCAGAACGGCACTGTCGACTCCCGGCTGAGGCCGAAAGACCTTGCGTCCGACCTTGAAGAGGTAGCTGACATCGCAGAAGGCCTGCAGTTGGACGGCGAGAATGCCATACTCTTTTGTGCTCGGCTTTGCGACAATTCGCATGGCCACTTCATGCTGCATCATCAGGGTTGCCGAGAGGAGTAGGTTACGATGTTCAAGAAGCTTGAAAAGGATGGGGGTTGTGATGGAGTAGGGGATATTGCCGAGTACCCTGAGTGGTTTTTCATTTGCAAGTGCGGCAAGATCAGTTTCAAGGAAATCACCCTCAATTACTTTGAGCAGCGGGTACTCGCATGCTATGAATTCAGCAAGCTTCCGATCTTTTTCGACAACGGTGAATATCGGGCAGCACGCAATGATCTCTCTTGTCAGCGCTCCGAAGCCCGGGCCAATTTCAAGAATGTTGTCATGAGGGCCCGCTTTCGACGCAAGTACTATTTTTCTTGTGATATTGCGGTCTGTCAGAAAGTTTTGACCTAATTTTTTTTTCACAGCGATTTCAGTATCCTTATATTCAACAACTTTTCTCATGGGGTTTGAAATTTTTTCGGTACCATAGCCAAGCGGAAGTGCTTTTCATAATTTAAGTTATTCTGGAAGTAATGGAAGAAAATAACATCGGGGTTGCGCCTTCGCAATACGCCACGCGGGGAAACAAGGCTACCCGTACAGGGTTTGGTGATGCTTTGCTTGAAATTGGCCGGGAGGAGAGCTCGGTCGTCGCTTTGTGCGCAGACCTGACGGGATCGTTGAATATGAATTTGTTTCGTGATGCCTTCCCCGACCGTTTTGTCCAGACAGGGATTGCTGAGGCCAACATGATCTCCATGGCCGCCGGTCTTGCAACTACAGGAAAAATACCGGTAGCCGCAACCTTTGCCGTATTTGCTACAGGCAGGGTTTATGACCAGATCCGCCAGTCGGTCTGTTATTCGAATCTCAATGTCAAGATCTGTGCGTCACATGCCGGATTGACCCTTGGTGAAGATGGTGCTACCCACCAGATTCTTGAGGATATTGGCCTTATGCGCGGTCTGCCAAGAATGACCGTGGTTGTGCCGGCCGATTACAGCGAAACCGTTCGCGCAACAAAAGCGATTGTGAAACACCAGGGGCCGGTCTATCTCCGTTTTGGAAGGCCAAACGTTCCTGATTTTTCGCTTGATGAGGACGGCTTTGAAATTGGCAAATCGATTGAACTCCATCCCGGCAAGGATGTAACGGTCATTGCCTGCGGCATCATGGTCTGGAAGGCCCTCGAAGCTGCTCGCATACTCGAAAAAGAGGGCGTTGGCGTCAGGGTGATTAACATGCATACCATTAAGCCAATCGATACCCTTGCCATTGTGCGTGCAGCCAATGATACCGGCGCCATCGTGACGGCGGAAGAGCACCAGACGTATAACGGTCTTGGCGATGCAGTGGCCCATGTCTGCGCTCTCAATATCCCGGTGCCGATCGAGATGGTTGGTGTTGAAGACCAGTTCGGTGAGTCCGGCAAGGCTGATGAATTACTGGAAAAATACAAGCTGACAACAGGGGACATACTTGAAAAAATTTACCTTGCATTGCGCAGAAAAAATTGACAGAAACCATTTTACAACTTACAGGAGAGAACAACTGATGGCAATGCCGAACTTGGGTGATATGATGAAACAGATCCAGCAGGCTGGTGAAAAGATGCAGGATGTACAGAAGCAGCTTGAAAAGCTTGTGGCTCATGGTGAAGCCGGAGGCGGCATGGTGAAGGTCTCTGTCAGCGGCAAGCAGAAGGTGCTTAGCCTGACCATTGATCCCGATATCATGGATGATGCGGAAATGGTTCAGGATCTTGTGCTGGCTGCGGTCAACAATGCGCTGGATGAAGCCGGGCGGCTTGCTCAGGACGAGATATCCAAAGTTACCGGAGGGATGATGAATCCTGCGGATATGCTTAAAAACCTGAATCTCGGTTTGTAGCTCTGTATGCGTTATACTTCGGCTGCTCTTGATGCCCTTATTGATGAATTCGCCAAGCTTCCCGGTGTCGGCCGTAAAACCGCCCAGCGTATGGCCATGTATATTCTGCGTGAGCCGAGAGCTGAGGCGGAAAAGCTTGCCGGAGCCCTGATTAATGCCAAAGACAAGGTTATCCGTTGTTCAGTCTGCCAGAATATCACCGATATTGGTACCGACCCCTGCGCAATTTGCAGCAGCAGGGCGCGTGACCGTTCGGTGATCTGTGTGGTTGAATCCCCCGTTGATATGCTTGCTTTTGAGAAGACGGGCCACTTCAAAGGGCTCTACCATGTTCTTCACGGCGTTATCTCACCCCTTGACGGCATAGGCCCTGACGATATCAAGGTTCGTGAACTGCTTTTACGTCTTTCAGCATCAGAGAGTCATGCAGTCCGGGAGGTTGTTCTTGCCCTGAATCCGACCATTGAGGGCGAAACGACCGCCCTCTATCTCAGCAAACTGCTCAAGCCACTTGGTATCCATGTTACGAAAATAGCGAGAGGAATTCCTGTGGGCGCTGAGCTTGAATTTATTGATGAAGCAACCCTTTCCCGCGCAATGGAAGGACGTACTGCTGTGTAGTGTTTTTTTGCCAATCTCCTTTCAATTCCGAAGCATGAGTTCAGAAAAAAAGTCAGTATTGATTCTTGGCGGCGGCCTCGCTGGTTTGACTGCGGCCAAACGGTTGACCGATAAAGGGTTTCAGGTCAAGGTGCTTGAAAAAAGAGAGATTTTCGGCGGGAAGGTTTCGGCATGGAAAGATGAGGAGGGCGACTGGATCGAATCCGGGACGCACTGTTTTTTTGGCGCCTACAGCGTCCTCTACGATCTCATGAAAGAGCTCAAAACGTATGATGCTGTCGTGTGGAAAAAGCATCAGCTCACCTATACGCTTGAGGGTGGAAAAAGCTTTACCTTCAAGACGTGGGATCTCCCCAGTCCACTCCATCTGTTGCCGGCAATTGTGCAAAACGGCTATTTTACCTTTGGTGAAATGGCGTCGTTTGCCAAATCCCTCATTCCCCTGGCGCTGAAAAAAGAGAAGTACGCACCGACACAGGATCATCTGAGTTTTGCGGCATGGGCGGCAGAGAAAAAATTTGGCCATCGCCTTTTGCAGAAGATGTTCCGTCCAATGGCTCTTGCCCTGAAATTTATTCCGCCTGAAGAGATCTCTGCCAAGATTATCCTTGATGTTACCGAGACCTTTTACCGTATGCCTGATGCCTCCCGCATGGGTTTTCTCATAGGTTCTCCTGAGGTGTATCTGACGCAGCCACTTATTGATTATTCGACTGCAAAAGGTGCGATATTCAAGAACAGAACAGTTGTGGAAGAGCTGCTCTTTGATGGCCGGGAGATCAATGGCGTTCAGCTTCGCAACGGCGAGATTCTGACGGCCGACTACTATCTTGCGGCTCTGCCGATCCATAATCTGCAAAAGGTGCTGCCGGACTCACTGAAACAACAGCATCCCTTTTTTGGAAATCTTGATCGACTTGAAGGGGTGCCGGTTATTTCGGTTCAGATCTGGTACGATCGGGAGATTACTGATGCCGACAATGTGCTTTTTTCGCCTGATGGCGTTATTCCGGTTTATGCAAACCTTGCCCGTACCACACCTGATTATGCGACGCTCCGCAAAGAGCCCTTCAGCGGAAAAACCCGTTTTGAGTTCTGTGTCGCTCCGGCAAAAGAGCTTATCGGGCTCTCAAAAGAGGAGATCATTCGCCTTGTTGACCAGAGTGTCAGAAACTGTTATCCCCAAACCTCAAGCGGGGCCAGAATCCTGAAGTCGACCGTGGTTAAAATACCCCAATCCGTCTATGCACCCCTGCCTCAGATGGAGCAGTATCGGCCATCCCAGAAAACGCCGCTTCGAAATCTCTTTCTTGCAGGCGGATTTTCGCAGCAATTGTATTATGATTCTATGGGTGGTGCGGTCATGAGTGCCAATCTTGCTGTGGATGCAATTGTGCTTAATGCGGGAAAAATGGAGGCATAGTGAAACCTGTTATCGATATCTCCCGCCAACAGCAGATGGAGAGTGAGCTTCGCCGGCTTAAGCGTGCGCTACTGGCGATCAGCAGTTGCAACCAGGCAATGCTTCATGCCGCTGATGAAATGGAGTTATTGCATGAGATATGCCGCATTGTTGTTGAAATTGGTGGCTATCGGATGGCGTGGGTTGGCTATGCGGAAGATGACCGTGAAAAAAGCATTTCTCTTGTTGCCAAGGCCGGTTTTGATGATGGATATCTTGAGAAGCTCAAGATATCCTGGGCAGATAACGAACTTGGACAAGGGCCGGCAGGAACTGCGATCCGCACTGGCCAATCATGCTCCGTCTGTGATATACTTATGGAGCCGCATTTCGAGCGATGGCGGGAGGATGCGAAAGCGCGTGGTTACGTTTCCGTTCAAAGCTTACCGTTGAAAGTGGGCGAAAAGGTGTTTGGTGCGTTAACGATTTATTCCCTTATACCGGAAGCATTTAACCTGGAAGAGACAGAACTGCTCACCATACTTGCTGACAATCTGGCCTACGGCATCACGATGCTGAGAAACCGCAATGCACAACAAAAAGCGGAAAATGAGATACGGGAGAGCGAAGAGCGCTACCGGAGCCTCTTTCAGAACAAGCATACCGTTATGCTGATCGTTGATCCGGATGATGGCCGCATTGTTGACGTCAATCCCGCGGCAGTCACCTATTATGGCTGGCAATATGATGAGCTGTGCCGAATGAACATCAGCCAGATCAACCTGTTGACCAAAGCTGAAATACAGGCAGAGATGGAGTTGGCCCGCAACGAAAAGAGAAATTATTTCCTTTTCCGCCATCGCTTGGCCAACGGCTCAGATCGCGATGTAGAGGTCTACAGTGGCCCGATTATGCTCGACAAAAAAACACTTCTTTATTCAATTGTTAACGACATAACAGCGCGCAAGCATGCTGAGATGGAGCAACGGCGGAGTGAGGATCGTTTCCGGAAATTGTTCGAAAGCCATGCAGCGATCAAGATCCTTCTTGATCCCGATACGGGCAATATCGTCGATGCCAATCGTGCGGCTGCAGACTTTTATGGATGGTCTCAGGAAGAGCTTCGGCAGATGAATATCCGGCAAATTAACCCAAGCCCGGTTGAGGAGATCAAGAGCAATCTTGAGAATAGCCGTTTAGCCAAGCAAAACCGGTTTTTTTTCCGCCATAGCCGCTCGGATGGTTCTTTGCGTGATGTGGAGGTCTTCAGCAGCAAGGTCGAGATTGCGGGAAAGGATTTTCTTGATGCCATTATTTTTGATATCACCGAGCGTAAGCTGGCTGAAAAAGCTTTGCGTGAGAGTGAACGAAAGTTCCGTACGATTACGGAACAGATGGTTGAGGTGGTTTTTGTTATTAATGTCAGCAGAGTCTTGACCTATGTTTCGCAGGCAATGGAAACCGTTTTTGGTTATACCGCTCAAGAGGTTACAGGGCATCTCTTTACCGACTATATTTATGAAGAAGATATTCCCCGTTCCCTTGTCAAATTCAGCGAAATATTGTCGGATGCGGCAATGAAAGACTTTATCGAACTCAGGTTCAGGAAAAAAAACGGGTCACTCTTTTTCGGAGAAGTTCATATACGCTACTATCAGGATCAGGACTTTTTCGGAATGATCGGCTTGGTCCGTGACATTACCGATCAAAAAAGGGAAGAGGAAGAAAAACAACTTCTGGAATCGCATCTCCGCAAATCCCAGCGTATGGAGACCATCGGAACCCTTGCGGGCGGTATTGCGCATGATTTCAACAACATCCTCACGCCTATCCTTGGCTATGCTGAAATGGGAATCATGAGCCTTTCCGAAACGGATTCCCTGCGCGAATATTTCAGTGAAATCATGCTTGCCGCTCAACGGGCACAGCAGCTTGTGGCACAAATCATGACCTTCAGCAAATCTGCGGAAGGTGAATCGACGGTTGTCAGCGTCCAGACCGTTATAAGTGAAGCACTGAAGCTTATTCGCCCATTAATACCCGTCACCATAACCATTGAACAACATTTCGAATCCTGCCGAAATATTCTGGCCGATTCATCGAAACTCCATCAGGTTATCCTTAATCTCATTACCAATGCCTTTCATGCAATGGAGCTATCAGGGGGCGTTTTGCGTGTAGATCTCCGCGAAGTCACTCTTGAGGGTCGCATGATGACGCTCTTTCCGAAGCTTGACCAGTCAAAATATGTGTGTCTCACGATCTCTGATACCGGGTGCGGTATGGATGAGACGACGATGGAGCACATTTTTGAACCATTCTTCACAACAAAACCTGCCAGTAAAGGCACCGGCCTCGGGCTTTCCGTTGTTCATGGAATCGTCAAAAGTTTCAGGGGGGGGATTACTGTTGAGAGCAAGCCGGGAAAAGGGACAACATTCACGATCTTGCTTCCGGTGATTGATGATAACGCCCTGAAAAAATTAAAGGAAACGAGTTATGACAGGGGAAGTGGCACCATACTCATTGTTGACGATGAAGAGGCTGCGCTCAAAATGCTCAGTTTGATGGTAACAAAACTTGGGTTCAAGGCAGAAACATTCAGTTCACCACAGGCTGCGCTGAACCTCTTTTTGCAGCATCCCGAAGCGTTTGATCTTTTCATTACCGATTTTACCATGCCTGAAATGACTGGTATTGAGCTTGCTGGAGCAATACATAAAACGAGCCCGAAACTGCCGATTATTTTGATTACCGGCTATGCCGAAGGCCTTGATACAGAAACACTTAATCGGTTCGGAATCCGCAAACTCCTGAGAAAGCCGTTACGAGTGACCGAGGTTGCCTCAGCACTCAAAGAGTTGACTGCACCAGTTTCTGGAAATCAGTGTTGAATGGGGTTGTTTGAGAAAGGTTCACTCTTCAACTGATCGAGGCAGCGACAGGGTAAAAATTGTGCCGCCCTTAGCCGGAGTTTCAAAAGAGAGGGTTCCTTTATGCATGATGACAATAATGTCCCAGGAAATGCTCATGCCGAGGCCGGTGCCTTTCCCAGGGCCTTTGGTCGTGAAAAAAGGGTTGAAAATATCCTTCTGGATGGCTTCAGGTATGCCGGGGCCGTCATCAGCAATGGAACAGTAGACATTGTTGCTGTCGAACCAGGTGTGAATGGTGATCATTCCGTTTGAGCTTCGCTTTTGGGACTGAATGGCGTGGACACTGTTGATGATCAGGTTGAGAAAGACCTGATTGATCTGCTCAGGATTGCAGAGGATATCGGGCAGCTCTCCAAGAAATGTTGTAATATCGGCACAAGAGCTGTATTCATGGCGAGCAATGACAAGTGTATCGTTGATACCCTGATTGATGTCGAACAAAACCTTTTTATCGATGGCATAGCGGTGCGATAAATTCCCCATACTGTTGATGATGGAGGTTATGCGCTCGAACCCGCGTTGTGATTGAGCAAGTATCTGAGGGATATCATTGATCATCATTTCGACATCAAGCTCGCTCTCTTTCTGATGCAGTTTCTGGAGATCGGTGTAAGAAAAGGTTTTCTCCTCCAGCTTTCTGGTGATGTTTTGATACTCTGTGAGAATACTCTGTAAATCCGAAATGATATCCTTGATGTTCGAAAAATTAATGGCGATAAAATTCAGGGGATTGTTGATTTCATGGGCCATGCCGGCAGCAAGCTGGCCGATCATCTCCATCTTTTGTGACTGCTGGAGCTGAAGCTGAAGTTTTTCCTGCTCCGTTTCAGCAATCTTTTTTGCGACGATATCCCATGTCAGGTTGGCCAGAACAGTTACCCAGCGCACATCGCTCTCGTCATACACTTCTGGTTTGTTTGCAATGCCGATCATGGCGACTATCTCGTCGTTTCGAATGACCGGAACAATCAGTTCGCGCCGAACTTCCCCCAGACAATTCCCACCCATCCACACGCAATGCTTGAGCACAGGATCATAATTGTGCATCACCGCCCGCTGCTCCCGTACCGCATCAGCCCAAGGCCTGCTTTTGTCCAATTGAAAGTACTGATCCTTAATCTTCCTTCGGCACATCGTTTTATCACTATCCATGGAGCAGGCCTGCATTGACTGTGAGATCTGATCTTTTGCGACAAAAAAAACAGATCCATTTTTGCTTTTTGTCAACCGTTGAGCCTCCTGAAGTGTCTCTTTCAGCAACGTTTCCACCGTGGAGGTTTCAGCCATCTGGAGAATGCGAAGACGGAATCGCAGGAGAAATTCGTAGCGTTTGCGCTCGGTGACGTCATCGAACATCGAAACGAAATACCCCTTTTGCGGGCAGTACATTGAAACATCAAACCATAGCCCTAACGGTTCAAGGAAGATTTCAAAATGATCCGCCCTTCCGGTCTCGGCTACACGAAAATGTCTTTCGAGAAACTCGGGCTGAGATTGCTCGATATCGGGAAATATCTCTGATATTTTTCGTCCAACCACATTTTTCATACCTGTTATTTTCTCGTAACCGGCATTCACCTCTTCATGAACAAAATCGATGGCGCATCCCTTTTCGTAGATGACCCGGCCATAAACGTAGCCGTTTCGCATGTAATCGATAAGGTCTCTGTGCGATGTCCGGTTGGCAGAAAGCTTTTCGTTTGCCAGTGCCAGTATTGTTTTTTCCTGATTATTTGCCTGAAGAGCGGAATGTTGTTGCTCAATCTGCGTTGTTCTGTTAATTTCAACAAGATCAAGAGATGGTCTCAGTAGTTTTTCAAGGTGATTTCGTAATGTAACCAGCTCCTGCTGCTGTATTTCAAGCTGAACCAAGTTAACCGCGAGTTCGTGGGCAAGACGGAGCGGCTCCTCAGGAGAGCTGCACACAACCCGATTGCACTCTCCCTTTTCTCGCAGGCGTTTTTCAGCCTCCTGGCGCAATGCTCTCAAATTATCACCAAATAGCACTCTTGTTTCCATGATTGATAACGATTAATCAGCCAAACTACAGAATATCAACCCCAAATGTAATGTACCGAAATTTTATAAAGGCGGCAGGATCTTCTTTTTGCTTGTGTGTTTGAAAAAGTGATATGGCGGTAACGAAGCGCTCTGAAAAGAAGCTCCTCCGTTAATGTGACAATTTTTTTATCTTTTAAGCGATTCTTTTTTGTGTTTTTCGTGTTTTTTTGGCAAAAAAGTGGTTTGACACCAGAGGATTATTATGGGAATGCCGGAACAAGAATATGCATCAGACGCTCTTGTGTCGAGAGCAATTTATTCTGTGAACCCTGTCGCGTTCATGCGTAGCGGTTATGCTCATTGTCGGATGATTGTTGACGAGGGCGGTTCCGTCGATTTTCTTCATCTGGAGTTCAACAAAAGTTATGAGAAGCTTACCGGACTTAAAAACCTGGCAGGCCTCAGAATGACGGACGTGTTTCCGGGCATTGCTGAGTCGAATCCTGAGTTTATTAAAAAGCATAGAACAGTCGTTGAATCCGGGATTCCTGACCAATTCGAGATTTATCTGAAAGGAGTGAGCAAATGGTATGACATCTCTTTATACAGCCCGCAGAAAGGGGAGTGTGTTTCACTTTTCGATGATATTACAGAGCGCAAGCAGACCGAAGAGAGGCTGAGGCAAAGCGAAGAGCGATTCAGGTTGCTCTTCGAAAATCACTCGGCGGTCATGCTTCTTCTTGATCCTGATACGGGCGAAATCATGAACGCCAACAGTGCGGCATCTGAGTTTTATGGTTGGTCGATTGAAAAACTGAAACTGATGCGTATTCAGCAGCTCACCAGCCTCACTGCTGAGGAGGTGAAAAGCGAACTCTATAAATGCAGGACGGCCGAGAAGAGTCGTTTTTTATTTGAACATCGCATGGCAGACGGCTCTCCGCGTAATGTCGAGGTATTCAGTAATCTGGTTCGTGTTGCGGGAAAAGAGCTTCTCTATACCATTATTCATGACGTTACCAAGCGAAAATATGCTGAGGAGAGGTCATTGGCTGTTTTTATCGCAAAGCAGAAAGAGTTCAACGAAGCTGAGAAAGCGAGACGTCAGTTGGACAAGCAATACCAGACCCTGATATCAGCCTCCCCTGACAGCATTATCACGACCCATCTCAATGGCATCATAAGCAGCATTTCGGATATTGGCCTTGAAATATTTGGCGCAAGCAAAAATTCGGAACTTACCGGCCTTCCATTTTCAACCATTGTTTACCCCGGTAATCTGCAGGTCATTGAAGAGATCTTTGATGTAACGCTCCGCGAAGGGCTGGTTCAAAACAGGGAGATCTTGCTGAAA
>CAIJWE010000081.1 GCA_903824295.1 uncultured Chlorobiaceae bacterium
GCAGCTCTGTTTTGGTGGTGGAGAGGGTGAAGCTTTCGTTGATGTCGCCCTTGTCGATGCTGCCGGTAAAGGGGGGATTGGCCATGATGATGTCGTAGCAGGACTCTTGCGTAAAGCTCTTGCTCAGGGTATCTTTGTAGTCAATTTCCGGCTCGTCAATGCCGTGCATCATGAGGTTCATGAGCGCAAGGCGAACCATGGTGCTGTCGATATCGTAGCCGAAGAGAGTTTTGCTGAGAATGGTTTTGGCCTGTTCGGTAAGCCCGGCGGAGACTGAGGTGCGGAGAAATCCATCTTCGTCCGGCACGAGCTCCTTGTTTCCGGCACAAATCGCCAATTGCGTCACAATGTATTGATAGGCTCCAAGCAGGAATCCACCTGAACCACATGCAGGATCGGCAATGGTGTGGCCAAGCTTGGGCTCGACCAGATCGGCCATCATTTTGATGATGTGGCGAGGGGTACGGAACTGTCCGTTTTTACCGGCGGAGGCAATTTCGGAGAGCAGAAATTCGTAGACATCGCCCTGAATATCCTGAAATGCCTGCCCTTTTTCATTCGAATCTTTCTCCATCACTTCAAAGATCTCGTCAACCGTTTTCACCGCCTCAACGAGGAGCGAAGGCTTGGGAATGATGAAGACCGCATTTTTCATGTGGTGGCTGAATTGCGACTCGGCACCGTTCATGTCTTTCAGGTAGGGAAAAACTTTGGTCTGCACATGGGTGAGCATCTCTTCGGCCTGCATGTGCTTGAATTCACTCCAGCGAAGGGTGCTTTTGTCTATCGCATAATTGAATGAATTTGCTTTGCCACGGTATTCCTGCGGTATCCACACTCCCTTGAACTTTGATGTGTAGGGTTCGCCCGCCCATTCAGCGCTTGCCTGTTTTTCCTGATCCTGATCGTCCATCCGCTTCATGAAGAGCAGGTAGGTGATCTGTTCGATGGCTGTGAGTGGATTGGATATGCCGCCGCTCCAGAACTTGTTCCAGAGTTGATCTATTTTTGATTTCAGTTCAGGGTTGTGCTGGAGCATTGGGTTGTATCTGTACTATTTATGGCAAATGTGTTCTGCGTTCTCATTGTTTGTTCTGCTTCAAAAATGCTTGACCTTGTGCGGTTGTTTGGTAGCGTTGCAAGCGACTTTTAGGTTTATCGGGAATAGTTCGCTCCAAAAAACCGGCATCAATTAGTGGATTCAAATAATTTTTCTGGAACGTTTTCCAGTGTTTCAAACCAAGTTCTGACATAATTTCAGTTGCTTTTCGTGGTTCAGCACAGTAGATCACGACTTGTGCGGTGACTTGTGCGGTGACTTGTGCGGTAACTATGCCCTTTGACTGGGCCCCCGAGGTTTTAGCTTCACCTTTCAGCACCTCTTCTTCCAGCGCAAGAGCTTCCCTGGATACAGGAAAGGTCGTCCGGATAAAATGGGTAGAGAAGGTGTAGGCTTCACGAGGATAAGCTTTGAGAATCCGGGGCATTCCGGAGCCGAGATATTCCACCATAGCAAGATCCTTGAAGACCCGCATCAGGGTTTTGTTGCGAGGCATGGAGTATCCTGCAAAAAAATTATCCTGCTCCGAACCGGGATGAACGATACCTGCCGAGGTAATTTCCAGCCGGTCAGCAAAAATTTCAAACTTTGGTACCAGTTCTGTGCTGTAGTCGTTATGAATGATGGCGTTGATAACGGCTTCTCGAAGGGCGACCTTGTTCCACAGGCTTCGACTGATACGCTCACGGGGAGTTATTTTATTGATGACACGGTTCTCGACTCCCTCCAGACGATCGAGTATCTGCTTGCAGGTTTTAACCAGGCAACAGAAGCCGTAATCCTTGCTCTCAAGCAGATCAACCCGGTCAGTGCCTGCGTATTTTGCCACCTGCACAGAGTTTCCATTCTGGTCTGCCAGCAGGTAACCGGCATAATTGTAAACTCCATCCTCGGTGAGCAGTTCAAGATTAGCGGCGAATTTGTCGCCAAGTGTAAGTCCTGCCTCCTGATAGTAGATTTTAAGCTGTTCAAAGGTGAGATCCTGCCGCAAAGAACGTATTCGGGCAATTGAATTACGCGTACGCCGGGCAAACAGCTCTTCAATCATGCGCTGCGTCATGGGCTCACTGGCACTGCCAATGCGAATGAAACATCCTTTTTCCGACATGCCGAACCTGCGCAGGTAATAGGGCTTTTCGGTACCACTGGCAACGATGAGTTTAATAATATCTTTGCCATCACGGGTTTCGTGAATGACATCGAACAAACCAAGGCATGATGGCTGAATATTATTTTTGAGGCGATCCTTGATGACAAGCTGAAGAGCGTCGCACTCCGAAACGCCGTAGACCGCTCCATGCTTGTCAATACCGATATAAATGATACCACCGTCATGATAGTTCAGAAATGCGATGACCTCTTTCTCAAGTCCTTCATTCA
>CAIJWE010000082.1 GCA_903824295.1 uncultured Chlorobiaceae bacterium
AAATTACCTAAGATATCATATTTCGATTTATAAATCTATAGACAATTCTTTGAAAACCTTTCCCTTTTCAACTATTTGCTTCATTCTTTGAAAACTTTATCGCTCTGGAACGGATGAAGTTTGAGAAAAGGTGCAGAGAATATTAAATTACCGGCCAACTAACGGGGACGGCAAATTTTTCTGAATAACAAATCCTGAAAAAGGGGAGTCGATATGATCAAACTGGTCTTGTTGCGGCACGGAGAAAGTCAGTGGAACCGCGAAAATCGTTTTACAGGGTGGTATGATATCGACCTCACCGAGCAAGGGAGGGGAGAGGCATCCACTGCCGGCAAACTGCTTCGGGAGGGAGGATTTGTTTTTGACGTGGCCTATACCTCGGTACTGAAACGCGCCATCAGAACATTGTGGAGCGTGCTGGATGAGATGGATCTGATGTGGATTCCTGTTTTCAAGAGCTGGAGGCTTAACGAGCGCCATTATGGTGCATTGCAGGGGCTCAACAAATCAGAGACCTCGCAGAAGTATGGAGAGGAACAGGTTCTTGTCTGGCGGAGAAGTTACGATACCCCGCCGCCTGCGCTTGAGAAGAGCGATGAGCGCTATCCAGGTTCAGATCCCCGCTATGCAGCTCTGAGTGAGGAGGAGATTCCCCTGAGTGAATGTCTTGAGGATACGGTGGATCGTTTTCTGCCCTTCTGGCATGAGACGATAGCCCCTGAAATTCGCAAGGGACGCAAGGTTATTATTGCAGCCCACGGCAACTCTCTTCGTGCGCTGGTCAAATATCTCGACAATATTTCCGAAGAGGACATTGTTGGCCTCAATATCCCAACCGGGATTCCTTTGGTTTATGAACTTGATGACGACCTTAAAGCTTTGAAAAGCTACTACCTCGGTGATCAGGATGCCTTGAAAAAGGCGGTTGATGCCGTTGCCAGCCAGGGAAAAGCATAGCCTGACGCTTTGCGCAAGGTTAAGGGGATATTGTGAAAAACATTTATATTCTGCGCTAAGACCCTTTGGTTGCCTTTTTTTTGAAACTGTTTGAAAAGTTGTGCCTGAAAATATGAACGTTACGTTAAATACTGGGCTCTATGATCCTCAGTTTGAGCATGATGCTTGCGGTGTAGGGTTTGTAGCCCATATCAAAGGTGTCAAATCCCATGAAATTGTGGAGCAGGGTTTGCAGATCAATGAAAATCTCAAGCATCGCGGTGCCTGCGGATGTGAAAAAAATACCGGTGACGGAGCAGGAATTCTGCTTCAGGTTCCCGACAAGTTTCTTCGCAGGGTTTGTGGTGAATCCAATATTGAGCTGCCTCCAGAAAAGCAGTATGGGGTAGGGATGCTCTTTTTGCCGCCGGATATCTCACAGCGACGTGCTATTGAAGATATTTGCCGTCAGATGATTCAGGCCGAGGGTCAGAAGTTTTTGGGTTTCAGAAAAGTGGACACCTGCAACGACAAGCTTGGCGATACGGCCCGCTCCCAGGAGCCCATTGTCAAGCAGCTCTTTGTCGGCTGGGGCAAGGAGATTACCTCCGAGCTGGAATTTGAAAGAAAGCTCTATATCATCCGTCGTCGTATCACCAAAAGGGTGAAATATACCGCAGGTCTTCTTGGCAGCAGCTATTTCTACATATCGAGCCTTTCGGGTCGCACCATTGTTTATAAGGGAATGCTTCTTCCCGAGCAGGTGGGAGAGTTCTATCCCGAACTGCACGATAAGGATATGGAGAGTGCTATTGCCATGGTACACTCCCGTTTCAGCACCAATACCTTCCCGAGCTGGGACCGGGCACACCCTTACCGTTATCTCAGTCATAACGGGGAAATTAACACGCTCAAGGGCAACGTCAACTGGATGAAGGCGAGGGAGCAGAATATCCATTCGCAGGTGTTCGGTAATGCGATCGAGAATATCAAGCCGATTATTATGGAGGATGGCAGCGATTCAGCCATTCTCGACAATGCCTTTGAGTTTCTCGTCCTTTCCGGCCGTTCGCTGGCTCATGCCGCCATGATGATCATCCCTGAGCCATGGACCGGCAATGACGGAATTTCGGCCGAGAAAAAAGCCTTTTACGAGTATCACAGTTGTTTGATGGAGCCCTGGGACGGGCCCGCATCCGTAACCTTTACCGACGGTGTACAGATTGGTGCCGTGCTTGACCGTAATGGTCTCCGCCCTTCTCGCTACTATATTACCAAGGATGACCTTGTGATTATGGCCTCCGAGGTTGGTGTGCTTGATATTGCACCAGAGCGGATTTTGAAGAAAGATCGCCTGCAGCCAGGCCGCATGTTCCTGGTCGATACTGCCCAGGGGCGCATTATCTCTGATGAAGAGATCAAACAGAGCATTGCCTGCGAGCAGCCTTATGGCGAATGGATTGAGCGGAACATTATCGATCTGGAGGCGCTGACCGATCATGCGCCATTGAAAAATCCTGATGAGGAGAAGTACAGTATTACCGCTCGCCAGAAAGTGTTCGGCTATACCCAGGAAGATCTGGCCCTGCAGATAAAAGCGATGAGTGAAAAAGGGGTGGAGCTGATCGGCTCCATGGGCAACGACACCCCCCTTGCGGCGCTTTCCAACAAGCCGAAACTGCTCTACGACTATTTCAAGCAGCTTTTTGCCCAGGTGACCAATCCTCCTATTGATTCGATTCGCGAAGAGCTCATCACCTCGACGACGGTGATGCTCGGCACAGAGGGGGAGTTACTTGAGCCCTCAGAGGTGAACTGCCGTCGCATTCGGCTGCCTCATCCGATTTTGACCAACCAGGAATTGGAAAAAATTCGCCATATCGACAAGCCCGGTTTCAGGGCCGTGACTCTCCCTATTTTTTATGCGGTAGCAGAGGGTGGCAAGGGTATTGAATCTGCAATGCACGACCTTTACCGCCAGTCCGAGCAGGCGGCGAGCAAGGGTGTCAATATTATTATACTTTCCGACAAGGGAGAACTGAACAGTGACCGTGCACCGATTCCGGCGCTTCTGGCCGTTTCCGGGCTGCACAACTTCCTCATCAATGCCGGTATCAGAACACAGATCGGTCTCGTTCTTGAATCGGCTGAGCCGAGGTCGGTTCATCACTTTGCTATGCTCATCAGTTATGGCGTTGGTGCAGTCAACCCTTATTTGGCGCTTGAAACGGTTAAATCAATGGTTGAAGCCGGACACATTAAACTCAATGTGAAGGTAGCCAAAAAGAACTATGTCAAGGCCGCCGTCAAGGGGGTCGTGAAGACCATGGCGAAAATGGGTATTTCAACCATCCAGAGCTATCGCGGAGCCCAGATTTTTGAGGCGGTTGGTCTCAACACTCAGTTGGTTGATGCCTACTTTACCCGTACGCCAACCAGAATTGAAGGTATTGGTCTTGATATTGTCGCTGAAGAGGTTCGCCGTCGGCACGAAGCGGTTTTTCCGGCGACGGGCAACAAGGTTGATCGCGGTCTTGAGGCGGGTGGTGAACGCAAATGGCGTCACAGCGGTGAATACCATCTCTTCAGCCCTGAAGCGATCCACTTTTTGCAGCACTCCTGCAGAACCGGTAACTATGAGCTGTTCAAGAAATATGAGAACCTCATTGATGACCAGAGCGAGCACCTCTGCACCATCCGTGGCCTGATGGATATCAAGTTCAGCGACTCTGCCTTGCCGATTGAGGAGGTTGAGTCGGTTGATGCAATTCTGAAACGCTTCAAGACCGGAGCCATGTCGTACGGTTCCATCAGTCAGGAGGCGCATGAAACCCTTGCCATAGCCATGAACAGGCTGGGAGGCAGGAGCAATACCGGTGAAGGCGGCGAAGATCCTGAACGCTTCCATAAAGATGCCAATGGCGATTCGAGAATGTCGGCCATCAAGCAGGTTGCTTCGGGCAGGTTCGGCGTCACCAGTGAGTACCTTGCAAGTGCCAATGAGATTCAGATCAAGATGGCGCAGGGTGCAAAGCCTGGTGAGGGCGGACAGCTTCCGGGTTCAAAAGTCTATCCCTGGGTTGCCAAGGTACGTCATTCAACTCCTGGTGTCGGCCTTATTTCTCCGCCACCCCATCACGATATCTATTCCATTGAAGATCTGGCGCAGCTTATCCACGATCTTAAAAATGCCAATCCGGTTGCCCGTATCAACGTCAAGCTTGTTTCGACGGTTGGCGTGGGTACCATTGCTGCCGGTGTAGCCAAGGCTCATGCCGATGTTGTCCTTATCAGTGGCCACGATGGCGGAACCGGCGCATCGCCTGTTTCGAGCATCATGCACGCGGGTATGCCCTGGGAGCTTGGCCTGGCCGAAGCGCACCAGACCCTTGTGCTCAACAACCTGCGCAGCCGTATTGTCGTTGAGGCCGACGGTCAGTTGAAAACCGCCCGCGATATTATTATTGCCACGCTGCTTGGTGCCGAAGAGTTCGGCTTTGCCACAACCACCCTTGTGGTGATGGGTTGTATCATGATGCGCTGCTGCCAGGACGACTCCTGCCCGGTTGGTGTTGCCACCCAGAACCCGGAGCTGCGCAAGCACTTCAAGGGCAAGCCGGAGCATGTCGAAAACTTCATGCGCTTCCTTGCCGAAGGCGTTCGTGAGTACATGGCACGCCTTGGTGTGCGTACCCTGAACGAGCTTGTCGGACGAGCTGAACTGCTTGCCATGAAAAAATCGGTCGATCATTGGAAAGCGCAAGGTGTTGATCTTTCCAAGATTCTCTATCAGGCGGAAGTTGCCGAGCATGAAACACGTTACTGTACTATCAAGCAGGAGCACGGCCTTGACGACAGTCTGGATCGTACCACGCTCCTCTCCATCTGCGAGCCCGCCATCAAACGGCAGGAGCGGATTGTTTCCACGCTTCCCATACGCAATACCAACAGGGTTGTCGGCACCATTGTCGGCTATGAAGTGACCAAGGCTTATGGTTCTGCCGGATTGCCGGACGATACCATTCACCTGAAATTCATTGGTACTGCCGGTCAGAGTTTCGGCGCCTTTATCCCCAACGGGATGACTCTTGAGCTTGAGGGCGATGCCAACGACTACGTCGGCAAGGGGCTCTCCGGTGGCCGGATTATTGTCTATCAGTCCGGGGGCTCCTCGTTTCTTCCCTCCGAAAATATCATTATCGGCAACGTCGGCTTTTACGGCGCAACCTCCGGAGAGGCCTTTATCCGCGGGATGGCCGGAGAGCGCTTCTGTGTCCGCAACAGCGGTTTGACCGCCGTGGTTGAGGCGATTGGTGATCACGGTTGTGAATACATGACCGGAGGAACCGTGGTCATTCTCGGCAAAACAGGCCGGAACTTTGCTGCCGGCATGTCGGGCGGCATCGCCTACATTTATGATGTGGATGGCACTTTTGCCGGCAACTGCAACCGCGAAATGGTCGATCTCTCGCCGGTTGATGATGTGCTGGAGCTCGCTACGCTTCAGTCATTGATTGAGCGGCATGTAGAGTATACCGGAAGCGACCTTGGCCAGTCAATTCTTGATGACCCGGAGGCCCTTCGTCAGCGTTTTATCAAAGTGATGCCGCAGGATTACCGTCGTGCGCTTGAAGCGATGAGAGAGGTTGAGGCCGCAGGACTGAGTGGAGATGAAGCGGTCATGGCCGCCTTTCATAAAAATATTCATGACCCGGCGCGAGTTTCAGGAAATTAAGAGTTTCGCGTGGTGACAGAGCCTGGTTGAAAAAGATTAAAATATTGATATGGGTAAAGTTAAAGGTTTCATGGAGTTCCAGAGAGCACTGCCCGCCGACAGGGCACCTCTGGAGAGGATACAAGACTGGCAGGAGTTTCATAAGGAGATGGAGAGCGCTGACCTGCAAAAGCAGGGGGCCCGCTGTATGGATTGTGGTACCCCCTATTGCCATACCGGCTTCATGCTGAGCGGTATGACGAGTGGTTGCCCGATTCATAACCTTGTGCCTGAGTGGAATGACTATGTGTATAACGGATTCTGGCACGAAGCCTACGACCGGTTGATGAAAACCAACAACTTCCCGGAGTTTACGGGAAGGGTTTGCCCGGCTCCCTGCGAAGGCTCCTGTGTGCTTGGCCTCATAGAGCCCCCGGTCACCATCAAGAACATTGAGTGCTCCATCATTGAGCACGCCTTTGCCGAAGGGTGGGTAGAGCCAAAACAGATAGCCCACAGGACCGGAAAACGGGTCGTGGTTGTTGGTTCCGGCCCTTCGGGTCTGGCCTGCGCCGACCAGCTCAACAAGGCTGGCCACAGCGTCACCGTGTTTGAGCGGGATGACCGTTTTGGCGGACTGATGATGTACGGCATACCCAACATGAAGCTCGATAAAAAGCTTGTTGTTGAGCGTCGTATCAATTTGATGAAGAGCGAAGGCATTACCTTTGTGGAGAACACCGAGGTTGGTGTTGACTACCCGGCCGACAAGCTCCTTGAAGAGTTTGACGCCGTTGTTCTTTGCACTGGCGCCACCAAACCCCGCGACCTTGATGCCGAGGGACGCAAGTTTCCTGGCATTCACTTTGCCATGGACTTTTTGCGTTCAGGCACCAAAGCGCTGCTCGACCAGAGTGCTCCGCAGCTTTCAGCCGAAGGTAAACATGTGGTCGTTATTGGTGGCGGAGATACCGGTACCGACTGCGTTGCAACCTCATTGCGCCAGGGGTGCAAGAGTGTGCTGCAACTCGAAATCATGCCAAAACCACCCCTCGATCGCCAGCTCAACAACCCCTGGCCCGAATGGCCCAAGACGTTCAAGGTTGACTACGGGCAGGAGGAGGCTACGGTTGTGCAGGGAGAGGATCCGCGTCAATACTCCATGATGACCAAAAAATTTCTTGCTGCCGATACCGGAGACGTGCAGGCCGTTGAGGTCTCCAAAGTTGAGTGGGTCAAAGAGGAGGGACGCTTTGTGCCCCGCCCGGTGCCCGGCACAGAAGAGGTCATCTCAGCCGATCTTGTCCTGCTTGCCATGGGCTTTATCGGCCCCGAGGAGCACCTTTTGCAGCAACTGCAGGTTCTTCAGGACGAGCGCTCCAACATCAAGGCAACCGAAAAAAATTATAGCACTAACCGCGACGGAATTTTTGCTGCCGGTGACGCCCGACGTGGCCAGAGCCTTGTCGTTTGGGCTATCCATGAAGGCAGAGCTGCCGCACGTGAATGTGACCGGTTTTTGATGGGTGACACCAGTCTGCCCTGAACTTTATTTAACGAGAGAGAGATATGGAACAGCAAAAACTCAAGGAGCTTCTTGATACCCTTCACCAGGAGCTTGAACAGGTAGACTCCGTTGATGCAACGACGGAAGCCGTGCTGTCGAACCTCAGGGCGGATATGCAGCGGCTTTTGGATCAAAAAGCGGGTACCGCCCACGAAGACGCATCTCTTGTGGAGCGCATGAAAGAGGCCCTCGACCATTTTGAGGAAGGACATCCCAAACTGAGCCTGAACCTGCAACTTCTGCTGGAAAGCCTGGCCAAAATGGGATTTTAGAAGAGAAAAGCTTATTAACTTGATGGAAAGTGTGATTGTTTCATGACGAGAGAACGAGAACCGGGAAGAGGTAAAACCAGAGGCGGCAACGACACGACAGATCAGGTTTTCTGCTCGTTCTGCGGCAGAAGTGCCAACGAGGTCAACAGCATGATTGCTGGCCCGAAAGCCTTTATATGCGACCGCTGTATCAAAACATCCTTCGATATTTTGCGCAAAGAGGTTGGCGCACCAGCAGCTCCGGTTGAACGGGCTCCGGAAAAACCTTTTCAGCCCCGCCTTGCAAGCCCCAAAGCGATCAAGGATTCGCTCGACCAGTACGTGGTCGGCCAGGAGAGAGCCAAAAAGTCGCTTGCCGTGGCGGTCTACAACCACTACAAGAGAATCGACTCACAGGCGCAGCCGCACGATGGTGATGAAGTGGTCATCGAAAAAAGTAATATCCTTCTCATCGGCCCAACCGGCACAGGCAAAACCCTCCTTGCCCAGACCCTTGCCAACCTGCTTGAGGTGCCCTTCTCCATCGTTGATGCCACATCGCTCACCGAGGCAGGCTACGTTGGCGACGACGTCGAAACCATTCTTGCCCGTCTGCTCCACGCCTCCGACTTCAACCTCGAACGGGCAGAGCGCGGCATCATCTATGTTGATGAAATTGATAAAATTGCCCGTAAATCAGCCAACGTCTCTATCACTCGCGACGTCTCGGGCGAAGGAGTGCAGCAGGCACTGCTGAAGATTCTTGAAGGCGCTGTGGTCGGCGTGCCACCCAAGGGGGGACGCAAACACCCGGAACAGCAGCTCATCAACGTCAACACCAAGAACATCCTCTTTATCTGCGGCGGAGCCTTTGAAGGGCTCGACAAGCTCATCGCCAAAAGAGTCTCAAAATCCTCCATGGGCTTTGGTGCAAAGGTCAAAACCACCCATGTCGGCTACGACCCTGAAATCCTCAAGCTCGTCATGCAGGACGATCTGCACGAATACGGCCTGATTCCGGAATTCATCGGTCGTCTTCCCGTCATTTCAACCCTCGAAATGCTTGATGAATCGGCGCTGCGCAACATCCTCGTTGAGCCCAAAAACGCCATCACCAAGCAGTACAAAAAGCTCTTCGAAATGGACGGCGTCGATCTCGAATTCACCCAGGAGGCGCTCGACAAAGTGGTCAAAATAGCCATTGAGCGGGGAACAGGGGCGCGTGCTTTGCGCTCAGTGCTCGAAAACGTCATGATCGACATCATGTTTGAGATCCCCTCGATGAAAAGCACCCACAAATGCGTCATCACCGCCGACACCATCGAAAACAAGACCGAACCGGAATATGTAACCGGTGAAAAGAAAAAGAAAAAAAGTGCATGACAAGGCCCCATTACCCTTTGCAATTCACGAATGAAAGGCTATATTAACAACCTTTCAGAGAGGACGATTAGCTCAGTTGGTTAGAGCGCTACATTGACACTGTAGAGGTCAGTGGTTCGAATCCTCTATCGTCCACACCCATAAAACCCTGTAAGTAAATAACTTACAGGGTTTTTTCTTTCCTCCCTTACGCCACTAAAATACTTCGATTTTGTCATATTTAACGCCGTTTACCCATGGTTTTGTTACGCCATTGTTATACGAGTTTTTTTACTTCTCCTGAAAAAACCTGATAACTCATTGTATAATTGAGTATTGCGCTTGTATGCGTAATGCCTGCGCTACCTCTGCAATCTTTTTGTTCAGGTTTCTGGCATTTTTCGGTGCCAAATAGCCCGAACGTTTTTGGCTTATTTTGCCCTCTTAAGGCGTTTTGGACTCCAAAAATCCTGCTATATGATTTTGGAAAGTGGGTATTATCTGCATCATAAAAACCTTGCTATACATTATTCTTTTGTTTACTATAAAGAGAAGTCAATGGTTAATTATTGCATCATCGTACCATGAAATCCCGTTTAAGCATCAGAGATCGGATGATCCGCTCCGTTACCATGAGGCGAGGTGAAATTGTCTTACGCTCTGATTTTGAGCAAATGGGGAGCCAGAGCCAGATCAGCCGGATCTTCAGTGATTTTGTCAAAGAGGGGCGTCTCGTTCGTCTCGGGCACGGAGTGTTTGCTAAAGCCAGAATCAGCTCGCTCACCGGTAAGCCTGTTCCTCGTGAACCGCTTGAAGTTCTTGCAGAGGAATCACTCAGGCGTCTTCATATTGATGCACAACCGGGTCAGGCACAACGTGACTATGCTTCGGGAAAGAGCACTCAGGTTCCGATGCAGTCAACCTTCAATACGGGTTGTCGTCGAATCAGCCGCAAGTTAATACTCGGTAACCGTACCATTCGGTATGAAAACAATTACAGCGCGAGATCGTGATCTTATTCTTGATGTGACGGGCGAGGGACTGACCTCATTGCCGGCTGCTGTTCTGGAAAAAGATCTGCTGATCACAGAAATTCTGCAAAGGATGACCGGGATGGATACCGGAGCCATGAAATTGGTCTTTTGTGGAGGAACATGTCTCTCGAAGGCTCATGGACTGATTGAGAGAATGTCGGAGGACATTGACTTTAAGGTTATCGTACCGGAAGGACTTTCCCGGACGGGTCGGAGCAAGCGGTTAAGCTGGCTTAAAAAACAGGTGGTTAACTTTCTCTGCGGAGAAGGCTTTACCCTGTCTGAACAGGAGCTTATTGCACGTGATGAGAACAATTATGTGTCTCTGAACATCCGCTATGCAAGCCGTTTTGCTTCTGTCGCCAGTCTGCGACCGGAAATCAAGGTAGAACTGAGCGCAAGATCGCCATTGCTGCCAGTTGAGCATTTACCGATACGCTCAATTCTTGGAATGATGGTTGACCCGGCTTCTCTTGGCATATCGGTTGAATGTCTTGGTGTTCAAGAGACTTTAGGTGAAAAAATTCTTTCTTTTCTTCGGCGGACAGCTGAAGCAATGGCTGGACGGAACCGTGCAGAGTACGATGACCGGTTGATCCGTCATCTCTATGACGTATCGGTGATTCTTCACAGTCGAACTTCTCTTGCGAAGGGATTGTCTGCTGCAGTTTTTCAGCAGATGATTGTTGCTGATGGCGTGCAATTTTCCCAACAATATCCGGAATTCAGGGAAAACCCGTCAGGGGAGATGCGAAAAGCTCTTGAACGGCTGAAGAGCGATGAAGGATTTGCTGTACAGTATAACCGGTTTGTTGACGAACTGGTCTATGGTGATCCAATAATGTTTGCTGTCGCAAGGCGTGACTTTATAATGTTTGCGGAAAGGTTTTTGCCCGGCATGACCGATATCAACCGAGGAGACCAGGACGTAAGCGAACTGCACGATTGAGCTGTCAACACAAAAGGGGTAAGATAGGAGGGCAGGGAAGTAATCGTTTTTACTATTTGGTAACTGATTTTGATAAAAATTTTGTTACGCGTATGGTACGCGAAAATTTTTATAGGCCAGTAACTCCTTTTATATCAATGGTATATAGCCGCAGTATGATATTTACACTGTAGAGGTCAGAGGTTCGAATCCTCTATCGTCCACACTGCTGTACAAAAGCCCGCAAGTTTATCGCTTGTGGGCTTTTTTTGTTTGGTGCCCGAAACCGTCAATACCACTTCATTCTCATTGCTTTCGACCTGTCAATAGTACTGCCGGATATAGCCATAAGCCTTGTCGAACAAGTCCTGGTCTTTGATCTGGTATTTCACATAAATCACTTTGCGGAGCGCTCTCTGAACCTCACGCTCTCCGGCTTTGGTGCTTTGCCATCCGGGGAAACACGCCAGACGAACAATTTCGTCGATGTCGGTCACGATTCGCTCAACGACAATCGGCGTCGTTACATTTTTCACCTCTGCCAGGAGCTCGGTCAGCGCCGCCTTTGCCTTGCTCATTGGTGTTCATGGCCCAAGCAATGCCGCAGGAATAACGGCAATCCCGTCCGGGCGGCGATAGGCCTGCGGTCCGGTATGAATCACAAGCGAGTCGAGTAAATCATCGCCGATTTGCTCGCGCAGCCACAAAAGATGTTGCACATCTCCATCATCAACGGTGCCACTCAGTTTCACCTCAATGGCAATTACTCGTTGATCTCCCCGCTCCACAATCAGATCAACCTCCTGGCGACCACCTTGAAGGCGCAGGTGGCTGACATGAGCTTCGGCTGCCAGGGCAAAGACCCGAATGCCAAGGGTAACCAGGGATTCGAACAGGTGCCCCAGCAGTGCTCCGTCGCGTGGAATAGTCCGCTTTGGCTCTTCACCGGCTAACAGGGCATCAGCATCGAGTCCAAGCATTCGCACAGCAAGTGCCGGATCGGCCAGATGGTGCTTGGGCGACTGGGCCATACGATTCAAACGGTTCCGGGATGGTATCCATGCAGAAGCGGATCAACGATCCAAAGTCCTGTTGTTTTATGCTCACATTATATGTCGCTACACTACCGTACCGCCATACTGTACACTACCATTTCGCCATAAAATACAATCCAGTTCCGCCATCACTAACATTAGCAAAAAGGTAAATCACAGTTGGTTCTCTGGAGTCGAGCAGACTTTCCAGCACATCAGCATCCATCACCAGAGTATCGAGAGCGTGGTCAGGAGACAAGGCTTCCCAAAGTCTGGAGAGCACCGAGTATTCAGCCGCAAATTTGTCGCGAGTGTCGTTATCAGGCAGGCAATATCAACCCTTCTTTGCTGGTAAATATCGTTTCTGTGGGTCGTAAGCGCTCTTTCCAATTGCGACGATCCTGCCTGTCTCAATAAAATGAGCCAGATGTCTCCTGACAGAACGAGCAACCAGTCCTGTTGCAGCCACAAAATCCTTTATTGAGGCACCGCCCTCATTTTCATGTTGCATAATACAAGACTGAATCTGTTGATCAATGACACTTTCTGTTGCCTCACGAACCTGTTGCAAGGAAATCGTAATCCGGAAATGGTAGCCCACTTCTTCAAATTCAGGTAGCGGAAAACCATCTTGACGGCAATTTTCATCCATGCGCTGAAAGCCACTTCCCCATTGTTCAATGAGATTCAGCTCCTTGAACACTCTGCCAATAACTCTATTACGAAGTTTCGAGACACCGGAGCGAAGGTTCTCAAGAGTCAGCCCGCCAGTCAAGAGACCCGGATTTTCAATTTCAATGCGGTCATCATAGATTGCCACCCGAATTGGAGCGCCGCGTTGTGAATAATCTGCATGAACAATGGCGTTTGTCAGTGCTTCACGAATGGCTTTGAGCGGCATATTCCAGACATCTTTTCTTTGCAACTCGCCAAACTTTGCCGCCCGTGAGGCATGTTTCTTGACAAAGTCAAAGGCTTTTTCCAAGGCAAATGGCAAGTGGTCGTTGATGTCCTGCTGATCCAGAATTTCAGCTTTACTGGTACCGAGAAAACGACCACATTGAATCCATGCGTCGGGGAAATAGCGCTCTCGCAGCAAGCCAAACAAAAGCATACCTCCCACTGTTGGGACGAGCCTCCCTTGATGTTGAGTAACCAGTCGCAAGGTTTCAGGAGCGCTGTCATTCCAGTCACGTAATCCTGCAAACAACTCGGACGCAACCCGGACGTCCAGTGTGTCCGGGTTGATGTCCGGCATAGCTTCTTCATCATAAGAGAGGTTCAGGGCTGAACGTCGCATTTCCGCTGTCAATGGTCCATCAGCCTGCCGGTTGGTAGAGCCTACCCGCACCAGCACACCGTTTGTGATACCCTGCGATTTCAGCCAGTGGGGACGTAATGCGCTGGGATAGACCTCCACCAGGAGCAACGATCGGCCTTTCCAGTTGACCAACTCTACACTGGGTGCCAGTCGCGGTTCAATCGAATCGGCGATCAGGTTGCACAATCTCTCCTCCTCATCCAGAGGATGCTCAACCCCCAACACCGCTTTGCTGCCATCCTCTATGCCGATCAATATGATTCCACCTGCCGTATTGGCAAAGGCGGTCACTGTTTTGAGGATATTTTTTGGCGACGAGAGATCCTGCTTGAACTCAAGGGTTTTTCCCTCCGGCCGCTTGAGTAACTCTTCAATCTTCATGCAACAGCCTCCTCTGGAATGGCAATATCAAGGTCGGAGACATCCCCGCCGGAGATGAGCTTGGGCAGTAGCGTGTCGCGTGTGCTGCGGAGAGAACTGTTTTTTTGAGAACATTTCGTATCATTTCCATTATCGGTTGACTCATACATGCAAACTGATCGATTACCTTACGGCCTATTAAAATACCCGATGACGCTCTAAATTACCAAAACGCAGCATATATTTGTAAAAGGCAGAGGATTGAGTTTTTTTATTTTCTGCATGGGTGGACGAAAATGAATCAATTTTTTATAGTAACGATTTGTGCTGCTTTTCCTGATTATTTCATGTGGGATCGTAGATGTTTTTTGCTTTGCGTTTATCGTTTCTGTTCCTGAGGGGCTCATAAAAAATGAAATGGTATGGATGAGGAGAGCAGGGAAAACCATCTTACCGGACAACTGCTTGATGCGTTCAGGCAACTGCAGGAAGAAAATTCCAGATTGAAAGAACTGCTTGCTGCAAACCTCATATCATGGGAAGAACCTCTTTTATCGAGTAAACCACCGGATGAAACACCCTCTACAGTAAACGTTGAACGTTCTGCTGCTGAAAAGATCTCTCTTTTCTGTCGCCTTTTTTGTGGGCGAACTGATGTCTATCCTGTTCGTTGGGAGTCAGCCAAAGGAGTATCGGGTTATTCTCCCGCCTGCAGCAATGAGTGGCGAAAAGGTGTCTGCAATAAACCCCGGATCAAATGTGGTGATTGCGAGCAGCGTTTGCTCTTACCGGTTACAGAAAATGTTCTTTACCGCCATCTTACCGGCAAGCATACCATCGGTGTCTATCCAATGCTGACGGATGAAACCTGTTATTTTATTGCGACTGACTTTGATGATGAGGGCTGGCATGAGGACGCATCAGCCTTCATACAGTCGTGCAGGGAGCTGAATATTCCAGCCTCTTTGGAGATTTCGCGTTCAGGCAACGGTGCGCATGTATGGATTTTTTTTGCTGAACCTGTTCCAGCGTCAAATGCAAGGCAGCTTGGTGCTGCACTTATAAGCCAGACATGTGACCGTACCCGTCAACTTGCCATAAAAAGTTACGATCGTTTTTTTCCTAATCAGGACACTTTGCCAAAAGGTGGTTTCGGCAACCTGATTGCGCTTCCGTTGCAGCAAAAGCCACGATCGAAGGGGTTCAGTGTTTTTGTTGATGAAAACTTTGTGATCTATCCTGACCAGTGGGAATATCTCTCATCCATCCAGAGACTATCCCGTCTCGAACTGGATTCAGCCGTAAAGCGTTCATGCGGTATTCGCCATCCGCTTGATATCGCTTTTGTTGCAGAAGAGGAGGAACAAAAGCCATGGCAACGCTCAATGCAGAGTTTCAGTCGGATCCCCGGTCCCATGCCTGAATCACTGACTCTTGTACTCGCTAATCAGATCTTCATTGCCAAAGCCGATCTGCCCCAGCCATTGGCCAACCGTCTGATTCGCCTGGCTGCTTTTCAAAACCCCGAGTTTTACAAGGCTCAGGCAATGCGTTTGCCGGTATGGGACAAATCCCGAATCGTCTGTTGTGCCGAAAACTTTCCGCTCCATATCAGTTTGCCGAGGGGATGCTTTGACACAGTCACCGAACTGTTGCAACAGCACAATATCCTTATGGACGTTCAGGATGAGCGCATATCAGGCACCGAAATATCAGTAACGTTTACCGGTCAGTTAAGAAAAGACCAACAAACGGCAATCACTGAGATGCTCAAGCACCAAACAGGGATTCTCTCCGCACCCACAGCATTCGGCAAGACCGTCATGGCTGCCGCAATAATTGCCCGGCGCAAAGTGAGTACCCTCATTCTTGTTCATCGAGCTGAACTTCTCCAGCAATGGAGGGAGCGGTTATCCACCTTTCTCGACCTGTCCGGTGCATCTCCTGGTTTTATTGGAAGCGGCAAAAAGAAACTATCAGGCTTGATTGATATCGCTGTCATGCAATCTCTTTCACGGCGTGATGATCTTGTCGTGTTGCTCGACAGCTATGGCCATATCATTGTTGACGAGTGTCATCATCTTTCAGCCTTTACTTTTGAGGCAATTCTCAAGCAGTCTAAAGCGGCATATGTTCTGGGACTTACAGCAACACCTATTCGTCGAGACGGTCATCAGCCCATAATCTTTATGCAATGCGGCCCTGTAAGGCATCGCGCGCTTCAAGCAGAAAATGCGCCAGTACGCTTAGAGGTTCGGCCGCTCAACCTGTTTTCGCCAGCAATTCCAGAGGGTTCTGGTATTCAGGATGTTTTCCGTATTCTCGCCCATGATTTCTCCCGGAATCACAGCATTGCAAAGGATATTCTGGCTGCATATCATGAGGGTCGAAAGATTCTTGTGTTGACGGAGCGCACAGAACAACTGGAACTGATAAGCGAAGCTCTTGCCGGTCAAATTTCGCATAGCTTTTTGCTGCATGGCCGGTTGACAAAAAAGCAGCGAGCAGTCACGCTTGCAGGTCTTGCAGAACTCGATGACTGGGTTCCAAGAGTAATTCTGGCAACTGGGCGCTTGATTGGTGAAGGTTTTGATCATCCCCCTCTTGACACCATGGTGCTTGCCATGCCTATTTCCTGGAAAGGAACATTACAGCAGTACGCAGGTCGTCTGCACCGTGAACATGTCAATAAGGGTGAGGTGCGTATATACGATTATGTCGAGCATGACAATCCGCAGCTTGCACGAATGTGGGAAAAACGCCAGCGTGGTTATCGAGCAATGGGGTATCGTATCAGTATGCGGGAGTGATTTTCTAAGGGAGGTCGCCGATTCGGAGTGTCGTCAGATTAAACCTGTTTATAGAGTAAAATTGTTATAACCAGTTATAAGTTGGTATAAACGAGCCAGTATTCACACTTATCATGGATTTCAAGGAGGGTGGCTAATCTTATAAAAGGGGGCGATAGCTGCTACAATCTCCAAATGCTAAATCACTGAACGTTAAGAGTTTTGAGCGGATCGAAACCGTTGCCGTATTCGTGAGGATATCCTTTGGGATTGCAGATCACTCTGGTCTCGCCGATTGAATACTCCATGGCGGTATGGCAGTGACCACAGATCCAGTAGTCTATTTTATGGGAGAGCACCTCTTTTTCAAGGTCTGATACGTATGCCGCATTCAGGAGGTCGTTTCGGTAACCAGGGGCGATTCCTTGTAGTGAGGGGTGATGATGGGTGACCACAATCAAGGTGTATCCGAGTCCCGTATAGTGATCGACATCTTCAAAAAGCTTTTTTTTCTGCTTGTGATGAAGAGCGAGAAGGTACTCTGGCCGTAACCGGTGATAATCGGCTCCGACTTTAATCAGCCGATAGTCATTGATGCCCTGACTGACATCGAACATGGCGATGGGGTTGCCGCCAAAAAAGTCTGTCCAGAGAGTTGTGCCGATGATGGCGATTTTCTCCTCTTCCAGGATAAGCTGACCAGTCTGTACGTTGTGCAATCCATGCTCGGCGATGGCGTTCGGCCAGGAGTGCTTCTCGATGTTGCCGTGATACCATTCATGATTGCCCTCAATGACGAAAACATC
>CAIJWE010000083.1 GCA_903824295.1 uncultured Chlorobiaceae bacterium
ACCGACGCTCATCAGCATTCGAAATGGTCAGCAAAGCAACGTAATGCGACCACCCGAGAGCAAAGCTGCCTGCCAGTGTTGCAGAGAGTTTCTGGAGCATCTTGGGAGCAATGGCAATGGCATCAAAAGATGTAACAGGCTGCGTCTGTTGACTTTTTTTGCAAACCAACCGGCATATCAAAAGATTGGTCAGACAGCGTCTGACCAATCTTTTGATATGCCAGATAAAAAATTCTGCACTGCTTGAGGTTAGTCGAAGAGATACCCTTTAACCCAAGGGTTTTGAGTTCTTTTGAGAGCCGATTTATCAGGCCATTGCCATAGAGTTCAGATCGTTCGGCTCCACCCTGCTCAAACTCGACAATGTACCACCCGAAAAGCCAGTTCCGGATCACAAGGGAGGTATCAACAGATCGAGCGGCTCTCTGCTGCAACTCAAGGTGGGTCTCTTTGAAAAGGGCAAGTAACTGTTGATAGTTCATAGGGTTCTCGATTTACCAATCTGCGTTCAAATACTTTTTTAGCTGCCCCGGATTCGGAACATCATAAGCGATAATTCCCCTTTTCTGCAACGGTATAATGTTTTTTTGCCGTCACTGGCAGTTGTTAAGTAATGCTTAATAACTGAGGCTTCTTCAAGCTCGTTATCGTCGAAAATACGCTTCAGATGCTGGTTTATGGCGGGAACGTAGACATCGTAAAGCGTTGCCATCATTTTGTGCGTCAGCCAGATGTTTTCATCCTCATAGCGCATTTCAACGCTGGTTTCCGATTTACCGACATCCGCGACAAAGGTCAGATATTCAGCCGCTGAGGAACGGACGATAGAGACCTCCTTACCTGTTTTTTTTCTCCCGCTCATGCCTTAACCTCTTGTCTATCAAAAGGCAATCCATCAGTGCGGCCTTGAGCGCATGCTGCATCCAATCGCAAAGGAAGTGGTTGTTATCCTCGACATCCCGCCCGGAAAGAGTTTTTTTATCCATTCGAAAGATGCAAGGGTTATGGAAGCCTTTGGGTAGAATAACTCGTTTTGCAAAAAGAAAATATACGATTGCAGTCAAAACACGATAAGAACAATAAATTACTGTGATTCTATTGCACCGCGTCACCTATTTCCTGTATTAATGCAACTTGTCTGGCGAATCGAGACTGGGTAAAATCGGCATGCATATACTGGCTGGTTAGTATCGTAGAAGGATAATTGTTGATTATGGTTATTGCAAGTTCATGATTTCAGGATTGTCCCTTCCTCCCCTAATTGCACTTAACGGCTCTGACGCTATGGCAAGTGCGGGAATAAATTGTTGCTCAACTGTCTGCAAGCACAAATGTAAGTAAAGATTTCAAATGTTTCAACGAACACGCAAGCCCGCATTTGCTATAGCACTTGCTATAGCGTTTTTTATGCACCGTTCTTATTTTTAGTCAGTATAGGTGTAGTCAGGGTCAATGTATTTATAAGAATTAGACATACGCTTTTTCTTTAGCTAATATCACCAATTCACTCATTGAAATTTTCCCAGCGACATAGTCTCTGATTATTTCAATTCCTTTCGGGGTTGGGTTAAAACCTTCAAACATATTACTTCCTAAAGCATTTGCTGTGCTTTCTAATGTTTTCAAGTCTAAAAATTTCACCCCCATTATGGTTAGTTTGGCTCGGTCAATTTCGATTGTGTTAAACATATTTTCAGATTTTAAATCAACAACAAATTAACAACATTTTTCTGAATCTTTCGTCTATGTTCCGGTGTTTTAGAATGCAGCCTAACGGTCGAGGCTATGGCAAGTGCGGGATTAGATTGCTGCTCAACTGTCAGCCAGCACAAATGTATGTAAAGATTTCAAATGTTTCAACGAACACGCATACCCG
>CAIJWE010000084.1 GCA_903824295.1 uncultured Chlorobiaceae bacterium
ACCCACTTGCAATTTTTTCTTTTCTTTCCTGAAGTATTTTTTCATGCCACTCAGGAGTTTCGATTGCATCATTTTCAAATACAAGGCTATCCCACAGCACCTCCATAGCTTGCAATCGTTCCGAAGTGCTCATTTTCCTCAATTCAGTAATGTTCATCCAATGCCTCCCTTTTGTCAATTTCCAGCATGATATAATTGCCGCCGCATTTGCAGCAGATATAAGTGTATAGAACTAACTGCGAGCACAACCGACGCTGTCAAGCATCCGGTTCGTGATCTGGTTAGCCGGTACTCGTCGTTTCTCATGGGCTTCAATGTATATTAGGATATTTGCAATTGACCACCAAGGATTTCGGCATATTGCGTACCGGCCCGATTAGTAATGACTACTTCAGATGGATTAGTCAAAGCGATACAGCAAAATTTATCACCGTCTCTCTCAACGCTTATCGAAAGAAGACGTTTGTTGGTTGCATGCTGCCAATCCTGCATTGAATCATACAATTCCCGCACTGACGAACTTTCAAAATACAGAAGGTTGTGCTTGCTGTTGTCTGACATGGTGGGTCTTCTTTTTTTGCGCGTTGGATCAATTGCACGGCTAACAATACGCTGATTTTGGAATTATAACCCATACAAGAAGCAAATTGCTAACCGTAAAAATGGCTTTACCTCATTTATTATAAATAATTAAACAAATAACTGCGTTTCATTTCAGCTTCTTATATGGATCAGCATAAAAACGCTTCTGGTTTTCTTGAGGGAACACCACCCTTCTTCAAGCAGTGTTCCCAAACAAAAAAATAAAATCGGCAGGGAAAAAAGAAATGATTTACTCGCTGTGCACCTGCCCTTCGCCTTCACTGACTGGCACTGCCCCATCAAGAAAGTTGAGCTCATTCTCCTTTTCGTCGAGGACAATGCGGATAGTGCTGCCTTCGATAAAGCGCCCTTTGAGCATCTCTTCGGCAAGGGGGTCTTCCACATATTTCTGCAGAGCCCTTTTCAGGGGACGTGCACCATATTTCTGGTCATAACCTTTGTCAACAAGAAACTCTTTGGCTTTTTCCTCAATTTCGACTTCAATACCCATATCGCGCAGCCTCTTGAAGAGCTTGCCAGCAGTAATATCAATAATTTTGAAAATATGCTGCTTTTCGAGCGGGTGAAAAACAACAATGTCATCAATACGGTTAAGGAACTCGGGATTGAAAACCCGTTTAAGAGCATCCTCAATGGTTGATTTCATCGCCTTGTAGTTTCCGGTCGAATCGTCAGGCGCCGTAAAGCCCATTCCTGAGCCCGCGCCAAAACTCTTGATATCTTTGGCGCCGATGTTTGAAGTCATAATGATAACCGTGTTACGGAAATCAACCTTCCGTCCCATGCCATCCGTCAACACCCCTTCGTCAAGCACCTGAAGCAGAATGTTGAAGACATCAGGATGCGCTTTTTCGATCTCATCAATAAGGACAACAGAATAGGGTTTGCGACGCACTTTTTCGGTCAGTTGACCGCCCTCTTCATAACCGACATAGCCGGGAGGGGCACCAACAAGACGACTGACGGAGAACTTCTCCATATACTCGCTCATGTCAGCACGGATCAGGGCATCTTCGGTATCAAACATATAGCGGGTCAGCGCCTTTGCAAGCTCGGTCTTTCCGACACCTGTGGGGCCGAGAAAAATAAAGGAGCCGATAGGGCGTGAAGGATCTTTGAGCCCGGCACGTGTGCGCTGGATGGCCTTGGTGATCTTTTTGATGGCTTCATCCTGACCAATCACCTCTTTGGTCAAATCAGCCTCCATGGAGAGCAGCTTTTTCGATTCCGATTGAGCAACCCTGGCCACCGGAATCCCGGTCATCATGGCAATAACAGAGGTGATATCGGCCTCGGTGACATCATAGACACTCTCGGCCGCCCGGTCTTCCCACTCCTGCTTGGCCAGATCAAGTGCATCAATCAGATGTTTCTCCTTGTCGCGAAGCCTTGCAGCCTCTTCGAAATTCTGCATCTTCACCACCTGGTTCTTCTCGGTCTTGACCTCCTCAATGGATTTTTCAAGTTCAAGAATCTCCTGCGGCACATGAATGTTGCTTAAATGCACCCTTGCACCAGCTTCATCCATGACATCAATGGCCTTGTCGGGCAGAAAGCGGTCGGTGATATAGCGCTCGGAGAGCTTTACGGCCTTTTCAATGGAGTCGCCCGAATAGTTGACATGATGATGCACCTCATACTTCGACTTGATGTTGTTGAGAATCTGGATGGTCTCGTCAACCGAGGTCGGTTCAACCATAATTTTCTGAAACCTCCGGTCAAGAGCGCCATCTTTTTCTATAAACTGACGATATTCATCAAGCGTGGTTGCTCCGATACACTGGAGTTCACCACGCGCCAGAGCCGGCTTGAAAATATTGCTTGCATCAAGCGAACCCGAAGCCCCGCCTGCACCAACAATGGTATGCAGCTCGTCGATAAACAAAATCACATCGCGCGACCGCTCCAACTCGTTCATAAGAGCTTTCATGCGCTCCTCAAACTGTCCACGGTATTTGGTACCGGCAACGAGCGCTGCCAAATCGAGGGCAACAACCCGTTTATCGTACAAAACCCGCGACACCTTGCGCTGCACAATTTTGAGAGCAAGACCTTCGGCAATGGCGGTCTTGCCAACGCCGGGCTCACCAATCAGCACCGGATTGTTCTTTTTGCGGCGGCTCAACACCTGGGCCACTCGCTCAATCTCTTTTTCACGGCCGATTATCGGGTCAAGCTTGTCGTCGATGGCCAGACGGGTAAGGTCACGGCCAAAGTTATCAAGCACGGGAGTCTTGGTTCTCTCGCCTTTTCTCTGTTCCGGCTTTTTTGGCTGCCGTTCAGAGCCTCCCGATGAGAACGCTCCCTCCATGGGAGTATCCTCCGACTCACTCTTGCTGCTGGTGATGCTCATGAGCTCGTCACGAACAAGCTCATAGGTGACACCAAACTGTTCAAGAATCTGGGCCGCGATATTGTCATCACCTTTCAGGATTGAAAGGAGAAGATGCTCGGTACCGATAACATTCGACTTGCAGATTTTTGCTTCGAGATAGGTAATTTTCAACACCTTCTCAGCCTGTTTAGTCAGAGGAACATTGCCCATCTGCGCTTCAGCGACCCGCGAATGGGTGCTCTCCTCAATTTTCAGCTTGAGACCAAAAAGATCTATCTTGAGATTTTTAAGTATCCTGGCACCGATACCCTCACCCTCTTTTATGAGGCCAAGGAGAAGATGCTCAGTCCCGATATAGTCATGACCCAACCGCAGAGCTTCCTCCCGGCTGAGACGAATGACATCCTGTACTCTATTTGAAAAATTTCCTTCCATTCTGGTATCTATCGGTAAAATTGTTGTGAATACCCTGCCTCATCACCACCTGATATACACACGGTAAATAAATTCCATAAAGATAGCTACTTTACAGCAATTCCATAAAAAAGAGAAAACTCACTCTCCGGATTAAAGGTTCTGCAACGTCTCGAAACAGCCATGAACATCCAACACATCCTCATTGACGACAACAATGCGGAACACCGCGAGCTTTCCATTTACCGCACCGGGCGAATAAACCGTGTACGGCTACAGGATAAGATATACAAAATATACCGTTCTCTGGAGATCGGAGCGCCCGACTATGCCGCATTTTTCCATTACGGCTTTCCTGAAGCGTTAAACCGACTCCCCTTCCTCTCGGAAAGCAACAACGGGCTCGACAGTTGGGATGAGGCATTTCTGCATAACAGCAGCCTTGCCACGATGAACACCATTCTTGATGAATGCGTCAGGGCAATCAACCCGGAAAAACAGGAGATGATTCTGCTTGGCTGGCAAGATCAGCCGGTTGGGGTGGCATACCTCCGTGACCTCGACCCGGCAAGGTTTCTTGCCTTTCTGCAGACACTCAAGCAGTTTGTCGCAGAGTCAGAGGTCGAGGGGTACGATCTGGAATTTATCTTGTAACACCACCTCTATCCCAGTTGCGCAATCGGGTCAGGGTGGAGAAACTGGTAGTTCAAGGCACTGATCAGCTTATCACTGTTCACCACTTTAAACGGCGCTGGTTCATCGGACAAGACCAATGGCAGTGGCTCAATTCCCGCAATTTCCGCCGCCCTGCCATAGTACTCCTTTCTGAGGGGATGAACCGGACTGCACGCATTGAACACCTCACCCCACTGCTTCAGGCGGATGATTTCCGAGATGATCTTGATGCAATCGTCACGATGAATGAGGTTCATCGGCTGGTACGGATGCAATATCGCTGTCAAGCTGGCGAGATACTTTGCCGGATTGCGGTCATAACCGACAAGTCCTCCAAAGCGCAGCACCGTAGTCTGAAATCCGCTCTCCTGCATCAGCATCTCCTCAACAAGGAGCAGCGCCTGACCGGCAAGAGATTCCGCATCAGCAGCGTCCTCTTCGGTAACTTCTCGGTTGAGTGCCGGATAGACGGAGGTAGAGCTGACCAGCAGCACCGAACGCACCGGCGACTGGCCGAGAGCATCAATAAGTGAAGAGAACTGCTCAATATGGTACTCAACAATATCTTCACGCCGGAGAGGCGGGATGTTAATAATCAGAATGTCACTTTGCAAAAAAGCAACAATATCATCGCCTGTCAACTCCGGGTCGAGCCGTACAAGCCAAGGCTCAACGCCTGCGTCGTGCAGCGCCTCAAGCCTCTCCTCTCTCGTCGTCGAACCCTTGACCGAATAGCCATCGTCAACAAGCTTCTGCGCAAGCGGCAATCCAAGCCATCCGCACCCGAGTATCGTAATCCGTTTCTTTTTCATGGCACTGTTTTGCTGTTTACTGTTTCAACGCTGACCGCAATGTACATGATCAACAACTGCCATTCAACTGAATTCAAAATTGAGTTTCGAGCCTTTCAGTGGAGCGGCAAAATCATGGTTCTTTGTGTGCAGACAACGCAGTTGAACGATCATGCACTTTCGCCAGTACCAGCTTCTTCGATAAGCCGGTCGAGGCAGGTGCTGCAGATACATTTTGAATACTGTTCAGCAAGATACTCTTTCACTGCAGCCGGAACCTTCCTGGTAGAGCACCAGCATGTTGAGGAGAGAGAGCAGGTGAACTGCTGGCTGCAGATTGGACAACGCAGCGTTTTACCGCTTCCGGGAGTAGGCTCAATGGAATGTGTCATAGTTGTTCACTGGTTAAGATTGTTATTATTATAAGGTGAGGGTCTGGCGGAGCGCTTTCTGCCACCCCGCGAGCAGCTCCTCTCTTGCTTCGGGCTCCATTGCGGGCACGCAGGTGCGTTCCCGGTGTTGCAGCCCCCGGAGTTCATCGGTTGACGACCACACACCGCTCTGCAGCCCTGCAAGAAAAGCCACCCCAAGAGCGGTCAATTCACTCTGTTTCGGCACCTGAAGGGGAAGATCGAGGATATCAGACTGAAACTGCATGAGAAAGTTGTTACCCACCGCTCCGCCATCGACCATAAGCGTTTTCGGAGAGATTGCGCTATCAGCAACCATGGCCTTGAAAACATCGCAGGATTGATAGGCAATCGACTCAAGCGCGGCACGAACGATATGGTTTCTGTTGGTGCCTCTCGTCAGCCCCACAAGAGTGCCCCGCGCCTCCATATTCCAGTGCGGCGCTCCAAGACCGACAAAGGCTGGCACCAGGTAGACGCCTCCATTGCTCCCCGCCTCCAGAGCCATCGTTTCGGATTCAGCAGCATGTCGGAGAAGCTGCAAGCCGTCTCGCAGCCACTGAATCACCGCTCCACCGATAAAGACCGAACCCTCAAGAACATAGCAGGGCTGCCCCTCCGCATTGAGAGCGAGGGTTGTCAGGAGGCCGTGACGCGATCGGATAAACGTCTCGCCCGTATTCATCACCATAAAGCAGCCCGTCCCATAGGTATTCTTGATGCTCCCGGGCTCAAAACAGCATTGACCGAAAAGCGCCGCCTGCTGGTCGCCCGCAAGAGCGGCAATCGGCACACCCGCAAGCTCTTCAAGGGCAGTCACACGACCGAAATCATGCATGGAGTTTTTTACCTCCGGCAGCATTGATTTCGGGATGTCAAAAAGCGCCAGAAGCTCATCATCCCACTGCTTCTCCCTGATGTTGAAAAGCAGCGTTCTGGAGGCATTGGTATAATCAGTAGCATGAACGTTGCCTCCGGTCAGCTTCCAGAGCAGCCAACTGTCAACCGTGCCGAACAGCAGGGTGCCGGGATTCAGATCGGCATAGTGGTCAAGAATCCAGCGGATTTTAGTGGCGCTGAAATAGGCGTCGAGCGGAAGACCGGTTTTAGCCGTGATCAGCTCCCCTTCCGCCGCATAGCGCTGGCAGAGGTCGCTCGTCCGGCGGCATTGCCAGACAATGGCAGAATGCACCGACTTGCCGGTTCTTTTATCCCACACCATAGTGGTCTCACGCTGGTTTGTGATGCCGATGGCGGTGATTGACGGGAGGTCATGCACGTTCAGCTCCCTGACGCACTGCACAACACTTTGCCATATCTCTTCCGGATCGTGCTCCACCCATCCTGCCCTGGGGTAAAACTGGGTAATCTCCCGGTAAGCTTTCGCAATGATTTGAGCCTCAGCGTCATAGAGGATACAGGTGGTGCCTGTGGTTCCCTGATCGATTGCAAGAATTGCCATGACTCTATTGTTTGCTGATGCGTTGACAGGTTACATTAACTCCTGCAATACAGGAGAGCCTTTCGCTCAAAGTACCAATTCGGAAAGAAAACTCATTATGACATCATGCAAAACAATAGCAAGGACAAACCACTCTTTTACACACTATTCGATGTAATAAAACCATAGCATGTATTAAAGTGGGACATTCAAGTGTAACCTCCCCTTTTACCTGGTCAACCAGATTGAGCGGATTGTGAGTGAGACATGATCAGCCTGTAATCGTGGATTTCAAGATAAATCAAGACCGGACCGCCAAGCGGCCTGCCTTTCGGCCCCTTAGGGGTTACCCGCCTTATTGAAGGATAAACAAGACCTGAACTGTTTTTTGCGTGCTGCAGCACCACATTGGAAGCGGCTGCAAGCGGACTGATGATTTGGGCCGTATAATCGTGCTGAATCAGGAGGCCGGTCTGGAGGTCAAACCTGAACTGCTGCACCCGGCTGTGGGTGGGAATTGCGTCCGGAAAGCGCGCTTCCAGCCGACCCGGTTCGAGTTCCGTCCAGACGATATCCTCACGCATCAGCAGCGCCGGAAGGGTAAAGTAATTCCATGAAGCATAGTTGGCGAAATAACTCATATCGAGGTCGTCCCAATAGAACAGCCTTCTGTTGATTTTGAAATAATCCCGCGCATTCCTGCGCTCCGAAATGAGCTGACCCTGTTTATTTTCCAGACGGACATTTGGACCATCAAGAACTCCTGTGATACCAGAATCGAGACCAATCGGAGTCAAGGAGGAAAATGGCCTGTGAGCATCAAGAACCATTCTGGCATGCTGGAAAAACGGTCGCCGTTTCAGGGTAAACGCCAGTCCTGAAGCACTCATCTCAACTTCAACCGTTTTGGCGTTCTGCCAGAGCGCGCGTCCGCCATACGCGGCAATTGCCTTTTCTGCTGTTTCGGTCAGGCTCATGGGAGTATTGGGTTTTATCATGGCGTATAAAGTGCCGTAAGGGTTTGCTTCCGGTATGCATTACCTCGATACTCCGGGAACGGCCGTTTGGTCATGGCACTATACTATCTGTTTATTCAATATCTTAAAAAGAGGCACAGTATAACGTCACAAGGATAGGCTTAGAACAAGGTATAAACCTCCTCAAATTACAAATTTTTTTTATTTACTCTGATTATTGGATGAACATGCATCAGCAACAAAAGTCCGGCACCGACCCTTCTGTTGAGTTTATTGATGTCGGGGTAACAAAGCTGAGCCCGGCGGGTACGAGTATGGTCATTCTTGAGCGGATCTCTTTTACCGCCCGGCAGGGCGAAATAACCGGAATAATCGGAGCTTCAGGAAGCGGCAAAAGCACCCTGATTCGACTGTGCAACCGCCTTGACGATCCTTCTGCGGGAACCATTGCACTGAATGGACAAAACATTGCAACCATAGACCCGCTGCTGTTGCGTCGAAAAATTGCCATGGTGCTGCAAAAGCCCTTTATGTTTGAAGGAACACTCCTTGAAAACCTGCAACGACCCTTCCTGTTCCGCAAGCTGGCTCCGCCTTCAGCCGGAAGCCTTGAAATTACCCGTGTGCTTGATCTCGTTCAACTCCCTGCGGAGATGCTGGATCGGGATGCCCGCTCCCTTTCCGGTGGTGAACAACAGCGAGTCAATCTGGCTCGTGCACTTGTCAACCATCCAGAAGTACTGTTGCTCGATGAACCGACCAGCGCACTCGATCGTCCTTCAACGGCTCGCTTGGCCAGCACTCTCAGCAACATCTGCCAGAGTGAACATCTGTCCATTATTGTGGTGACCCACGACCTCTATCTTGCTGAACATATCGTCAATCACCTGATCTACCTCGAAGCGGGCCGAATTGTAGAACAGGGCGTTGGCCCGCAAATGCTTGCAAAGCCGCAAACGACGGCATTCAGCAATTTTCTGGCAAAACCTGAGAAATCATCCTCATGAACACTCCGCACATCATTCCGCTGGATGTGATCCAGTTGGTTTACGCTTACGCGCTGATTCTTCTTTCGCTGGCTCTTGCTCGCTGGCAGCAGATTGGACACGAAAAACAGCTTCTCTGGAGCTCCATGCGTATGGTCGTTCAACTCATAGCGGTCGGCTACCTGCTGCATCTGGTGTTTGCCATCAATTCTCCGCTGCCGGTCGTGCTCATGCTGCTCGCCATGGCCGGTTTCTCACTTCAGGTGGCGGGATCGCGCATCAAAAAACGGATGCCAAATTTCTATCGTGTGGTAGGGAGCTCCATCATCATTGGCTGCGGAGGGGTAACCTTCTATTTCTGTCTCGTGGTCATCGGCTATTCACCATGGTTCGACCCTCGCTATCTGATCCCTCTGGCAGGCATGATTTTCGGTAACGCCATGAACGGTGCAAGCCTTGCCGCCGAACGGCTCTCTTCAGAAATGCATGAACGGCGCGAAGAGATTGAATGTGCCCTCTCTCTTGGCGCCACTTCCCGACAATCCGCCGGGGAGGCCATCCGGAATGCCTACAGTGCTGCCCTGCGCCCAACCATCAACACCATGGCAGCCACCGGAATCGTTGCGCTGCCCGGTATGATGACCGGCCAGATTCTTTCGGGGACAGAACCCATCATCGCCGTGCGATACCAGATTGCCATACTCTGCGCCATAACGGGGGCTGTAGCCGTGACCTCATTTTTGATTGTGCAGCAAGGCTACCGCCGCTTTTTTACTGAGGCCCATCAACTGAAGAAGGAGTGATGCGGGGAGGGATCGTAATGAGTGGTGCAGTTGCCCCGGAAGATTCAAAACGGGTTTTGAATACGGATTCCATCAATCAGCATGCCACTATGCATATCCTCAGAAAACAGTACCTCTGCACCAGATAAGAGAGCAGAGGCAACAATATTGGCATCGTAGAACGATAATTGAAAGCGCTTGGCAATCGCTATAGCCTTCTCGTGAGAAGTGACAGTCAGTGGCTGAATGTCACAAAACGTTTTAACTGCCAGCAACAAAGCCTCAATCTCTTCCCAAGGCATCTTGAGCTTGCGTCGGCAAACCGATACAACTTCATTGAGCACTTGTACACTAACGACTCAACCATCCGCAAGTATTTCTTCTGACCGATCGGCTTTGACTGCGTCACCAGACAACAGATACAAAGACAACATTGCTATCGATAAACGGCTTGCTCACTGGTTATCGTCCCTTTCATTAGCTTGCTGGCGGTCAAAATGGAAATTTTCAGGCAATCGTCCACGAAACTGGTGCAGCCGCAAAAGTAACTCTTTGTTTGGCTCCTTTTTACTGACACCAAAAGCCTTTGCTCCTGTAGGCTGCAGATCAATTTCTTCGCCTTCTTTCAGATCAAGGGCTTGCACTAACAGAGCAGGAAATCTTACCGCAAGAGAGTTACCCCATTTTACAACTTGCATGATTTGCTGCCTCCAATAATGTGAAAAGAAGTAAATGCGCTTAATTGAAAGAGCTATTTATCGAAAGCCGATCACATAAGAAAAAGTTTATCCTCATGGTTAGCGGATTTTAACACGAAGAGTGCCTCATTGATGAAAGCGTTTCCGCAGATTGTTGAGAACTACATCTCCAGGAATCGCCTGAACCATTCCAGAACGCAACTCCTCAAGCCGGCGTTGTGCCTCTTCTGCCCAAGTTTTCTCAATAGCAGGTTCACCATGATTGAGGCTTTTCAGCAAGTAATCTGCTATCAGCACCCGATCTTCAACAGGCAGTGAAATTACTTCAGTTAGCAGTTCTTGAGTGTTCTTCTCTTCGAATCTGTTACTTTGTTAAGTGTATGCAATCCAACGCCTTCAAATCTACAGTCGGATATTTCCCAAACAAAGTTTTGAGTTTTGACAGGAACTTGTGCCCTCAAAACGGCTGCTTGGTTTAAAAACATGGTTAACCTTATCCGACTGCATTGGCCACCAATAACCAGCAAGCCGGTAATAGCTGATATTTTTAAGATAATGCTCAGCGAGAGAGTCATCCGCAATCAGAAGAACTCTCAACTTCAGTTGCTGAATTTGAGCATCAATCGGAATGGAGAGCTTTTGATAATGCATAGGTGCAAATAAAAAAGCCTTACAGATTCAAAAAACCCGTAAGGCTTATAAAGAAAAAGATTTACCCTGGTACGCTGTTCTTAAGGGAAGCGTGGCAAGTACTGTTCGAAATAGTGTACTTAAAATATTCTTATTCTGTAAATAATTTCCCGATGAGTATCATTTGAAAAACCACTTGACAGTTGCAACCATCATTTTCTGCCGCACTTTCAGACCACCTGTCAAGCCACGCAGAATCTCAATTTGTGCGCACTTACTGAAAAACATGACTTTACTTCAAAGTTTTTTTGTAGAAGGCCCAGCATGTCTCTATATTTTAAGCGTGAGCAAGAAAAAATTAAACAGGGTGCGTTGATGCCGTTGTCAGACACTGATTTCACTTCGATTCTTGAGGACAAGTCAAAAAAAAATTATTGGGGATATTGAGTGGCTGGAAGATGAAGATCACTCTCCTTCTGTTGAGTTCCGAGCTGAAGTAAAGTCAGAAAAAGGGTGGCCTCTTTTTGTTAAAGGGAGCTATAATTCTTTGGCCATGGCATTAACCTACGCCTTAATCTTGCAGACTGATGGCCGAATTTACGGGCTGGACTTGGGAAAAGGACATATAAACCAAAGTCCACAACGTATCCAGGTCGGTGAAAAACACAAGCACCGATGGACAGAACAGTATCGAGACAAGAACGCCTATGTTCCTGAAGATATCACTGCTCCGGTTTCCGATCCATTGGCAGTGTGGAGTCAGTTTTGCACAGAATCAAGCATTGAGCACGATGGAGAGATGAAGCCTTTACCATCAACGCAGCAGGAGCTCTTTTTATGAACGATCTAACGCTATGTGACAGCTTAAAATCCGGTATTGGTGAGTTATTTGCCTGTACTGAACATGGAGATTTTCAGCGAATCCGAACCCCCTTTCTTTACCCGGATGGAGACGCTATTGACCTTTTCTGCAAAACCGATGGGGATACCGTCACGATAACCGATCTTGCGGAAACGGTGCGCTGGCTCCATGCACAGTCAGCATCATCTTCCAAACGATCAACAAAGCAGCGGCAGCTTATCGAAGACACCTGTCTTACTCACGGTGTTGAACTCTATCGAGGGATGATTCTTGGACGTTGTCGCCCCGGCGATTCGTTCGCAATGGTCGTTACACGGGTTGCCCAGGCAGCCGTCAGAGTTTCCGACCTCTGGTTCACTTTTAAAACACGGACAGTCGAGTCAATCACTGATGAGGTTGCAGATTGCCTCGCTGACAAAAAGCTCCCCTTTACCCGTTTTGAAAAACTTGCCGGACGGTCTGGCCGGGCATGGGCTATTGATTTTCACGTGAGGTCTCCATTGCGCAGCTCCCTTGTTTCTGTCTTAAAAACCTCGAACCGTTCTTCTGCCCGACCAATTGTTGAGCATACCGTTGCCGCGTGGTATGATCTGAATCATTTAGCCGCAGGCCCGGAAGGGTTAAGTTTTATCTCGCTGTTTGACGACACCTCTGATGTCTGGAGTGATGAAGACTTCAGGCTGGTAGAGCCATTGTCAACAATTTCGCGTTGGTCACGCCCGGATGAGTTTGTCAATATTTTGACGGAGGTGGCGTGATGAGTTGCAACCGATCACGATAGGCACTGCCTTTTGGCAGGGTCTTGCGACTATGCAGCCATTGCCCAAAAGCACTCCAAAGCACCGCCATCGCCCGCAACACAGAGGATTTTCCGCAGCCGTTCGGGCCACTGAAAAGAATATTGGTCGCTATCGTTCCGCTCCAATCGTATTTAAAGTGGAAGAGCTGTAAGTCAAGCGGCCCGGCTTCACAAGTGTGGAGAGCAAGTATTTTCATGTTGTCGTTTTATACGATGGATGGCATCAGTGTAAAATTATCAAATGCAGAGAAAAGCCAAGAGATCAATTATTTCCCAAAGCAACAGGGAGACCAAATCTTTGGTGAATCAGGAGAAATGGCTGCTGTCTCTCTTTTGCGAATGCTCCTCTATCTTGCTACTGAACTCTTGCCAGAGGGATATGGCGGCTTCGAAATACGCTGCGATATCTTTTTCTGTCACGTATAAATCTTCCCCGGCAGCCGGTTTTCTGAGTAAAAATGGCCGAGAATTGTGCTCTTGTGTATCGTAATTCGGGTACAATAGATCAGTACGAATTGTAAAAAGCTCGTCTGACGATGGGCCTGAACCATGCTTAACGCTGTTTGCAACAAGACGAAGCTCATTAACTTTGGACCATGCAGACAATGATTTCATAGAGCAACAACCAGCATCAAGTAGGGCATGAAACTTTTCCAACTGGAACAGCTTTTTTCGCTCCTCCGTATTTTCACGAGCCGCCTTTTCTTCATGCATGGTTAACACCTGACGCGTATGAAACACCAACATTTGCTGTTCTAAAAGACGCCAAAGCATGACGGTAGCCATATTTGCTGCCGCCTGTCGGACACCGTTCAGCCGATCATACACTTCAAAGCCCTGATTTTCCGGATATTCCGCAAAAGCACACGGATCCTCTTCATCTGAATTATATGCTTGATAGGTAGTGCCTGAAAGAAAACCCCTTTTTTTTGAAAATCTGACAATCTCGCCACAATCAAAAGCGGTCTATTTTGGACCCTGCGGAGATGCTCTTACGCTTTTCAGGATATGAAACGATCAAACTAC
>CAIJWE010000085.1 GCA_903824295.1 uncultured Chlorobiaceae bacterium
CATCAGTGTTGCAGTAGTCACTTTATCCAAATTCCGAGAGGCCAGATACAGAATATTTTTTACCAGATCCTGACTGGGTTGAAAACGTCTTATCGCGTTATTCTCAATACTATATGAGAATGAAAGCAAAACAGATTTATGTTTATAATCCGATTTGAAATTATCACTTAAAGAAGGTTGAAGCTTTTCATTACCTGAAATATAGGTATCGGGAGATTGAAAGACAATAAATGGTGCAAGTTCATTAAAGGAAGGACGGGTAATGCGCTTGCTATATGAGAATTGAAGTGTATTGTTTTCATTCAGTTCATGTGAAAAAAACAGAGTGGGGAAAAGCTTACCATAATGCCTGTCAATGATTCCAGGTTGGGTTACAGTATTTAAAACAGTATTGGTGTATTCATATCTCAAACCGGTAATCAAACTTGTTTTAGGGTTGATTTTATAGTTTAGTGATGAGTATATGGCACTCATGTTTTCGGATAAGGTGTAGTTATTGGTTAGGTCACTGTTAAAAGACTAAACTTTACTAAACCTCTTTACCAACTGACTAAGTCTAGCATTTTTTTCAGCCTTAGTAACGTAATCACCAATTTGCAACCTTGTATTACCCCTTGAAAAAGCAGAAACTATTTTTTTTACGACCTCTTTTCGCTTATCCGCCTTTTTTTTCTCATTCCTATGCCAAAGGCTAAAATCAGTATTTAGGCTGATTGGCATGACATCTCCTTATTTTTAAAGTTCTTAGAAGCTGTTAAGACTTCAGACATAATCTGTAATGTAATAAATAAAAATTCAAAAAAAAGCTTCCCCTGTAAAAACGGGCACTTCACTCCCCTTCAAGATCTTTGTTCATGTTCTGTTTTAGCTGCTTTTTTTCAGAACTTACAACATACTTTATCTATGTTACAAATTTATTTAGAAAACTGCAATCCAAATTCACTCTAAAATCACTGTTTAAAGGTGTCAACCAATTCCTTTTAACTTACCCTACCCTGCTGTGGCATATCAAATTTAGCCACCGACATTGCATTGGGAGATTGAGCGGCAGTTGGCGCGAGTGGTGCTGGAGCGGGATGATGTGTTGGAGGTGGTCGAGGGGGAATTGGATGATCCCGTCAGTTCTGGATTACGGCGAGATGAGGAGAGCACGATGGGGTGCATGAGTATATTATAATAGTAACCAGTGCGCAGGAATCGACCTGTTTGACAGGGGGGGAGAGCCGGGTGATGAGCTTGGCTTATTTGCTGGTTTTTGGTTTATTCTTGCGGTGTTATTGTTGCTATTATATTGTTATTAAGATTTTAGGGTGTCTTTAAGTTGTTATATTATAGTTAAATAAATCTTTTATTATACTTTCTGCATCGGAAAGTGACGTTCTGGTTCCTTTTCCGTCACAGGGATTGAGAAGACCGGTCACGGGGACAATCCAGAAGGATTCTCCCCAATGGCACAGTAATTGTAGAGCGGAAAGAGTTGTCAATCCTTGATGCAGCGTACAGCACAGCCAGTCATTTTTTCTTGGGCAGCTATGTTGATGACGGCGTTATGAAAGTCGAATTGTGCATTCCAGGCAAGGTTGGTCGCCTGCTCTGTAGAGGCCCATATAAAGGCGCTTTCACCCAGAAAGAGGAATGCCATCTCTTCTGTTCCTCTGAGGCCGCCTGGCTCTGCATGAAAATGGATGGAGTTATCGACTGCAAGAGCCGGGTAACGCCATGTTGAGAGTGCATGTAACTTGCTCTCTTCGGAAGGAGAACTTCCTGTTAGCACGGTTGCAACCTCCATCCAATCTTCTTTGGACGGTAAATGCCAGCCTGATGGAATAATTCCGCGTGCGTCGTTTACGGCATACCAGTTATAGAGGCGTCCGTATTCTTTCGCATTCGCCGGATCGTTTTTGTAGTAACACCATGCACCCTCTTTTTTTGCTGCAGCATCAAGCCACTCTTGATCGGTTTTTGCCTGACGGATGGGATCGCCATTTCTGTACCTTGAGACGTTCAGGTTATCCCGCAGCCATATTTTTTTGCCAATGGTCAGGAAACTGTAGGCATTGCCGTCGATATCAACAGGGAGGGACTCTCCGTGTGCCGGCATTGACGTGAGGGATGTTACCACGGCCATTACCAGGATAAGTAACCCGTACAGTGTGTTTTTTTTCATGTTTTGTTGCATGGAATGTTCCTGTTAAAGCGTTGTTGTTTTGAATACACTATGCAATACCTGTTTTTTCGCTCACAACTTAACAGGACGATCCTTAAAGGATTATTAAAATTAACTTAAAAGATTCAAAAAAAATATCATTGCGGTTGGTGAGACTGGATAATACCCTTGCGGGACGGTAGATGTTCGGGGTGAAGCAGAAGAATGTCACGCCTGACTTCGGGGCCAGACGTGACGATAAGCTTGTCAGCTCTGCGAGTAGGTGTGCACGCTGTTGGCTGCCGAGGGGAGGTAGTTGACCCCGAACCAGCAGACCAGAAGTACGACAAAGGAGAGGGCCAGATACCATTGCAGCTTGGCGCGATCAATCTTGTAGCGCCAGGCGTGGAGATAGCCGAGATAGGCGAGCCAGGAGAGAAAGGCCCAGGTCTCTTTGGGATCCCATGTCCAGTAATGGCCCCACGCCTCTTTTGCCCAGAGCGCACCGAAGATCAGGCCGAAAGAGAGCAGTACAAAGCCAAGCAGCGCCAGATAGTGTGAGACCGACTCTCCGGCACTGTTCTCTTTTTTCCTCATCTGGAGTGATACGTTGTGCACTGCACTCAGAGAGGAGGCTGCAAGCAGCACGTAGCCGACCAGATAGACGATGACATGCGGAATAAACCAGGGGCTCTGCAGGGCCGGCATCAGCGTTTTGTCGAACACTTCGGGATGGAGCATGTTGATGCCGAGAAAAAAAGCGGCCAGAGCCATGCAGTAGTATTTCAACCAGCCGATCTTCCAGCGATACTCAACCAGTAAGCCCACAAGCGGAATCAGCGCGGCATACCAGAGCCGTGTTTCGCCAAGCGTTCTGAGCGGCGGACGGTCGAGCAGTACCCAGTAAAAAGCGATAAAGGCGCCCATGACCAGCGACCCTCCAAGCGAGAACACAACGGCCAATGGTTTCAAGGTCGGTGTTCTCCTGCCGAGGATGCTCAGCAGCGTACCGAGGGCCCAGCAGGCAATGGCCACTCTGGCTGCGGTAGTAAAATCAACGTTCATGATGCACTCTCCGCTTGTTTAATACCATTCCAGAAAAAGAGTATGTTCCCAGCCATAATCATAAAAAAGCCGAGATAGACTGCCGGCAGCCATGGGTCATGGATCACCTCAATCAGGCTGTACTGCGACCATCTGCCGGATTGTTGATCATATCCCATCTGATAAATTTTCCATCCCATAAAGGTGATCGGGTGGTTGACCTCAAGGGTTGCCTTTGTCTGTGTTCCCACGCCATCATGCACCGTGACCTCCGAAAGAAACGCTTTGGGAGATCCCGGAGTCATGAGCAGAAAAAGTTTGCCACAAGGCACTGCCCAAGGCTTCAGCATGGGACTGCCCGTGCTGATCCAACCCTCAGCGGGTGCTTCGTTGCCGCTGATTCTTACCTTCGCAAAAGGAATTCCTGCGGTGCGGTCTGCCGCTTCTGGTGTACCGTTTTTACCGGGGAGCGCACAGGGGATAAAGTCGAGCACCTCAACGGTGACTCCTTTCCATGATGCCTTAACCCCTTTCTTCACAAGGGTTGTGGCCTTTGAGAGTTCCTCAAGGGGCTTGCCACTGCCGGGGTCAAACAAAAAGAGTTGTGGCGGATACTCTTCAAGCGAAAAGTCGTGCAGAAAGATTGAAAAAGGGAGATGTTGCGGCGCCTCACTCTTCATGGAGTAGCCGATGTTGCTTTCCTGCCCTTCATCGACCTTCATGACAAGGCGTTGCAGGTCGGGAGCGCCAAAAATTCCGCATGAAAGTGCGATCCAGAAGCCTGCATGAAACAGAATGAACTGGATGTTCTGCACCTTGAAGGGCAGCAGTTTCCACGAGAGCGAAAGGCCAAGGTTTACGAGAAAGAGCAGCACGGTGAGCGCAAAGGGCCAGCTTGAAAAAATCTGGTTCAGGGCGAGCATGGCAGGCAGTGAGCCAGCTTCAACCGCCGTCTGCGGCACAACACCTCCTATCAGAGAGAGGAGCGCAATGGCAAAAATCAGGCAGAGGCCGAGTGGAATTCCTCCCAGCCATTTGGCTAATGCGTTGTCCCTGAACGCGACTCCCGCGCTGATGATCGCAACAGCAAAGAGAGCAAGAAAGAGGGCATTGTAGGGCAAATGGGCTTGGGGAACGCCTTTGCCTGACGCAGCGTATTGCATGATAAAACCAGCAATGACGACGAATGCCGTAAAAAGAGAGGACTCCCTGAACTCCCAGGGAGGCTGAAACAAGCGACGAGGGAGATTGGCCATAATGACTACCTGTTGGAAGAGACCTTGTTAATTGTGATTATAAATAAATGTGAACGGGAATCGATTCCTGAAACGACACACCCCACCAGATACGAAAGCATCACCCGGCACAATGGCAGCAGTTGTCATTATACCACAAGCTTGTGCTATTCGTTCATCGGCCGAAAAAAGTCCGGGAGAGAGAGGCGACGCATTTCTGTTCATAAAAGTGAAAAACTCCCTTTTATGCCATCAAAATATAAGAGAGCAACGAGAGTTTCACAAATGGCAGTGGTGACCATTTTTTTATGGAGGCATCACAACCACTCTTGAGCGGGAAAAGAACAGGTTTGTGCGTAAAATTAATTTTCCTATCTTACGCTGGGTTCAACACAATTGAAACAGTCAAAAGAGTGCTTGTTGGAGGCTCTTTTTATGGTTGTGGAACTTCTCCCTCTCTTTTTTTTCGATTGGTTTTTGTCGTCGTGCGGTTAACAATTGTTAGCCTGCTCCTGTTTCCCTATACCTGCCCCACTGGTAGTAATGCATTTTTTTTCTCATGTAAATGATGGTATTTTTGTCATTTATTGTCTATTTTTTTTAAAAATTTGGAAAATAAATAAAAATTAAATAAAATTAACTATGATGCGTTTCTCGGGCTGTTACTCAATGTTGGTTTGGCTAACAACGAAGAGTCGTGTCACCAGGGGATTTGCTTATGATGCATATCCTTGTTTTTTTATACCGTTGTTGGCAAAAAAGCAATCAATTCAATCAAAAACATGGAGTAGTCGGCTTATGAAAAAAACGACATTTGCAGGTATTGTGTCTGTCTGTATGGTTCCGGCACTGTTCTGGAGCACAGAGGGTTCAGCAATACCGTCCTGGGCAAGAAAGTACAATACCTCATGCTACATGTGCCACTCCGGCATGCCGCAGAGGAATGCTGTCGGTGAAGCCTTCAAAAACAATGGCTACCGTCTGCCTGGTGGAAACGACGAAGCATTCACCCGTCAGAAGCAGATCCGGATCGGTACGGCTGACTGGGACAAGAAGTTTCCGTTTGCTCCCAACTCAGGATCGTACCCCCAGTTTGACCCGTTAAGCGTTGCGCTCACTGGCACCCTTCTCAACTTTAAAGATGCGACACACGGGAGTACTTTAGCGAAGGACAACGCGGGAAGAGAGTTTACCATTGGAATTCCTACCGCATCACTTTTTTATGGTGCTTCAGTCGGTGACAACCTGACGGTATTTGGCCAGATATCCGGATTTGGCGGCAACAGTGGTGAAACGGATGAAGGTACAACCACTCTTGAGACCTCTATTACCCACAGTGTAAGGGCCGTCTGGCAGTTCTCTCCCGGTTTGAACCTTGCTCTTGGTAACAGCTTCAGCCCTGCAGGCAACTCTGCATGGAACGGCACTGGCGCAGGTGGCGTTGTAAACGTCAACACGGTTATGCCTCAGCCGGTAACCTATCTTGAGCTGAACTTCACCAGAGGCGAAACCGGTGGCTACTCCATCGTCGCAGGTACCAGCATGGGTGCAAAACAAACTGCTTTGCCTGTGCCCGTGGCAACAAAAAATAGCATTGACGATATTCTCTATGTTCGTGGCAAGCTGAAGGTGATCGGTGCAGGCCTGCTCAGCGGAGCCAATGGAGATCTCGGCAACGCCTACAACGGCCTTGACAACCAGTTGACGTTTGGTGCCGGTCTCTCTTATGCCAAGAGTTCGTTCAACACCACCCTCAATCCTACAGGGTTTACCGGAAATTATGCCGGTGAGACACTGGTTTATGGTGCAGATGTCCAGGGAGCCTACGATGGTTTCCTCGTTGGCGCAGCATACAGTCGCGACCGTGATCTGAAGCTGGATAACTTCCAGATTGATGCGGGCTATTTTATCTATCCATGGCTTTTTGCAAAGGTAGCCTATGCTGACATCGCAAATGCTGCGAAATATGCGGTGCTTGCTTCAAGAGGGGACACCCATCAGCCGACAATCAGACCGTCGATTTCTGCCTGGCTTTCTCCGGCAGTTTCGTTGACCGGTACCTACACCATTTTTCAGAAAGGGAAATTGGAGCAGACAGGTAAGGTCAATCAAAACACCTTTGCCCTGGCTCTTACAGCGGCCTTCTGATCAACTGTTGATGCAGCTCTCCTGAATTCTGCGGAAAGCTTGTTTCCGAAAGAGAGGCATGTTCATCGTGTATGGGCATGCCTCTCTCTTTTTGCTCTATATTTGTTATCAACCTTCTCTGATTTTTAAGTGAATTTTAAGCATCAGCTAATAGCGTTTTAAGCTTTTATTGCGTAACATAAAAGTTGAAAATTAAGTCCGGGATGCCTGCAAGCTCTCTGTCCATATTGCGATAAACGGCTCTCTCTGCTTCATTTCTTAATCAAAACCCTACGACTATGGTGATTTTTCCGAAGAAAACCCTTAAGACGCTGCTCTTTTCTTCCCTGTTGTGTCTGAGCTGCAACGCCACATCTTATGCGCTTGAGGCAGGGAGCAAGGCTCCTGATTTCAGCCTGCCGGGAGTGCAGGGTACGGTAGAGCTTTCGAGCACGGCGGGCTCGGTTGTTTATGTTGATTTCTGGGCATCATGGTGCGGCCCCTGCAAGCAGTCATTCGGGTGGATGAACGCCATGCAGGATAAATACAGGGCACAGGGGTTGAAGATTATCGGGATCAATCTCGACAGCAAAACCGAGGATGCCAAAAAATTTCTTGCTCAGACTCCGGCCCACTTTGCCGTTGCGTTTGAGTCAAAGGGTGTGACACCAAAAAATTATGGGGTCAAGGGTATGCCGACCAGTTTCCTTGTGGGCAGGGATGGCAAAGTTATTTTTCAGCACTTGGGGTTTAAAGAGGCTGATCGCGAAAAACTTGAAAAAGAGATCAAAGCTGCACTGGAGGCAAAAAAATGAAAAAAAATGTATTGCTCAAACCCGGTTACGCACTTTTATTGTTGATGCTTGCATTGTCAGGTTGCTCAATCGGGCCAGCGGTTCAGCCTTGGGAAAAAGAGACGCTCGCCAGGCCTGAGATGACCTTTGAGGGCGATCCGCTTGATAATAAATACACTGAGCATATCTACAGCAGCAAAGAGGCCGCTTCCGGTGGTGCCGGAGTAGGTGGTGGTGGCTGCGGTTGCAATTAACCTGAATATTAATTTTCATGATACTCTTATGAAATCACTCCCGACAAAAAAAACTCATGCCCTCGGCGCGGCGCTTTTTGCTGCTGCCATGGCTCTGCCCTTCTCGAACACTGCTTTTGCAGAAGCGGCGCCGGAGCGCGGCATTGTTGCCTTTAAATACCTGAACTATCAGGAGAATCAACCAGTTTATGAAGATCGTATTGGTGTCAATGCCGTTACGGTCTCAGCCATGGTGCCGATCGCCGGAAAGTGGTCAATCAGCACCTCATACACCTATGATTCGGTTACCGGGGCTTCCCCCGAGATGTACAGTACGAGTAACCCGGAGATGGTTTCCGGTGCTTCAAAAATCAGGGAGTATCGCAATGCCGGTGACCTGAGCGTTACCCGCTACTTCTCACAAGGAAGTTTGACAGCGGGCACCAGCTATTCGGAAGAAAATGACTATATCTCGCGTGGATACTCTTTGCAGGGAAGCCTGTCAACCGAGGACAAGAATACTACTTTCACCCTTGGTGGCAGTTATACTGCTGACTCCATTGCGGCCAACATTGAGGAGTGGGAGCTTGCGGGCCGTACCGAGGATAAGAGAACGGTTGCCGGTGCGATTGGCGTAACGCAGATTTTGACAAAGCGTGATATTGTGCAGTTGAATGTCGGCTATTCAAGGGGAAGTGGCTATTTTACCGATCCTTATAAGCCCTTTGACTACAGGCCGGACTGGCGGGAGAGCAAGACGGTGATGACCCGCTGGAACCACCATTTTGATGGAGTTGACGGCACAAGCCATCTTTCCTACCGCTTTTACACCGATTCCTTTGGTATCCGCGCCCATACTTTTGGGCTTGAATATCTGCAGTCGCTGCCGAATGATTGGACGGTGACCCCATCAGTGAGATTCTCTTCCCAGACGGCGGCAGATTTTTATCGGCCATCTCCTCTTGTTTTACCGGATTATATCACCAATCCGGGATTTCGTTCCTTTGACCAGCGTCTCTCAGCATTCGGTGCATTGACGCTCGGTGTCAAGGTGTCGAAGCGGATTGCCAAGGATTGGCTGGTCGATCTCAAGTACGAGAGCTATAAGCAGCGTGCGGAGTGGTGCATGACCGGTGGTGGTGACGCTGGACTGAAGCCATTCAATGCCTCGTTTTTCCAGTTTGGCCTCTCACGGGAGATTTAAGGGCTGTTGATTTGTTCAATCGGGCTTGCCAGTTATCCGGCACTTCTCCCAGAGGGGTCGGAACTGGCAAGTTTGATTTTTTGCTGAAGCTACAACATTCTTTATTGCCTGTCGTGGGCTTTGTTTTTATCGATTTCGCGGATGTTTCTCAGCGTCCACCTTCAGATCGTATCATATCCTCTTTACCGTTAGACCTCTCTAAAAGCTTTTAAAGATGCCACAGGCTCGATGGCAGGGTATCCATTTGTTTTGAAGCCGAGAGTTGCTCTTTTTTTGCGTTTTATGCAAAATTTAAGCCGGCGTTAATATCGCTTTAAGATTGAAAGCGTTACCATTAAGTAATGATTTTCACTTATTCCTCTGTGTAAGCTTTTAAAGATGACTCAGGCTTGGTGGTAAGGTATCCATTAGTTTTGAATCCGGGAGTGCTCTTTTTTTTGTGTTTTATGCAAAATTTAAGTCGGGGTTAATATCGCTTTAAGATTGAAAGCGCTACCATTAAGGAATGTTTTTCACTGTTTAATTGTTCACGATTGTTACTGTTCGCTTTTTTCATTAAAGGCTTATTTGAGTTTAGAAATACCGGAAATTTACACATATAATTAACCAATACGGGAAAATATTATGGCATATACGTATACGTCAACTGGTGGCGCTGGTGTTGATTCGTTTAACCTCTTCGGCACGACAGGCTCAAAGCCTGCTACTGGCTCTACCTATTATTTTGATGGTGGTCTCGGCAATGACACCTTGACGTTTAATAGCTTTGGGTCGTATGGTGCAAATTATAAAAGCACAGGGTTTACCATAAAACCTGTCGATGTCAATGGATTTATTGTCGTCTCCGGAACAAGCACTGGCGGCAAATTCTTTACCTTTACACTCAAAAGTGTTGAAACACTGGTTTTTGCGGACAAGACCATCCAGCTCTCTTATGCTTCGGCGGATACCACGCCACCGACCTTAGCCATCACGAGCAGTGCAAGTGCACTGAAAATTGGCCAGACAGCAACCATCACCTTCACCTTCAGCGAAGATCCCTTTGCGACCTTTACGGCATCCGACATTGCGGTATCCGGTGGTACCCTGACCGGCTTGACCACTTCCGGCCTTGTCCGTACAGCAACCTTTACGCCGACGGTGGGTGTGAACTCCGGTGCTGCGAGCATTACGGTTGCCGGTGGGACTTACACTGATGCTGCACTTAACCCTGGTGGAGCCGGTACAACTCCCTCGATCACCATCGACACGCTTGCCCCGACGATAGCGATAACGAGCAGTGCAAGTGCTCTCAGAGCAGGCCAAACGGCCACCATTACCTTTACCTTAAGCGAAGATGCTCTTGCAACCTTTGATGCATCCGACATTACTGTCTCCGGTGGCACACTCAGCGGCTTGACCACTACCGGCCTGCTGACCCGTACAGCAATCTTTACCCCGACGACTGGCCTCGGTTCCGGCGCTGCGAGCATTACGGTTGCCAGTGGGAAGTACACTGATGCTGCAGGAAACACGGGTGGAGCAGGTACAACACCGTCGATCACGATCGATACGCTTGCTCCCACGGTAGCGATCACGAGCGACAAGAGTGCCCTGAAAATTGGTGAGACCGCAACCATCACCTTTACCTTCAGCGAAAATCCTCTTGCAACCTTTGATGCATCCGACATTGCTGTATCCGGTGGCACACTCAGTGGCTTGACTGCCAGCGGCCTTGTGCGTACGGCAACTTTCACTCCGACGGCAGGACTTGTATCCGGTGCAGCGAGCATTACCGTTGCCAGCGGGAACTACACTGATGCTGCAGGAAACACGGGCGGAGCAGGTACAACCCCCTCAATCACCATTGATACGCTTGCCCCGGCGGTAGCGATCACGAGCGACAAGAGTGCCCTGAAAATTGGCGAGACAGCCACCATCACCTTTACCTTCAGCGAAAATCCTGGTTTGAGCTTTACGGCATCCGACATTGCTGTATCCGGTGGCTCACTTAGTGGCTTGACCACTACCGGCTTGATCCGCACGGCAACCTTTACGCCGACGGCTGGCCTCGGTTCCGGCTCTGCGAGCATTACGGTAGCCAATGCGAGCTACACCGATGGTGCTGGCAACACGGGCAGTGCCGGCACAACGCCTTCAATCACCATTGATACGCTTGCTCCAACGGTAGCTATTACCAGCAGTACAAGCACACTCCCTTCTGGCCAGACGGCCACGATCAGCTTCACTTTCAGCGAAGATCCCGGTTCAAGCTTTGCAGAATCCGATATTGCTGTCTCCGGTGGCACACTCAGTGGCTTGACCATTACAGGCCTTGTTCGTACAGCAACCTTTACGCCAACGATCACCAGTGGTGTTGCGAGCGTTACGGTTGCCAATGCGAGCTACGCTGATACGGCAGGCAACAGTGGCAGTGCCGGCACAACCCCCTCAATTACCATTACCAATGTTGGCCCGAATGTAACTATCAGCAATCTCGATATCAGTAACGATACCGGTACGAGCAACACTGATTTTGTCACCAGAGAGGCGGCACAGATTATAACCGGCACACTCAGCACTGCACTTGGTGCAACTGAAAAACTTTTTGGATCGGTAGACAATGGTGTGACATGGAGCGATATTACACCCAAGGTCAGTGGTACGGCAATTTCGTGGGATGGAGCGACCCTTTCGGGTGGCAGTGCCATCAAGCTTGAAGTTCGCGATGCACAAGGCAACGCAGGTGCGGCATCCAGCCAAAGTTATGTGCTCGACACGCTTGCCTCGACGGTAGCGATCACGAGCGACAAGAGTGCCCTGAAAAGCGGTGAGACGGCTGTGATCAGCTTTACTTTCAGCGAAAATCCTGGTTCCAGTTTTGCCGCGGAAGATATTACGGTCGTTGGCGGTACCCTTGGTGCCTTGAGTGGCTCCGGTCTTGTCCGTACGGCAACCTTCACTCCGACGGCTGGTCTTGCTTCTGGTTCTGCGAGCATTACGGTGGCTAATGCCTCCTATGTTGACGCAGCAGGGAATGACGGTAGTGCCGGTACAACACCGTCGATCACGATCGACACGCTTGCCCCGACGGTAGCCATTACGAGCGATAAAAGTGCTCTGAAAAGCGGTGAGACAGCCACCATCAGCTTTACTTTCAGCGAAAATCCTCTTGCAACCTTTGATGCATCCGACATTACTGTATCCGGTGGCACACTCAGTGGCTTGAC
>CAIJWE010000086.1 GCA_903824295.1 uncultured Chlorobiaceae bacterium
AACAACGCTCGTCCAGATGAAAGAAATATTTTCCGGAGATTTCATTGAGGAGAAGCAGGTGCAATGGAATGCCTTCAGAAAACGTATTGGTCTTGAATACCTGCCGGCCTCGTTTGCTGATGTGGTGCAGCAGGTGCAGGTATTTCTATCTCCAACTGTGGAAGCGCTCAGGGCAAAGCGATTTTTTCAGGACCATTGGATTGCTCCGGATTCATGGCGGAGTAGTCATGAAAAACCAGAGGTGGGAGCATAATCGTTGTTTTTATTTCTTGATCGATAGTGATAAAAATTTTGTTACGCGTATGTTACACGAAAATTTTAACAGTCCTGTAACTCTTTTTATGTCAATGATATATAGCCTCAGTGTGATATTTACACTGTAGAGGTCAGAGGTTCGAATCCTCTATCGTCCACACCAATGAAAGCTTGTAAGAAAATAACTTACAGGCTTTTTCTTTTTGTCTCAAATACAGCCAAAGTATAGTGAGTCTGTCGAAATTAACGCCGTTTATACTGGTTTTGCGATGTATATGCGACGCGAGCATGAGCATCTATTTTGAAATACGCGGTTAATGCATTGTTATAAAAAATCTTCTTCAGCCATGTTTACGAGAAGTGCTACTTTGACGGGAAATTTATCCAGGTTTGCTGTTTTTATTACACCATTGTTAGACGGAATTATTTTCAAGCTGAAGGAAAGAAACCCATGTCAGAACGGTACTGAAGTTTATTTGCAGTGAACCATAAATTTATCGAGTCTGTCAGATGAGTCTGGACAGAATGAATTTTGCGGTATTCAGCTCTTTTTTCGTCTCAAACAGTGCAATCCTCTTTTTTCAGCTCTCCAGTACACGCAATCCGGTGGATAGGAAGCGCATATTTCCTGATATCTGCCGGAAACCATTGAGATGATAAGTGGATGGCTGGAATGCTTTTTAAAAGAGAGAATCCTGGGTTCAAACTCCTGAATTTTTTTCTGAATCCGGACAGCCTGCTCGTTATTGGAGAGTGATTACTCTGTGCTGTCGAAAACATGCAATGCCTTTCTGATGTTTTCAAGAATACGCACAGTACTATAATCGTCTGTTGTGCCCATTTTATTGATTAATGAGATTTATCGTTATGGCAATAAGCAAGCTGACTGCTATTCTTTTTTTTTCACGGACGTGCCCCCGTTTATTCCTTCGTGTGCAGTATGTGCAAATTTTACAGATACGAATCCCTGTTCAAGCTTTCCTTTTTTGAAGATGTTCCGGAGATTTATCGGCTTTCGGCTGACGCCGTAAAAGAACACATGGGGTTGATTACATGGAGGGATGCGCCCACAGGGCAAATTCAGAAATTCGATGTCATTGTTGCCTACTGGAAAACCAGATTAAGTTCTATTTTCTTTGCTGTGCCAGACACGAATAATAACAACCGTATCGTTTTTGTCCCGCATATAGCGCAGAACAAATGCTCCAGCCCCAAAAGATACGACCCATTCACGTCTGCCAGTGTCATCCTCCATTGGACGCCCAATGTCTGGTAATGATGTTAGAAAACCCGCTCCGTCCAAGATAGCCTTTGCTGCCCGTGCTGCCGCATCGGGGCTTTTTTCGAGCTTAAAACGCATGAAGCCGCTCAACATCGACTAATGCCTCTGGAAGCCATTTTATTTGGGGCAGGGCGTCATCTTCCCCTCTCCCAGATTTTCAAGCCATGCAGCAGCTTTTTCATGTGGGATAGCCACGCCCGTTAATTGATAATGTTCCCAACGTTCCATATCCTCGAGTTTTTCCCGCTCGTAGTTTTCTTCGCGCTCCAAAAATATTTCGATTGCTTTGCACATGAGCCAGTGTGGCGACCTGTCGCGGATACGAGCCAAAGCAGCAAGCCGTTGCTGAGTGGTGTCGTTTAATTTGACGCCTTTTGTCTGTGACATAATTGAATCTCCTTTTAGTGCAAGGTAATACTTGTTACTACCTTTTATAACCTTGTGCCAGATGGTTTTATTTGATTTCCCGTGGAGGTTTGTGCGGCAGATGGTCTGTCGCGGGCGGTTGGTAAAATCTGGAAAATAAATGGAAATTGTGGGAGTTGACGTAGATTAAGGCCTCACAAGGGTAAGAAAAGAGTTCGCTTTCGAGCATAATAGGGAAAATAAAAAAACCCCGGGATCGTCACCGACTCGAGGTCGGGAGAGGATTTCTCCGGGAATGGAGTTGCTTTATCTCCTGCATGGGGCGGCGGATTATCGAAAAGAGTCTTGCTCTCTCTGGCGAATACATTGTCAGTTTGATTGCTGAAGGGCGGTTGATGCCCGCGCAAACTGCTAACTGAAAAATGAATTACGTCAGGTTTTTGTTTCAGTCGGTTTGCTTTCAATACTCAGCAACTTGCCTTTTGCCCAGTCCCAGACCGTATCGCTGAAAACTGAGCCGACAAGGCACAGAAAGAAAAGAGTGTATGCGTTCGGTTTGGATGTTTCGATGCCGAGCAATGCGGTGCCGCCCATGATTGAAAGAAAGAGAAGGACGGCTGCGCTCAGGCCTTTAATGATGATCCGGTAGCCCATCGACACGGAGCGCTCGCTCTCCTGGTAGCGGATGAGGGTGGATATCGAGGCGCCAAACAGGCCGAACCCAAACATGCCGGTCAGAATTGCGAGCTCGTATGATCTTGATTCCAGAAGCCATTGGGCAATTTGCCCGAAGATTCCCCAGCTCATGCCGGCTTTTGGCACGGAAGGCATTGGGATCGAGGTGTGCCTGAACGACGCGCTTTCAATATCGTTCTTTCTCTGCATCAGCGCGATTTTAATATTCTCGGTATCCATAAGGTAGAGTTGGTCTTGGGTTCTCGACTGCTGCAGTTTTGCTGTTTCGTTTTCGATGCTGCTGCGGAGAATTGAGAACATCGAACTCTGATACGATGCGTTGTAATTCAGATTGTTGTATGCGTCGTCAAGTACGGTTTTCAAGTTGTCCGACTCTTGCGAAAACCACCAGACGAGCCTTTTGAAATACTCGTTTGCTTCGTCGCTGTTGGTCAGGGAGTTGCTGGTGAGCAGGAAATTTTCAGACAGCATGTGACTCTCTTTTTTTTGGCGTGCAAGTATCTGTTTTTTGAACTCCTCGATTTTCACGATCTGTCCATGATCATTGCTCACTGCCTGTTTCACCAACCCGCGGATGGCTGATATATGCAGTTTCCATTGCTGCCTGATGTTTTGAGGTAACGGACGGCCGGAGATTGTTTCAAGCGAATCGGCAGAAACGGTGAGCCATCCTCCCAGTTGCTTTTCATAGGCAAGGCTGTCGGCGGCATGCGCTTTGAGTTCATCGTTCAGAAAGGTCTCTTCTATCAGGTACGTGTCGAGGCTTTTGTTCAGGTAATCCGGGTCGTACTTGAACTTCTGGGAGTTCTGAGAGACGTATGGAACGGCGATCATGGCCGATACCGAAAGGAAAAGTGAAAAGGTGAGAATAGCGCCAAAAAGAATTCGGTCCCGGTTATTCTGTATGAACGAGAGGATGAGAAGGCTTCTGGGGTTGATGTCGGGAAAATTGATGGAAAGCTGCTTGTCATTGTCGATTATCAGCCCCATGGCGAGGGAGATCAGTATCCAGACACCGAAAACAAGGAATGCCTCTGCAAATGGCAGTTGACCTATCATTTGCGTAACCTCGCGGGTAAACTGGTTGATAAATCCCAGAGCGTTACGGTGACACAGGGTAATGAAGTCAGAGATCAATATGCCGGATTTAGTATCTGGTTCAGGGCTCATGATGAGTAGCCACGAGGCATGGAGGATCTGCCTGAAAAAGATAATGATGAGAGTGGTGAATTGCGTGAGCGTGGTGGCCGCAGACTTGGGGAAGAGCAACAAGGTGATGAGCAGTGAGACGATTGTGCTCTTTTTTCCGATGTCCACAATGAGCCCTGTTCTGATGATGATGGATATGAGTCTGCCGATCTGGCGGAACAGGAAAAGGATGAAGGCAAGTGAAATGATGAGTGTGAATGTCCGGTAGACCCATAAAAAATATTGCGCAGGCTCCGTTTTTTCAAAAAAGAGCTCTTTGAGCAACAGTGCTGCAACGGGAAGCGAAAATAGCAGCAACAGCACTCCCGCCACGACAAGGATGGAGATCAGGAAATTGATCAGAAGTGAGTTCGATTTGCGTTCAGTCATGACCAGAGTGTTTTGCTTGAACTGAATTTGTAACTGACTCAGTGCCTGATATCAATACCATTCACAAAATTAATATAGCGTTTCTCCAATATTTTTTCTCTGTGGCTCTGCTCTTCATGGTAGACGAAGAGTGCGTGAGGGAATTGCATAACCTGTGGAGCTTAACATAAAAAGGCTATGAGCTTGCAACGATAAAATGAACACATTATGAAGCAATTTTGTTGCGAAGGAGATGAACATGCGCATGTCGTTGAAGTACGCGGTCGGCTGGAAGACGCTGTATTGGATGCTTGATGAAATAGCCTGAAGCTTCTGCAACGAGTATCTTCTGTTTTGTAATTGACTGAGTGCTCCCTTGATGTTGCTCGATTCAGGATTTACGCTTCATCAATCTGACGGAGGATTTCCCGTAGCGAAGCCGTTGTTGCCAATTTCTCCTCGTCAGTGGCTGAATTGTAAAAACCGATAATGGCTTTGCCGCCGACACCGATCGGGGGATACTCTTTTTCGGCAAGCGTCGGCATCAGGGCAAGAAATTTCAACACGGTATCCTTGTCCATTCCGTTGATTCTCTGGACGACATCTTCTGCGATACCGGCAGTGGCGTCCTCGCCGAGACCGGCAACGTAAGCGGCACTCTGTATGGCACCGTATTGGAAACCAAGTACAGCAAAAACGATATCCCTGTTCGTGTTGCTTTCGAGTCCAGCCGGGCATTGCCCGATTGCTTCAGCAAGGAACTGCAGTGCCATTTTCGTTACGGCTTCGATGTTTTTTTCATGATTGTTATGCATCAGAATCGAGAGTTTTGTTGCAGATGTTATCGGTCAGTGTTCATGAACGATGGTATGACGACGGTGCATGGCTGATCTCAGGCATTGCATGCAGTATACAATAATTGACAAGCTGTTTGATGGCTTAAATCGCGTCAGTTAGGGTAGGGCTTCCAGTGATGGTTGTGAAAATATAGCAAGTCCAGTTATTGACATTCCCCTTTTCTTCATATATATTAAAAACGAGGTAGTATGTTAGGTTTTCAATAGGTTTCCCGACCAATAAGTTGATATGAAATGAAGCCACACTCGCAGGGCCCGGCTTTTAAGAGCTTATTCGTAAATAAAGCCAACTTTTCGAAGTGCTATGATAGATGCCGCCATAAACAACAATGCCTCATATCGTTCGTTAAGCTTTTCAAATCTCACAAGAATCTTTCGGAACCGATTGAACCATGAGTGAGATACTTCTACCACCCATCTGCGGGGCTTGTAATTCGG
>CAIJWE010000087.1 GCA_903824295.1 uncultured Chlorobiaceae bacterium
ACAGAGTCGACAGATTTACAGTCTGTTGCGTTTAACCACTTCGCTACCTACCCATAACATTCAGAGCTGGTGATGGGACTCGAACCCGCAACCTGCTGATTACAAATCAGCTGCTCTACCAATTGAGCTACACCAGCAGCCCACTCAAAAAACAGGGCTGGTAATATAATGACTGATTTCGGATATACAAAGAAAAAAGAATTAATTTCTCAACGATCGTCCACTGCTGCAAGAAAACCCGCAAGCCATATCACGATTTTTCTCGAAACCACTCTTTGTGAAAAGACAAGCACCCTGTCAATCAACGTTGGAAATACCCGTAAACGATTATTTTTCAAGCCCTTGATTGCCGCTTCGACGACCACGCCAGTTTCAGACATCGGCAGGCGGAGGTTTGCCCTGTTATGACTGGCTCGCTCAAAAAAACCGGTATTGATAAAACCGGGGCAGAGCGCAACAACCTTTATACCCTTTCCTTTCAGTTCTGCATAAAGTGCTTCGCTGAGCGTCAGAATAAATGCCTTTGTTGCTGAATAGAGTCCAAGACCAGGAACGCCCTGAAGAGCGCCAAGAGAGGCTACATTGATAATACTCCCTCCTCTCCTTGCAATCATATCCGGCAAAAAGAGTCGGGTAAGGCGGGCCATTGCCAGCATATTGACCATCATGATCTCCTCAAGCTTTTCAAGCGGCATGTCATCGAAATCACCTGCTCGGGAAAGTCCCGCACAATTGACAAGCATGTCAACATCCGCCGACTGCCTCCGGCAGAATGCATAAATCCGGGCAGGGCTTTCAGCATCAACCAGATCTTCGACACACACCAGCACCTCAACACCCCTATGGCGCTGAAACTCTTCAGCAAGAGCCTGTAACCGGTCACCTGAACGGGCAACAAGCACCAGGTTGTGACCTCTACGGGCAAATTCACGGGCAAAGGCTTCACCGATCCCCATGGAAGCCCCTGTAATCAGGGTAAACAACATGGTGGTTCAACCCATTTTCCCCGCTCTTTGATCAGATTGATAAGCCGGTCTACCGCATACTCTTCCGAAATATTTTCCTCAACGCACTCCCTGCCAACATAGAGGCTGATGCGGTTTTTTCCAGCGCCTACATACCCAAAATCGGCATCGGCCATCTCACCAGGGCCATTAACGATACAACCCATAATACCAATCTTCAGTCCTTTCAGGTGGACCGTTCTCAGCTTGATGGCGGCCGTGGCCTTCTCCAGCTCAAAATAGGTTCTGCCGCAACCCGGACAGGAGATAAATTCCGTTTTCGTCATCCTCACCCTTGCACCCTGAAGAATATTGAATGCCAGATGAAGCTCATCATCGAGAGAGAGGCTGGTATCAAAAGCGAGCATGTCGCCGATACCGTCGCAGAAAAGTGTTCCGACCTGCACTGAGGCGTCGATCAACGTTTCCAGACGATCAGAAGCCTCTTTTTTGAAGCGGACAACAAGGGGGTAATCAAGGGAGTTGGTATTGAAGAGCTGAACAAGCCTGCGATAGACAAAAACAGTCTCTTTCGAGATGACCGAAAATAACAGTCGCTGCACACCCCGGCTGCGACTCTTTTTTGCAAAATGGGCAAGCACCTCTGCCGGTACCCGGTTTCCTGCTCCGGCATGGACAAAGCATAACTCAACAACAGCATGGCGCTCGCCTTCAAGGAGCTGCAAAAACTCCTCTCCAAGCCGCTCACCCTCAACAATGTCAAACCTTACTTTTGAAACCCTGGAGAGCAATTGAGCAAAGAGTACCACGTCTGAAGTAGAAGCAACAAGAAATCGAGCGGCATCACCAAGTTTGCCAAAAAGGGCATCAAACGCATCAAGTTCTTCGGTACTGTTGACGCTGACGGAAACAAACTCAGAGCGGATGGAGTCCTGAGGCTTTTCTGGAGCAAGCCTCTGCCGCACTTCCTCAAACAGAACCTCAGCCTCGGAAAGTTGGCAATGCACTTCGCTCTCCACTCTCGGCAGCTTGTCATCACCAATTACCATGCCTGCAAGGGCAATCTGACTGGAGTTTCGGCGCTGATAAGAGAACTGGTTGAAGGGAGGCTCTTCCTGAAATGAAACTGCCGAGCGCTGTGGATTCCTGTTGCGGCTTTCAATAACGTGCTTCAGCGGAAGAGAACCTTTATCACCTTTGACAAGATGGAAGTCGTTATATTTTTTGACAAGGGCGAAACCGACAGGCACCTCGTTGACAGGATCCTCGGTCAGGGAGACCCTGATGGTATCACCAAGTCCATCCTCAAGGAGCGCTCCGATGCCCATGGCTGATTTAACACGCCCCTCATCACCATCTCCAGCCTCGGTTACCCCGAGATGCAGCGGATAGGGATAACGAAGCTCCGCATCGGCCCTCTCGGCAAGCAGCCGATATGCCTGGATCATCACCCGAACATTAGAGGATTTCATCGAAAACAGGGTATCGTAGTAGCCCATATCCTCGCTCATTCTGGCAAACTCAAGTGCAGCTTCAACCATACCTTCAGGCGAATTGCCGTAACGACTGACAATTCTGTCAGACAACGAGCCATGGTTGGTGCCGATTCTCATGGAGACCCCGAATTGACGAGCTTTCTCAACCAAAGGAGCAAATTCAAGCCGGACATGCTCCATCTCCTTCAGATACTCCTCTTCGGAATAGTCACTGTTGGAAAACTTCTGGCTGGTAGCATAATTGCCCGGATTGATGCGGATGTTGTCAACAAATTCAACCGCCTTGAGTGCCGCACGGGCAGAAAAATGGATATCAGCAACCAGCGGAGTATCAATTCGATCCCGACGAAGCTGCTCTCTGATATTGCGGAGATTTTCTGCATCCTTCTCAGTAGGGACGGTAAGCCGGATAATTTCACAACCGGCATCATAAAGCCTTCTGCACTGCAAAACTGTTGCTGCGGTATCCATCGTATGGGTATTGGTCATGGACTCCACCCTTATCGGCTGGTATCCACCCAATGCAATGTTTCCAAAAGCTACTTCACGGGTAAATCGACGGCGGTACTGATACATTGAACTCATTGAGCTGTTACAGGAATAATTATTTCTCTCTGATAATAAAAAGCGTTTCTCCCGGCTTTCGGAAATTGTACCTCTCTCTTGCAGCCTTTTCCAGACTATCCGGCATAAGGGCATACCTGATGCGCTGTTCGTTATCAATAATCCTCTTCTGCTCTATCTTCTGCCGTTCGAGAAGCATGTCGTGCTCAGCCTCCATGCGGATCCGTTTCACAATGCCGTAATCATCAAAAAGCATCGAGAAAACAAACAGGGCAAATGCAACCCTGAAAAAAAAATTTTTCGGATTGGAATGAATATACTCCCAGATTTTCTTGCCAATCTTTTTCACGCATCAAAACGCTTATATTTTCCAAATGCTGCAGATATCACAAAAGAGGAGAACAAATACAAAGGGAACCCTTGTGGGTAAAGGGTTCCCTGGAAAGTTTTTATACTCTGAAAGCCTTTCTTCCAGGATAGCGAGCCTGAGCGCCAAGCTCCTCTTCAATACGAAGCAGTTCGTTATACTTCGCCATACGGTCTGAACGCGACAGACTGCCTGTCTTGATCTGACCGGCATTTGTTGCCACAGCAATCTGGGCTATCGTGCTGTCCTCGGTTTCACCGCTGCGGTGACTGATGACTGAAGTGTAACCATTTAGTTTTGCAAGATCAATCGCTTGAAGGGTTTCTGTCAACGTGCCAATCTGGTTAACCTTGACAAGAATGGAGTTGGCCACACCCCGCTCAATGCCCTCTGCAAGCCTTTTGCTGTTGGTAACAAAAAGGTCATCACCGACAAGCTGAACGCGAGAACCAATTTTTTCGGTCAGCACTTTCCACCCCTCCCAATCATCTTCTGCCATACCGTCCTCAATGGAAATAATCGGATAGTCACTGGCCCACTTTTCCCAATATTCAGCCATCTCCAGAGAGGTCAACTCCCGTTTGGAGGATTTCTTGAAGACATATCGCTTCTTTGCGGCATCATAGAACTCAGAACTTGCTGGATCAAGAGCAATCATCACCTGAGCATCACCGAGACCACCCTTGTCAGTAGGTGAGCCAATCCTGTAGCCAGCTTTTCCAACAGCTTCAATCACCAGCTCAATAGCCTCTTCATTCGAACCCAGATTCGGAGCAAAACCGCCCTCATCACCGACAGAGGTACTCAACCCTTTGCTTTTCAGAAGAGCCTTGAGTGCATGAAAAATTTCGGCACCACAACGAAGGGCATCGGAGAATGAGTCAAAACCAGCAGGCATAATCATGAATTCCTGAAAATCAACGGTGTTGTCGGCATGGGCACCGCCATTGAGGACATTCATCATCGGCACAGGAAGCGTATTGGCCATCGTACCACCGATATAGCGGTAAAGCGGAAGCCCGGAATATTCAGCACCCGCCTTTGCACAAGCCATGGAGACACCAAGAAGAGCGTTAGCCCCAAGCTTCGATTTGTTCGGTGTACCATCCAGGGCAAGCAAAGCCTGGTCGATCTCCTCCTGTTCGGTAACAAGCATCCCTGTGAGGGCGTCATTAATGACTGTATTAACATGCTCTACAGCCTTGAGCACTCCTTTGCCAAGATACACACCCGCATCTCCATCCCTGAGCTCCACAGCTTCATGAACACCAGTGGAAGCTCCGCTCGGGACAGCCGCGCGACCAAATGAACTTTCAGTGTATACATCGACTTCAACCGTCGGATTTCCTCTTGAGTCAAGAATCTGACGAGCAAGAATTTTGCTGATAACAGGCATAAATCAATAAATTTATAGTTTTTACATGCTTTCCGTGTAGAAAGGAGCTCACAAAGCTCTCTCCGGATGAAGATAGTCGAAAATATATCTATTTTTCTCAACCATTTCATTGCTTCCACAACAGCAAAGAAGACTTTTTTTTGTTTATTATTTATCAGGTTGCTTTGCTCCAGTCGGCATTGCATCCCGCTATTTTGTCATCAGTCAAAAAAGGAGTCCTGCCATGCAAGCCGTACAACCGGATCAATTGCGAAACATTGTCATTACAGGCCATGCCGGAAGCGGCAAGACCATCCTCGCGGAATCACTCGCTCTGACTATGGGCGTCATTAACCGCCTCGGCACCATTGATGAAGGAAACACCCTCTCCGATTACTCCCTTGATGAGATTCAGAGAAAACACAGCCTGAACACCAGTCTTGTTCATGGATTCTGGAATGATTGCAAAATCAATATGATCGACACTCCAGGCCTGCTCGATTTTCACGGCGATGTCAAGTCGGCAATGCGGGTCGCTGATACCGTACTGATTACCGTCAATACCGCTTCAGGGGTTGAGGTAGGAACTGATACCATCTGGGAGTATACCAAAGAGTACTACAAGCCGACCCTCTTTATTCTGACCAAGCTCGATGCTGACCGAACCAACTTCAACGCAACCATTCAGGCACTCCAGGATCATTTCGGTCATCTTGTCACACCGATTCAATTCCCGGCCGATGAGGGGCTCGGTCACCACACCCTGATTGATGTTCTGTTGATGAAACAGCTTGAGTTCAATCCTGACAAAACAGGCGGCATGAGCATCTCCGACATTCCTGATTGTCACTTGAAGCGTGCCGAGGAACTCCATCAGCAACTGGTCGAAGCTGTTGCCGAAACTGACGAGGTACTCATGACGCGATTTTTCGAAGAGGGTACCCTTACGGAGGAAGAGCTGAGAACAGGAATCAAATCAGCCCTGCTTACCAGAACTTTTTTTCCCGTTTTCTGCACCTCTCCATTGCACCTGATCGGAACAGAGCGGCTGCTGAATGTCATCGTCAACCTCTGTCCCTCGCCGATTGAACGCGGCCCTGAGCACGCAATCTGCACGATCGATGAAACCAAAAGCCTGATTCAACCCAACCCTGAAGGGCCGACCATTGCTTTTATTTTTAAAACGATGTCGGAACCCCGCGTCGGAGAGATTTCCTACCTCAGAGTCTATTCAGGTCACATTGAAACCGGCCATGAGCTGATTGATGTCCAGACCGGACAACTTGAAAAACTTGGCCAGGTCTATACCATCATAGGCCAGAAAAAAAGCCCCGTCGACAAGTTGCTTGCTGGAGATATCGGCATGGTTGTCAAGCTGAAGGACGCACATACCAACGACACCCTGGCCGACAAAGGAACCAGTTGCCGGATCAGCCCTATCATCTTCCCTCTACCCATGCTGGCAACAGCCATCATGCCTGTTACTCAGGGAGATGAGGAAAAAATCTCCGCGGGCCTGCATCACTTGCACGAGGAAGATCCCAGTTTTACCATCGAACACGATGTTGAGTTCAACCAGACCATCCTGAAGACCCTTGGTGAAACGCATCTTGATACCATCATCAACCGCCTTCAGACAAAGTTCAATGTCAAGGTTGAGATTTCACCCATCAAAATTCCCTACCGCGAAACCATCCGGATCGCCTCATCCGCACAGGGGAAATACAAAAAACAGTCGGGTGGAAAGGGACAATATGGTGATGTATGGGTAAAGCTGGAGCCACGGGCAAGAGATACCGGATTTGAATTTGCCAGTGAGGTTGTTGGCGGTGTTGTGCCCACAAGATATTTACCGGCTGTTGAAAAAGGGCTCCGGGAGGCGATTACCAACGGTATTCTGGCTGGCTACCCAGTCATTGATCTTAAAGCCATTGCCTACGACGGCTCATTTCACCCGGTTGACAGCTCCGAATTTGCCTTTAAAATTGCCGCAAGCATGGCATTTAAAAATGCTTTCGATCAGGCGAAACCCTTTTTGCTTGAACCAATTTTTTCCTTGAATGTCTATGCTCCGGAACAGTATACAGGAGAAATCGTTGGGGATATTTCAAGCAAACGGGGTAAAATTCTTGGAATGGATTCCGACGTAAGCATGCAGATCATCCATGCGCTTATACCACAAGCCTCACTGACAACATTCCATCACGCCCTGACACGACTGACCCAGAGCCGGGCACGATACTCATACAACTTCAGCCATTACGAAGAGGCTCCGCCCGATATCGCACAGCACCTCATTGCTGCAAAAAAATCATAACGCAACGTTAATAAAGAAAAGCCCCGGAAAGTTACGGGGCTTTTCTTTTTATGACCGGCAGAGACCGTGAAGTGAAATGCGGGGGCTGTGATCAACTACCTGGGGAACCACCAGGGTCGCCCCTACAGCAGACCGAAAACCGATTTAATTTTGAGCCACCATACTATCCAGACCGCCTCACGAATATTATGACGGGTCATTTTCGACTTGCCAACCGTCCGGTCGACAAAAACAATCGGAATTTCCTTGATGGCAAACCCTTTTTTCCAGACTCTGAAGTTCATCTCAATCTGAAATGAATAGCCCTGGGAATTAATCCTTTCCAGATCGAGCGCTTGCAATACCTCTCTGCTGAAACATTTAAAGCCACTCGTCGGATCGGCCACAGGCATTCCGGTAACAAAACGCGTATAGATACTTGCCATTTTTGAAAGAATCAGCCTGCCAAGCGGCCAATTGACAACATTGACGGTATTGTTCATGTAACGCGACCCTATAACCAGATCAGCATGACTCATGGCATCAAAAAAACGTTCAACCATTGCAGGATCGTGCGAATAATCTGCGTCCATCTCCATGATGTGGCGGTAATCGTTCTGCAATGCAAACAAAAATCCGGTGATATATGCCGTACCAAGCCCAAGCTTTCGCTCCCGCATCATCAAATGAATACCTTTCGTCGATAGTTGCAAGGAACGAACAATTTCGGCAGTTCCATCAGGAGAGTTATCATCAATGACAAGAATATCAAGAGACTGTGGATAATGCTCTCTGAGGTCCATAATCAGCCTGCCAATATTGTCTGCCTCATTGAAGGTTGGTATAATGACAAGTGCCTCGCTGGCAGGCGTTGCTTTATCACAAAGTGAAAGACCGGGATTGTTCTTGATAACGTTATTTTGTACCGACATGAGCGTTAAAGATCTTCAAAAAAAAAGCATTGCGTCCGGGGAGGCAATGCTTTTATAAAATCATTCACAAAACCAGGCGACTCTCAGCGCACTTCGCGGTGAAACCTGTGGAGAAACCTCAGGTCAAAATCAAGCCTTTTCGGAGGAGTGTAGGTAAAATCAAGCACGTCACCGTCAGGCAGGACTTCAACAAGAGATCCCGAAGGACATTCATCTGAAGAGAAGCAGGCCGAACAGGAAATACAGGCATCCTGGTCGATATATGCTCTGAAACCACCCTCCTGAACGTCACCATAAAATTTGTAACCAATGGCGTTCACTTTCGGAGGACACTTGTCAAGACAGAGCCCGCAACCCACACAAAGATTTTCAATAATGAAATAGTGCGATTTCGCTCTCGGTGCCGCTTTTTTCAAAACAGGCTGAGCGGCTAATGCTACCGGTGCAGCTTTTGCCGCAGGTGCCGCTGGTGCCGCTGGCTTAGCTCCTGCTGCTGGCTTTGCTCCTGCTGCCGGCTTCGCTCCTGCTGCCGGCTTCGCTCCTGCGACTGGCTTCGCTCCTGCTGCCGGCTTTGCGCCCGCGACTGGCTTAGCCTCTGCTGCCGGTTTTGACGCAGGTGCAGGTTTTGCGCCCGGAGCTGGTTTTGCGACTGCTTTCTTGAATGGAAAAGCAGACTCCTGCGGCAACCCGCTTCTTCCAAGATTTACATTAAGCGGTTCCATCCGAAGCTTGCCATCCTGCTTGCGGGGATACCCTTCTGGTTGTGCCTTAGCCTGCTTAGCTGCCGGAACTGAAGCTTTTGGCGAAGCAGGCTGACCCTTAGCAGCAGGCGCTGACGATATATCTGGCGTTTGTACAGGATCGGCCATAAAAACCCTCCTCTTTAATTACGTGATAAACTTTTAGGAGCAAAAGACCATTGCCGAAAAGACGTTACCGCCCTTTCGGCAATGATGTGAAATCAAGCAATAAGCTTCATCAGATAGTCTACAACCTGCGTCAGCATAACCTGTCCTGAAACGGCTGCATCACCAACCTGCGGCGGCAAAGGAGAATCGGTCTGATAGAATCCGTTGCCTATGAAAAGAAAGACCAGCATGAAAACGCCACCAAAATAGAGGAACGTACCGGCCATCTTCGAGTCTGATATTGTCAGCACCGGGAAGCGGAAAGTAACGTCTCTGTTCAGGAACTTTTTCCCAAGCCAGCGAACAGTTCTTGTCTGGATATCAGCACCTTCAAGACGTGAACCGCGATCTTCGAACCATACGGCAAAACTGATAAACCATACAAGGTGGCCAATCATCAGAATTGTAGAAAGATGTGAACTCGAGAAAATATTCACGGTCTCTGTCCAGAAATAGTAGAAAATTCCAGACGTATAGTGATGATGAAGACCTGCCACCGAATCCCATGCCTTTGCATCAGCAGCGGGAACACCATACATCATCGACGCAATCCACGCGCCATCGATATACCAGCAGACGGCAGAAAGGCCTTTTACTCCCCACAGCATGGCAAACCAGAGCTGATCCTGTATCGAAACACCGCAGGTACCTCCATAAACAGGCCCAAGGCAAGGGAAGGAGTAGGAGTTTTTCTTGAGGCCAAGATCATCCCAAAGCGGTGACGTATGTGAAAAGAATGCAATACGAACGAGCGCGATCAATGAGAAGAGCGAACCCGCAACAATAACGTGCACCATGACCCAGTCATTGATACTCGGGTCGCGGAACATCCACTGAAAAATCGGAAGCGGTTTCAGCCAATAGAACGACATCAGAATGTTCGTACCGAAAAGATTCAGCTCACAGATGGTATTCCAGCAGATCACAGCATAAACGGAAAGCATAGTGGCAAAGCAGAGCGCCATGACTGTACCGAGAATCTTGACCTGAACTTCCTGATCACGTCCCTTGGTAATAAAGACTGACTTGATCTGGCTGTAAAGACCGTTGAGCTGGATTTTGAGGAGGTACTGACCACCGTGATAGACACCGGCAAAAACATAGAGAACGCCGCAAATAATGTGGTTGAAGACAATGAGGTTAATGACAGTCCTTGCCATACCGAATGTGGCACCGTTCTTCGGCATGATGGCAAAAGCCTCAAAGTCGGCAAACTCTTTTGTACCGGAGATGATCTTGCCACCCTCCTGAACAAAATTATAGCTGACTCGATTGAACGGCTCACCATAAAGATAAAAAACCAGATTGTCGAGTTCCTTGTAATAGGCGGCAAACGACGGCTGCTGGAATGCAACAAAAGCAATACAGCCAAGTGCGATGTTAATGTAGCCGATTGCTGTCAGGTGTACAGAAAATGCCGCTTTCATGTCATCGTTCAGATGAGTGGCTGCATTAGGAGGGTTATTCCACCAGTAAATACCCATGGCAAAGAAAATAACCGCAAAAACAAACGACATGAATGTCTCGGCGTTGATCGTCTGGAAATCAGGAATCGGCTCAAAACCGAGCACAAACCACATCAAGAGACCCCAGCCAAGAAAAAGCAGCGACATATAAACGGCGTGCGGTCCAAGTGCCTCACGGTAGCTTTTTGCGCTCATTCCGCTGAAAACAACATCACCAAATTTGCCGAGGAACCTGAAGTCACGGAAATTACCGGTACGGCCAGTAAACGGATTGGTGAGATTGTGTGTCCAGTGACGCCATCCGCCGAAGAGAAGAACTGAACCCGATAGAAAATGAAAGAGGGCCCAGCCGAGAAGCTTCGATGCCGCAAACTCAAGATCCTCTGTTTTCGTACTGTAGGTATCAATACCGAGAGAAACCATTCTGGGCTTGATGGTCAGATAAAACCAGTTGTCATGAAAGCCAGGCGCACCCCACGGAAAGACCTGTATACCGGAGATATAGTAGATCGCCATAAGAAAGCCCAGCACACCAAGCAAGGCAAGGTGGGCTCCAACAACCTGCTCATCATCAATCTTGTCGGTATCAAAAATCTGGTACCACTTTGTTGAGCGGGTCTCTGTTCGCTGGAAAAGAAACCTTCTCATTTTGGAGGCATCCTGCTCCTTGATAACAGACGGAGCACCCGAGGCACCGCTTCCCTTGGGGGAAGGAGCATTCCCCTTGGGTGGTGGGACAGTGCCCTTTGGCTTTACTCCTGCCGGATTCACTTGTTCAGCCATCGTATTCTCTCCTTTTTTTTGGACATAATTCAGGTTGAAGAAACCAAAAAGAAC
>CAIJWE010000088.1 GCA_903824295.1 uncultured Chlorobiaceae bacterium
ATAAAAATATCTTTATATCTTTGAGTAAGACAATTTCCAGAAATATACAAAATAATACTGTTTGATACTCAAAATATTACGAAAGTCAAATTTTAAACACCAATGAATTCAAGGTGTACGGGCCAAATCGGGAATTGCTGATAATAAACAACATATAAAACATGAGTATTCCAACATGAAATGACAGATAGAACAGCGCTTTCTTGATATGGGGGGGCTTTTCGGGAGAGTTTTGAGCAGTCGCTATCATTATCGAATTGTAAAAAGTAATACCTAATGTCTCAAGCCAATAGGAATAAATAAGCGCAAAGATGCTCCAATTGAAAAAGATCACTCCCAGTAAGGGGACGAAATTCATTGCCAGTTGAAGCACTAAATTATTTTATTTCATCATGTTTTCATTATAAAACCGTCAGTCTGTTTGTGTGTCATTATTCGGGAAACTGTTTCGTCAGGCTATTAGCCAGTATGCTCAATATTGCCAGCTTTGCATTGCCGAAATATTGCGATAACAATCTGGAATCAAATTACCGGTCGTACTATTTCTGATAAACAGATCTGCCTGAAACTATGCAAGATCACCTAAACCATATCCACGCTTGTTGAAGGTATGGTCATAAATTACAACAAATCATGGTACCTGTCGCTGACGAGGAAACCTGCATTCAATACGGCAAGCTCTTCGACGCAGATGCTGCCGCCGTTCACCTATTGGGCGTTCCGGGGAATGCCGTGCTGAACGAGCTGATGGCGAGTTTGGTGGAGAGTTTGAACCCTTCGCCATAGCGTGTGCCGATCTGCTCCCCGAAATAGCGGGCGCGTGCTTCAAGGCCGGTCAGAAACTCAGGGCGCTTGATCAAGGTCTTTGCCTCTTCCGTTGTCCCTTCCTGGTAGAATTGTGAAGCGAAGGCGAGCACCCCTTTTCGTGATGCTTCAAAGGTTTCCGAGATATCGACGATGATGTCGGGTTCAAGGTGTTTGAACTGGATATAGTAGAGCAGATGGGCGGGGCGGTGGGGCTTTTGCAGCGTGCCGTTAAGGGTGGTGGCGAGTTGCTGGAGACCGGCGTAGTAGCACGCTTCTGTAACAAGTTTTGAGGCTTTGACGTGATCCGGGTGGCGTTCGTCGGGGGAGTTGGCAAAAACGACATCTGGTCGGAACTCTCTTATGACCTTGATGATTTCGGCGAGGTTCTCTTCTGTTGGGAATAGTTTGGAGTCTCCGAGGTCAAGTGATCTCCGGCAATGGTATCCCATGAGGGCTGTGGCTTGTGCCGCTTCGGTTTTCCGCGTTTCAGGTGTGCCGATGGTTCCCATCTCCCCCCTTGTCAAGTCGCAGACCGCGACCGAGAATCCTTCGGAAATAATTTTCAGCAGCGTGGCTCCACAGGCCAGTTCCACGTCATCGGGATGGGCGCCGAAGGCCAGCGCATAGACTTTTTCGGGTGATTGCTTCAATTGCCTTGTGGTTAATCTGTTATATTGGTCGTCGCAATAAAATTCCTCTCAACAAGCCATTTCTCGCCAATGCTTAATGTAAAGATTGTTCGCCTTGACAAACAAGCCTCACTTCCTCTCTATGCAACAGCTCATGCAGCCGGAATGGATATTTCTGCCTGCATTGAAGCTCCCGTCACCATTGAGCCCTTTACAACAGCGTTGATTCCCTCCGGGTTTGCCCTTGAGTTGCCTGAGGGGTATGAAGCCCAGCTTCGCCCTCGAAGCGGTCTGGCGTTGCGCTCTATGATTTCACTGCCCAACACACCAGCAACGATTGATGCCGATTACCGGGGAGAGGTGAAGGTGATTCTCATCAATTATGGCAAGGAGCCCTTCATTGTTCGTAACGGTGACCGCATTGCGCAGATGGTGGTTGCCAGGGTCGAACAGGTTTGTTTTGAAGAGGTCGAAGAGCTGGGCTCAACCGTGCGGGGTGAAGGGGGATTTGGCCATACCGGCACAGGTCGGGCATAAAACAACGATCAGCATCAGCGAAGTATCCCTCGTAACTGAATGGATATTTCGCTGATGCTTACCAATTACCAGAATCTGTCTCAGGGTTTTCCTGACTGAACTGGTGGAAGAGTTGGAGCAGGAGCAGAAGCAGAAGCCTTTACCGTCATGACGATCTCCTTGGGAGTATAGCGGATCTCCGTTACATCTTTTTTAGGACGGTTTTCTCTGCCTGTCGGCATGCCCGGTGCAGCAAAAACATTGTCCATCAACTGACCAAGTCCCGAACTGACATTGTCAAAGAGGTTCTGTACCTGGTTTGAACTGACGGTGTTATTAAGGGTTTCGATCAGGCCATTCCATAATTTCCCAAGTCCCTGAAAGGAGTTCTGAATCTGGTCTGAATTGATGGTTGAAGTAACTCCATCAATCAGTTGTCCGGTTGCAGTGCTGACCGAGCTGATCATTCCCTGCACTGATTCAGAGTTGATGGTCGATGAAACCCCGTCAATCAACTGTCCGGTAGCGTTGCTGACCGAACTGATCATCCCCTGCACCGATTCAATGGTTGAATCAATCAAGGAGCCCACACTTCCAATGAGGTGGGCAATATCGCCATTGCCTACAGTGACTTCCTGATCTTGCTGGGCGGTCGGTACGAGCGAACCGGCTGGTTTTTTGATCTCTTCTGTTGCCATAAGTATTAGGTGTATTAAGGGTAAGGAAATAATAAATAATTTCAGGAATATAAGAACTTCCGAGAGTTTATTTTATTGATAAAATCGTTAAATCCTTTTTTTACAAAGATTCATGGCGACCTTTATGAGCGAAAAAAAGCAGCCTCAACGTTACCGTGACGTTACAATAAAAAAGAAAACACCACTACTCAGCAGAGTGATTCTGCATACTCCAATATAAGTAAAGAAAGCGGGAATGTAGTTTTTTTGATGTGTGAAATGTTTTACTTATTCCGTCATTGTCATCTCACTAAAAAATACCGTAATGCGATTTTTGCCATCGCTTTTTGATTTGTACATGGCATAATCGGCATGTCTCATCAATGTCAACTCATCCCGGCCATGATCAGGAAAAACGGCGATACCGATACTGCATGAAATAGTGATGGCATGGCCCTCAATATCGAAGATCTCATTCATGGTATGCTGAATTTTTTCTGCTATGGCAACAGCATTCGATATTGCTGTAATTTGCGACAGTAAAACAACAAACTCATCGCCACCAATGCGGGCGATAGAGTCCCCGCTTCTCTGCAAGGTTCTGAGCGTGCGTGTTGCCACCTGCTGAAGCAACACATCACCAATGCCATGACCAAGCGTATCGTTAACGATTTTGAACCTGTCCAGATCAAAGATCATCAACGCGCCCATTGTCTTGTGTCGTTGACTCTGGGCAAGAGCCTGGCTAAATCGGTCAGACAGAAGACGCCGATTTGGCAGACCCGTCAAAGAGTCATGCATGGCCAGATTTTCAACAACATACTTCTGTGCCTGAAGTATTTTCTGTTCATCCTCGGCAATCTTTTTGGCGACAATATCCCAGGTGAGATCTGCCATGATACTCACCCATTTGACATCATCCGCATCATACTCGCTGGACTTATTGCCAACCTCAATAATCGCCACAACCTTTTCATCACGCAAGATTGGAACAGCCATCTCACGACTCACTTCGGCATGTCCATCCGGCATTTCTTTGAAATTCTTGATGGATGCATGGTCATTATAGATCACAGCTCTCTTTTCCAGTGCGGCATCGGCCAATATTCCGGCATTTTGAATGGTATAGCACTGATAATTGGCAACAGGCATATTCATCGTCTTCATGGTATTGGTTGAACAGATCTGCGGAGAGATTGTTGTCTGATCTTCCGCAACAACGTGAATGAAGCCGATCGAGCTTTCCGTCAATCGCTCGGCTTCATCAACGGTTGTCTGCAGCAGTTTTGCTATCGAATGGGTTTCTGCCATCAGGATCAAAGAAAGGTGGAGAGCCGTGATCATTTCATAGTGTTTCCGCTCGGTGACATCATGAATAATCGAATAGAGACAATCCTTGCCGGCAATCTCAACCTTGTTGCTGAACACATCCACATCACGAACTGAGCCGTTTGCCCTCCGGTGCCGGAATAAAAAATGATTTTTCTCCGCTGATCTGGATTGTTGCATGGCGGCCATGACCTTTTCAGTGGGAAGTGTGTTGATATCCTGTATGTGCATCCGGCAGAGTGTTTCGATTGGCCAACCGTAAAACGTTGCTGCTGCCGGATTGGCATCAATAATGCAGCCATCATCGAAATCAATGATCAGCATCACGGTATGATGGTTCTGAAAGAGGTGGCGGTAACGTATTTCGCTTTGCAGCAGATTTTCATCAGCCAAACGGTGTGCCTCACGGTCTCGCAAGACCGTAATTCCATAAGCCAAATTGTCAGAAAGTGTTCTGAGCAATTCACTCTCCGTGGCATCAAAGGCGTCTGGATAGGCGGAATAAACGGTTATTGCGCCAAAAACCTTGTTGTCGGCTTTCAGGGGTAAGCCCAGAATGGAAGCATAGCCTCTCCGTATGGCATCCTTACGCCATGGCTCAAATTGCGGACTGGTCAAAACATCGAGCACGAATGATGCTTTGCCAGTACGGATTGCTGTTCCCGTAGGGCCGCGTCCACGATCAACATCAGCCCATGAGATCATCACCTTTTCCAGGTACCCCTCATCAAAACCTGCCTGGGCAACAGGTCGGACGTTTTTTGCCTTGTCCTGTTCCGCATAACCTACCCATGCCATCCGATAGCCGCCGATTTCAACGATGATATCGCAAACAGCACGCAACAATTTCTCTTCACTACCCTCATGAACAATGCTCTCATCACATCGGCCTAACGCAAGGAGTGTGCGGTTCAACCTTTGCAGCTCATTCTCCAACCTCTTGCGCTCGGTGATATCGGTTCCGAGGCCAATGACGAAGGGCTTTTGGTCAATGATTACCCTTTTGCCCCTCAACAGATACCACAGAAATTCCGGGCCATCTCGCAGAATAACTCTCACCTCAATACAATCCTCAAGACCGTTGCTGATGATGCTCCCAATTGTTTCTTTGACCAGCAACCGGTCATCGGGATGAATACTTTCCAATGCGCAGGTAGCCATCATCTCATGTTCGGATTTAAACATGATTGAATCGCGCAGATAGTCGTTCCACATGACAAACTGCCCGCTGGCATCCAGCAAATAGAACAAACCGGGAACAGCATCAATGATCTCTTTGACGAAATCATGATGATTTTCGGCATTGCTCCTATCCACCAGCGTCGGTTGAGCTGCGTCTGACATTCTACTCTCCTGTTTTTGCGGTATGGTGTGTCAACTTTCGACTGCTACAGCCCCACTGCAAAACAGCTTTTTGCACGTTCACCCGAAATGTATGATTCAGCGTAATTTAATGAAAACTACAGCCATTGTAATTGTTTTTTTGTCAAGTATGCGAGCGGAGCGTCAAAAAAGGGGCAACCTCAGCAGTGCATTACTGCACAGCCGTGAACCGAGCAAAGCAACATTTCCTGCAGACAGGAGCGAGAAGGGGACGGGATTCAAGCAATATTTTCGATGTACTATCGGATGATGGCCTCCTGACCAAATCCAGGCGGCCAAAAAGCGCTGGCAAAGGCAATTCTTTTTGATTATCACGATATTTTTCAGCGTTTTGTGATGCTGTGAAGAATAAAATTTTCTCCCCTGCATATTTAATTATATTCTGGCCATGGGTAACTGGTCGAAGGAGTGGGTGGATATATAAAAATAGAAACTATGATATAGTTTTTTTTATTGTAAGATCAGGTAATGTATAGTTGCGCTCAAAAGGAATGGGTACGGTGATTGCTTATTTCTGCGTTGAGTTATTTTTTAATTTTCGACTGTAGCAGTCATTACATTAAAATGGATACTGCTCTGGTGGTGCGGTGGAATTGGTCTGGATATTTTGGTGGTTTTTGTCAATAACAAAAAAAGAGAGTTAATCATGCAGATACGACATCTTGATTCACAAGTCTCGGATTGGGAAGAACCGTTTCAGCAAAAGGAAGGGGAGTGGCATAAACGGCGCAATTCGATAAGTTTGCTCTCGCTTTTGACTGTGCTGTTTTATACCGGAATTTCTGATGTGGCGCAGGGAGGACCAACACCAACACCAGCACAAATACCATCACCGATTAGTGCTTTTGTTACTTGGAATACAGACAAGATTAATGATATTGATGCATCTATAACCAGCAGTGGAGCAGTAGTAAACAAGGCAACCTTTACCAATAATTCGCCGTCAGGAATCCTTACCAATGCCGGAACACTGGGAAACCAATACATAATAAATAATGATGGCATTCTAACAAATAATAAAAGTGTAAACAATGGATATGGGGGGGCTACCGGAACGTTTGTAAATACCGGTACCCTGAATAATGGTGTTGCCGCAGATCTCGCTTTAGACGCTCCACTTGCATATTTTAGGAATGGATCTGATAAAACGTCGGGTACGGTTGGAGTTCTGACAAATACTCTGGAAGGCGAAATTTATAACTATGGAAATATCCAAAACGGATATTCCGGTGGCGCTAATACCATCACAAATAGTGGAAGCATAACTAATTATTTGAAAATCAGTAATGGTTATCTGGCAAGTGGTGTCGGAACGTTAACCAACAGCGGTACAATTTTGAACAGCGGATCGAAAGCCATTTTATATAATGGATTTCAAGGTAATGGAACCCTTACCAATACCGGTACTATCACCAACGATATGGAAGGACGAATTTATAACGGTTTTGGTGGTGGAACGGGAACCCTGAATAATTACGGAACAATTAATAATGTAAGTGGTAACTTTGCTAATGGGTACAATCCTTCCGGAGACGTTAATACTGGATCCGGTACCATAAACAATTATTTCGGCGCTTCTTTTTCCTATTCAGGACTTTTTTATAACGGCGTCAAAAATAACGGAACCGTCAATAACTGGGGCGCCTTTACCAATACCAGCACCGGAACTATATTTAATGGCAATGGTACAGGAGGTACCCATACTTTTACAATTTATAAGGTTGACGATGAAATTGGTGTGATTCATAACTACGGCAACTTTTATAACGCTTATGGTGGTGATACCGGCACCGTCAATAATTCCGGTATCGTGAACAATTATGAAGGTGCGAAGTTTGTGAACGGTTTCCAGACAACCGGAACTCCGGTTGGATCAGGTACCATAAACAATTACGCAGGAGCTCAGATTAATAACTCAGGCATCTTTTATAATGGCGTTAACAGTACCGGTACAATTACGAACAATGGTGGTATTGCGAATAACTTGAATGCTTATTTTTACAATGGTTATAAGGCAGGAGGAACCGGTATCCTGACAAATAACGGAACACTTGTAAACAGCGGTGATTTCTCAAACGGTTATGACACAGGTACAGGTACTTTGACCAATAGCATTACTGGTACTTTCGATAATCATGGCACGCTGACGAACGGCATCGGAAGCACCGTAACCAACGCAGGCATCTTTAATAATGATGGTACCTTTACTAATGATGGTACTTTTGACAATAATAGCGGCGCATCTTTTAACAATACCGGGACGTTTGTAAACACCGGCACTTATGCAGATTTAAGCGCCAGTGGTTTTATAAACGAAGGAATTATTGAGGGAACCGGTACGATTAATGGTAATGTCACGAACAATAAAACCTTAGCTCCAGGTAATTCCATCGGAACAGTGACTATCGTTGGCAATTATGTCCATAACGCATCGGCTACCTATGAGGTTGAAATTGATGCATCCGGCAATTCTGACCTGACTCTGGTCAAAGATACCACACCGGCAAGTGGTGGCGGTCATGCCACTCTAAATGGTGGCACAGTAGAGGTTCAACCTCTCTCGCCAATCTCTGAGATGAGAAGATACACGATCCTTACGGCAGATAACGGAGTTACCGGCACCTTCGACAGCCCGACCACCGGTACGTTGTCGACCATGTTCCTACGCTCTTCTTTACTCTATGATTCCAATAATGTCTATCTCGATGTTACATCGAATTTCTACGATTATGCCAAAACCGAGAACCAGCATTCAGTTACTTCTGTTCTCGACCATATCCCGGGCACGGCAACTGGTGATATGAAGGATGTCATGACATCCATCATTAACCAGCCTTCGGTAGATGCCGCACTGAATGCCATTGATCAGATCAGTGGCCACATTCATACAGCACTTCCCGGCGCAACGCTCTACTCTATCGACCAGAACTTCAAAGCTATTGAAAACGACCGGGAGTGGTTTGGCGAGAATGGTCAGCACAACATCAGGCACGGTTTCTGGGCAAGCGGGCTCAAAGGGGTCGGTAATCGTGATGGTGCCGATATCGCTTCACGGTATGAGTATAACCTCAGTGGCGGGCTTGCCGGTTATGGCCATCTGCTCAGCGATACATTAGTGTTTGGCGCATCGCTCGGCTACTCGACTATGGACGTTACCATGAATGACCTCTCGGAAAAAGGTAATGTAAAGAGCTGGCAAGGATCGCTTTACGCCCTTTCAGAATCCTCTCCTCTGCATGTCGGATTTATTGCCTCATACGGCCACCATCGTTTTGAAACGGAGCGGAACCTCTCATTCGGCGATATCAGCCGTCAGGCATCATCCCGCCATACCGGATATTCGCTCAGCGCATTACTTGAAGCAGGATACCGGGTGGATTTTGGAAACAAAGCCTATATCACCCCGACAGCATCCTTCCAGGCAATCCGCCTCAATCGTGACGCGTTCACTGAGCAGTCTGCTTCGTCACTGAATTTACTTGTGGCCGGAGAGCATACCACATCGTTTCCGGGAAGGCTCGGTTTTGTGATAGGAAAGAGCACCATGGATTCCAAAGGTGGACGATTCAATTCTGAAGTGTCGGCCTTTTTGCGCCATGAATTCGCGTCCAGCAACCAGTACTCGCATACGGCAGCCTTTGCCGGTGCACCTGACCAGACTTTTGTCATCAAAGGTGATTCAGAGATGCGTAACAGTTGTGAATTGGGAATAAAATTCCTCTATGAGACATCGTCTCACTTCAGCATCTTTACTGCCTGCAATGCCAATCAGACAAAAAACCTTACTGAGCAGACCGCTTTGGCTGGCATCAGCTTCAAATGGTAAGACTTCCGGGAGGAAGTAGTTCAGCGGCAGGGGCAGTCAAAAAGCCCTGCCGCTTTTTTTTCATCAACGAGGGCTGTTCCTCAGCTTCGCCATCCTGCATTCAGGCAATATTTTCTCTGTAGTATCGGATAATTGCCTCCTGATCAAATCCAAGGGCATACATGAGGTGAATTGTTCCAAAACTCAGTTGGAGGGGGATGATGCCGTTTCGGTGATATTTCCGGGCCGATGTGGTAACCTCTGTTTCAAGAATATGGAACCGTTCAATCCGCTCAATGCGGGTTATGATGTCGTAATCTTCCATAATGAGTTTGCTTTCATCGAACCCGCCGATGCTGTTAAAAAGCGTTTTGTCGATAAAAAGCGACTGATCTCCTCCGCGGCAGATCAGTAATGGAAACTGGGTAAACCATCCAAACAGGCTCATAAGCGGGTGATCATCATCAAAACTCATCCTGAAGCATCCTGCTTTTTTTCCGGTTGCTGCAGCCGAACGGATATCTTCGACAAAGGTTCCGGGTGGCAGGGAATCGGCGTGGAGAAAATAGAGAATCTCACCTCCTGCCAGGCGGGCACCGCAGTTCATCTGTGTGGCGCGTCCTTTTGCACTGTGGCAGACGGTAACCGGAAAGCTGGAGAGAATATCGGGTGTCTTGTCTGAACTGGCATCGCTGACAATGATCTCGATTCCCTCGGGATTTTCAGTAATGGCCAGGAGACGCTGAAGTGAGCGGGCAATGATGGCCTCTTCATTACAGGTCGGCATGATGATGCTTATGGTTGGTCGGGCCATAATTTGCTTCTTTTCAGGTCGTCAAAGGTGTCAATATCCGAGAGTTCGGCAAGCAGTTTGTACGCTATGGCGCTACGCCGGAGTATGGTGGTGGTTTGGCTGAAAACTTCAGGAGTGCTCCACTGACGGTCAAGAAAAAGCTCAGGAAGAACCTGGTTCAGGCCGATAAGGTAAAACCCCCCATCGGTGGCAGGCCCGATTACCGCGTCAAATCGCTCAAGGGCAACGAATGCGTCACTGAGGATTTCGCAGCTCAGCTCGTAACAGTCCGTTCCGATAAGCACGATGTGGCGAAAGCCATCTTTAAATCCGGCATCTATGGCATGAAACATGCGCTCTCCCAAATCAGCTCCCATTTGGAGCCGAGGAGTGAAGCTGTCGGTAAGGAAGAGATCGGAAAGGGGGATAAAGCGGGAGTAATAGATCATCCGTTCGGCCTCAACTCCCTCTGTTACCCTGGCGGTATGGCCTCTGAGGGTTTCGTAGACCTCAAGGGCCCTCTCCTCTCCAATTGAACGGGCAAGGCGTGTTTTGACTTCTCCTTTCTCCGGATTTTTGGTGAAAATAATGAGGAGCCGATGCTCGTTCACAACAGAGAGCCCTGGCAGCTTGAACCCGCTCCCGCCGTACATCCGTAGCAGTGCTGGCCGAGCGTTATGCGGCGGTTCCGGAGTCCCTCTTGGTTGAACTCGCTGATATGCTGCGGTGCCGACTTCGCCAGAGGCAGATGGAGCATCTGATTGAAATCACAGTCGTAGAGTGTGCCATCCCAACTGACGGAAAGGGTTTTTCTGCACATCAGGTTCTCCAGGGCGAGGGGATTGAAGTTTTCAGCAAGAAGTGTCATATAATCGCAATAGTGGCCGTTTTCAAGCAGGTCGCTGAGAAAACGGCTGATCGGCATATTGGTAATAGTATAGAGATTACTGAAGACAATCCCGTGCTCGTCGAGCAGTCGTTTTCGGTACTCTTGCTCCAGTTGCTGCTGCCCTCCCGGCAGAGACGGGCCCTCAGGGTTGAATACCAGATTGAGTTCAAGATTACCTTCCTCCTTCCCATAACCAAGGCTGTTGAGCAGTTGCAGCGCCTTGATGGATCGCTCAAAAACTCCCGATCCTCGCACATGGTCAACATCTGCTTTTACGTAACAGGGAAGTGAAGCAATCAGCGTGACCTGCTGCTCTTTGAAAAATTCGGCGAGGTCGCAGTATTTTTCGTTTCCGGTCAAAAGAGTGAGGTTAGAGCGTACAAGGATTTCTGTGTCAGGTGCTTTAGCTCTTATGCTTTCAATGAACCAGCGGAGTTCCGGGTGCATTTCCGGCGCTCCACCGGTAATATCAACGGTATTGATGCGACCTTTTGTGAGGGCCTGAATGCACTCCAGCATTGTTTCGTGGCTCATCATCTCTTTGCGTTCCGGTCCGGCATTGACATGACAGTGGCGACAGAGAAGATTGCAGGTGTATCCTATGTTGATTTGCAGAATATCGATACCTGTAGCAAAGAGGGGTGAGGCCTTACTCTCGTAAACTTTTTTGCTGAAGGGCAGGATGCCGCAGTTTGTCTCTTCAAGCATCTTTACCTGGGCCTCTGCGCCCAGGTGTTGCGGCAATTCTCTCTTTTGCATAGTTTTGAGCCGTTCAAATCTTGTTGCTGGTAATTCGTTCAATTGCCAAACTTGCTGAGGAGCTTTTCTGCAACCTGCTTGCCGCTCAGTGCAGCTCCCTCCATGGAGGCCAGATAGTGCTGGTCGGTATAATCGCCTGCAAGAAAAAAGTTTTTGACAGGGCTGATCTGGTCAGGGCGGAATTTGTCGACATCCGGCACAGCCTTGTAAACCGACTGGGGAATTTTGACAATGGTTGATTTGAGCAGTGTTGCCTCGCGTGATTTCGGAAAACGATTGTGGATGTCTTTCATGACAAGCTCAGTAATCACCTCATTGGGCAGGTCCATCAGTTGGTGGGCAGGGGCAAGTACAAGACTCATGACGCTGCCGCCATTTGCTGTGCCGGTGCCATTCTGGAAGTCTTCAGGGCAGGTGATTGAGACATCGGCAAATGTTGCAAAAATTGTGCCCTGTGAAAACATGAGATTATCGGTATCGGTAATTTTCCGGTCAAACCAGAGTTGACAGTTTGCTACCGGACTGCCGACAAATTCGTGGAGGTTTCGGAAATACTTATGGGCGAGCCATTTTTGGGGTAGAATCTGTTTCAGGTTGTGGACAGGGAGGGCGGAAATATAGGCATCAGCCACAATTTTATGGCCATCCTGGAGCACAGCCTCCTGAATACTTTCGTCACTGTTGAGTTCAAAACCTTTCAGTTTTGCATCCACAAAAATGCGCCCACCCTTGCTCTGGATATATTGACGCATCGGCTCAATCATAGAGTCGCCAGGATTTTTGCGGAAAAAGGCAAACTTTGTTGCGGTGTAATTGGTGCCAAAATATTTGAAAATAGTAATCATTGGCCGGGCGCTGATGACATTGGGCTCAATGAAGTTCATGGCAAGCGCAATAGCTCGCCACAATTTCTGCAATGAGTGTTCCGAAGCACCCCTCAGCCGATGCCACTCCGAATAGGTTTTATGGTCCTGGCTGCGGAAATACTCCTCATTACCCATCAGAGCAGGGTAGAGCCCCTTGATCAGCGAGATTTTATCCCAGATCGTAAGAAAATTGGTCTGCAAGCAGCCAACGACCTCTCCCCAGGGACTGGGAAGGTTTGCTTTTGTGAATAGCGATTGTTTTCCATTCGGCTCAGCATAGATCAAGGAATGTTCCTTCCATTGATAATTTTCTGCGGCACCCACCTGATTGAGATATTTCTGAAGCTGCTGATAACCACCAAAAACAATATGAAGCCCTGATTCTATGGAGTCGCCTTCACTGTCTTTCCAGACGGAAACCTTTCCGCCAAGTATTTTGCGCTTTTCATAAATCTCTACCCTATGCCCTTTATCTACCAACTCTATTGCTGCACTAAGGCCTGCAACTCCTGCGCCGAAAATTGCTATTTTCATCTTTTATAAAAGTCCCAGTCGCTTTAGGTTATACCTCTATGGTTGGTTGTTCTATCCCCCAGAAAACGTCACACACTTTTTTGCTATGAAGCGTTGCCGTGTGATGATGGAGAGTTTCATTGTTGTTACATGGCCAAAACTTTTTGCTTCAGGCCAAGCACAAGATATTGAAATATTTTCTATTTATCAGACCATTAGATTTTCAGCCACATTCAGCCTATGAAGCATAGGAATGAGCTGGTTCTGTGCAATAATTCTGAAAAAGAACAGATAATTGGGGAGAAACGCCGTGCAGAAGAGAGGCCCGTAACCTTCTTTTTGAATCGGCAAAAACACGGCAAGGTTGTTGCTTGTCCTAAATTAGTTAAGAAATTTGCTGAAAAAGTTTCGAATAGTAAAGAGAATAGTTGTTTTTTTCTTATTATTATGTAATTTCTGTTAAATTTATTTAAACAAGAGTGATGTTATGTCCGGACATCTTGATCTGATCGACCTCAAACTAATTGAGTCTCTTGGGGAAAACGGCAGAGTTCGATTGAGTGAACTTGCTGAAGTCGTAGGCCTTTCAATACCCTCTGTCAGTGAGCGGCTTGACAAGCTGCAGAAGAGCGGTATCATCAAAGGTTTTACCATGGAAGTTGATGAACGGCAGCTTGGGTTTGATATTCATGCGTTTGTCAGAGTCAGAATCGACTCATCAAAGCACTATAAATCATTTATGGAGCATGTGATGAAAGAGGATGAGATCATGGAGTGTTTTTCCGTTACCGGAGAAGGGTCGCATATTTTAAAGGTGATGACCCACAATACGGCCTCTCTTGAGCAGTTTCTTTCGAGGATACAGAGCTGGCCAGGCGTTCTGGGTACCAATACAAGCTTTGTGCTGACCCAGTTGAAGAAAAATAAAAAGATCAGTGCCGACATTGTCCGCACCAATCTTCAGGATCGGCAGGTGCTGATAACGTTTGATGAAAAGAAGTCAAGAAAATAAAGAGGGTTCAGGTTTTTATCAGAAGCAAGAAGGGTTATATCACGCAAATCAACAAGGAGGTTCGTTTTGAACAGCGATAGTAAAATTCCAGTTTCCACCTATTTTGGTTCGATGACATTTGACCAGAAGGCCATGCGTGCAAAACTTCCAAAAGAGGAGTTTACCGCATTGCAGGAGACCATCAAGGCAGGTAAAAAAATAACTGACGAAATTGCCGGCGTCGTGGCGCACGGTATGAAAGAGTGGGCCATGGAGAATGGCGCAACTCATTACACCCATTGGTTCCAGCCGATGACCGGTTCTACAGCCGAAAAACATGATGCGTTTTTATCGATAGATCGCGATGGCACTCCGATAGAGCGCTTTTCGGGTGAGCAACTGATTCAGGGTGAACCTGATGCATCAAGCTTTCCTTCAGGCGGTATGCGTACCACTTTCGAAGCACGTGGCTACACCGCATGGGATCCATCCAGCCCTGCCTTCCTGATGAAGGGAGGAAGAGATTTGACACTCTGTATTCCGACAGTTTTCATCTCCTACCACGGCGAAGCGCTTGATTCCAAAACTCCGCTGTTGCGCTCCATGGAGGCTTTAAGCAAATCGTCCATGAGACTGCTTGAAATTCTCGGCGTCACCGGTGTCTCACGGGTAAAAACATTTGCCGGTTGCGAACAGGAGTATTTCCTTGTCGACAAAAAATTCTACTCTGAGCGTCCTGACCTTGTCATGTGCGGACGTACCCTGCTGGGCGCCCTTCCACCAAAAGGCCAGCAACTTGAGGACCACTATTTCGGTTCGATTCCTGACCGTGTACTCGAATACATGCAGGATGTTGAGCATGAGCTCTATCTGCTCGGCATTCCAGCCAAGACCCGACACAATGAGGTTGCTCCTCACCAGTTTGAAATAGCCCCGATTTTTGAAGAGGCCAACATTGCTGTCGATCACAACCTGCTGGTCATGGAGGTGATGAGAAAGGTTGCCGACAAGAAAGGATTTGCCCTGCTGCTTGCCGAAAAGCCTTTTGCCGGAATCAACGGTTCAGGCAAGCACAACAACTGGTCTATCGGTACCGATACCGGCATCAATCTTCTCGATCCAGGTCACACTCCTGAAACCAATGTCCACTTCCTTGTTTTCCTTGTCGCCGTTCTGAATGGTGTCTACAAGAGAGCCGATGTTCTGAGGATGTCTATCGCCAGCATGGGTAACGATCACCGCCTGGGCGCCAATGAGGCTCCTCCGGCTGTGGTAACCGTCTTCTTGGGTGAACTGCTCGAAAAGGTGCTTGATGCCATTGAGAGCGGCAAGGTTGACCTGAAAACGGAAAAACAGGTACTGAACCTCGGCCTTTCACAGGTACCGCTGGTCAACAAGGACTATACCGACCGTAACCGTACCTCGCCATTTGCCTTTACCGGCAACAAATTCGAGTTCCGTGCTGTCGGCTCTTCTCAGGCAGCTTCAGTACCGAACATGGTGCTCAACACCCTGATGGCCGAAGCGGTTGATGAAATTGCCGATGCTATTGCAGCAAAAATCAAGGCAGGAAAAGAGCGGGATGTCGCAATTCTTGAAACCCTTCGCGAGCAGATCACCGCTACCAAGCCGATCCGTTACCAGGGCGATAACTACGCTGAAGCGCTTCAGCAGGCAGCCAGAGACAGAGGTCTGCCGAATCTGAAGAACACGCCGCAGGCACTCAGGGTACTGCTCAAGAAAGATGTGCAGGATATGTTTGTCAAGTATGGTGTGCTGACTGCAGAAGAGACCAATTCACGTCTGCACATTCGTCTCGAGCGCTATATCAAGGGTATTGATATTGAGGCCCGCACCTTGCAGCTCATGCTGAAGACCTTTGTCATTCCTGATGTTTCCGAATACCAGGGCGATCTTGGCAACTCCTTCAACAACCTGCTCTCTGCAGCCGACGCCATTGGTCTTTCCGATCGTGCTCTCAGCAGCCAGGCAGGCAACCTTAAATTCCTGGCCGAAAATCTTTCGACCCTGATTGAGATGACTGCAGAGCTTGATGAAGCTGTCGAAAAAATTGAGTCATTTGCAACCGAGTTCGAAAAAGCCGATTACTGTGCAGACGAACTGCTTCCGTTCATGAGCGAGGTGCGTGTTGTTGCCGACTCTCTTGAGCAGATTGTTGACCGCAGTCGCTGGCAGCTTCCGACCTACTCGGAAATGCTCTTTCAGCACTGAACCACTCTCCAATGAGTTGTACAAAAAAAGGCTCGCTTCGGCGGGCCTTTTTTTTGTGCACAAATCGTTTATGTGAGCGCAAGATATTTGTATATTAAGAGTTATTTGCGTTTTGCAGTGATCATTTTCTGTCCTTGCTGCATCGAATACCGTTTCTTGTAATCATCGCTCCAAGGGTGGTAATCTCTCCATGAGACAAAACGAGTCAATGTCAGTGATGAAGAAAGAGAAGTACAGCATGGCTTTCACAACAGGCGGTCTTTTTTATCGCGAATCGGTAGCCTTGGCCTTGTTGTTTTTTGAGCCGAACGACTGGGACGGTGTCAGAGACAAAGTCCTTTCCGAAAACCTGTTACAGTCAAGAACACTCAATACATCGAAGCGTCAATGCCGTGAAATTATCTCAAGATTGAAAACTCTTGATCAGAAGGAGCTCGATTTGCTGATTTCCGGAAGCACTCAGGAGCAGAAATATCTTCTGTGGCTCGCTGTTTGTCGCCACTACCGTTTTATTGCCGAGTTTGCGGAAGAGGTTATTCGGGAACGATATATCGGCCTGAAGCATGACCTTCAATACGATGAGTTCGATTTCTTTTTCAATAAAAAGTCGGAGTGGCATCCTGAACTTGAAGAGATAAAGCCGACGACCAGAAACAAGCTGCGACAGGTCTTGTTCAGAATATTGCGTGAAGCCGAACTTCTGACAGTCAAAAATACCCTCAATGCTGCAATGTTGAGTCAACAGTTTCTTGCCGCCATACCTCGCCAGCGGCGAAAGGATGTTTTTCTCTTCCCGGTATTTGAATCCGATCTAAAGTGGGTTGCACAATGACTACTGATAGTGGAAAAAAGCCAATGAATGAGCGATTGCCGCATTTATTCAATGTCATCTCAGGTCATCGTTTTTTGGAAAAAAAAACGCTGAACGGGGAGATTCCATTTTACATCTGCGCATACTCCCCTGAAGAGGCGGTCGATATGGAGCGCCTTCAACGGCAGCTTCTTAACCGGCTTGAGCAGGCAGGTGTGAAGGTGTTGGATATTAACCTGTATGACCTCTCCATCGAGATACTCAAAAAGCGGGGAATCTGGGAGCAACTCCTTGATATGGAGAAATCCGTTTCCAAGGATCAGCTCAAAGAGTTGCTTCAGGGGGTATTGGATCCCGAAGCACATTTGGTACCGGCCATAGCCATAAAACTTGCTGCGAGTGAGTTTGATGTCCTCTTCCTTTCAGGTGTTGGAGCGGTGTTCCCCTATATCCGTTCGCATAACGTTTTGAATAATCTGCAGAGCACGGCAAAAGAGAAACCAACAGTTATGTTTTTTCCGGGCACCTATGAACACTGCCAGGAATCAGGCGCTTCACTCGATCTTTTCGGGAAGTTACATGACGACAAATACTATCGGGCTTTTGACATCTCTCATTGCGAAGCATAAACCAAAAATAACAGGATGATTCTTAAGAGCATTTTCAAAAAGCCGGTTGAACGCCCGATTGAAGGGGTCATCAAAGCGGATGATGAAGCAAGCCTTCGGCTTGAAATCGAAGAGTATGTCCTGACCGGTGAGCTTGAAAAACGTCTGAAGTTATTTCTTGATGCCTACATCAATTATGAAGGGGCCAATGGAGTTTGGATCTCAGGCTTCTTTGGTTCAGGCAAATCGCATTTGCTGAAGATACTTGCCATGCTTCTTGAAAATCGTGAGATAGATGGTGTGCAAACACTCGATCTCTTTCTCTCTAAAAATATTGATGACGAGATTTTTCGAGCCGATCTCAAGCGTGCGGTCGCCATTCCCTCCAAAAGCATTCTCTTTAATATCGACCAGAAAGCTGATGTTATCAGCAAATCCCAGTTCGATGCTCTGCTTGCTGTCTTTGTCAAGGTTTTCGATGAAATGTGCGGCTACTATGGAAAGCAGGGGCATATTGCCCAGTTTGAACGAGAGCTCGACAGCCGGGGCCTCTATGAAAAGTTCACAATAGCCTACCACTCTCATACCGGAAAAGAGTGGCAACAGGGGCGTGAGCAAGCACTGCTCGAATCGCAGAATATTGCTAAAGCATACGCCGAAGCTACCGGAGAGTCAGATGCTGTTGCTATCGGTATTCTCGATAAATACAGAAGTCAGTACCGGGTTTCAATTGAGGATTTCGCTGATCAGGTCAACGCCTATATCAACAAGCAATCACCCGCCTTCCGGCTGAACTTCTTTGTAGATGAGGTGGGGCAATATATCGCCGAAAATGTTAAGCTGATGACCAACCTCCAAACTATTGCCGAAAGTCTTGCCACCAAAAGTCGAGGTCGAGCCTGGATCATTGTTACCTCCCAGAACGACATGAGCACGGTACTTGGTGAAATGAACCGTCAGCAGAGTAATGATTTCTCGAAAATCATGGGGCGCTTTGCAACAAAAATGCCATTGACCAGCACCGATGTAGCTGTGGTCATTCAGAGACGGCTTTTGGCCAAAACAGAAGAGGGTACAGAACTCGTTTCTGACCTCTACCACAAGGAGTCAAATAACTTCGGAACGCTTTTCAGTTTCACCGATGGAACTCGCGATTACAAGAACTATAAGGATAGGGAGGAGTTTATTCAAAGCTATCCCTTTGTTCCCTATCAATTTGAACTCTTTCAGTCGGCTATTGAGAACCTTTCACGTCACAATGCCTTTGAAGGCAAACACAGTTCGGTCGGTGAGCGTTCGATGCTTGGGGTCTTCCAGCAGGTTGCCATGCAGATCAGCGGTTATGAAATTGGTCAACTGGCCTCTTTTGACCTGATGTTTGAAGGTATTCAAACGGCATTAAAGGCTCAGACGCAAAAAGCTGTTCTCGCAGCAGAGCGGCAACTGGGCAATGACTTCGCCTTAAAAGTGCTGAAAGCCCTTTTCCTTGTTAAATATGTCAAGGAGTTCAAGCCGTCACTTCGAAATATGTGCGTTCTGATGTTCGATGGCTTCAGTCAGGAGTTGCCCCAATTGCGCAAGCATGTTGAAGAGGCGCTGAACTATCTGGAACAGCAGACCTACATCAAGCGGAATGGTGAACTCTACGAGTACCTCACCGACGAGGAAAAAGATATTGAAAAGGAGATCAAGAACACGGAGGTTGAATCCACGGAAGTTGCCTCAGAGCTGGAAAAGATCGTGTTCGATCATGTCATCAAGCAGAGGAAGATCCGCTACAATAACAACGGGCCGGATTATCCCTATTCCAGAAAACTTGATGATCGTCTGCATGGCCGTGAATACGAGCTGACCATTCATGTTGTCACCCCATTCCACGAAAACGCCGAGAATGAGACGATCCTGAAGATGCAGAGTATGGGGCGTGATGAACTTCTGGTGTTGATGCCTCCTGATGATCGACTCATGCGGGATATCATCCTGTACAAACAGACCGAAAAGTATATCCGCCAGAACATCACAACGGCCCAGCAAGAGGCTGTTACCCGCATACTGACCAACAAAGGCGATCAGAACCGGGATCGATACAGGGAGTTGCAGTTGCGACTGCAAACCCTCCTTGGACGGGCCAAACTTTTTGTGGGTGGCAGTGAGATTGAAATTGGCGGCGAAGATCCTCAAAGCAGGATCATTCGGGGCTTTCATCAACTGATCATACAGGCATATCCCAACCTCCGCATGTTGCGCGGCATTACCTATTCTGAAAACGATATTGCGGGTTGTCTCCGGCAAACTCAGGAGGCATTGTTTGGAACCGATCTTGCTTCATTGGCGGAATCAGAGCAGGAGGTGCTTGCCTTCATCCAGAGCAATAACCGGAGTGGCGTTCGCACAACACTGAAGCTCCTGCTTGAACGATTTGAGCGAAAACCAAATGGCTGGTACTATGCCGCCGTACTCTGCACCCTTGCCAAACTATGTGCACGAGGAAAGGTTGAAGCCCGTTCAGAAAGCAATACCCTTGAAGATGACGAACTCGAAAAAGCTTTGCGCAATACGCACGGCCATGGCAATGTTATTCTGGTGCCACAGGCTGATTTTACCCCATCGCAGGTTCGCAACCTGAAAGAGTTTTATGAAGAGTTTTTTGACGCTTCTCCAGTTGCCAGTGAAGCCAGGGCTCTCAGCAGGGAAACCGGTGAAGCTCTTCAGAAATCAATGCTTGAACTGGCTCCATTTGCAGCACAAACTACGCTCTACCCGTTCCTGAATACGTTGCATCCGGTGCTTGAAAAGCTGAAATCGGTAAGCGGAAAACCCTATACATGGTACCTCACTGATTTCCTCAAAGAGGTTGACCCATTGCTTGACCTGAAGGAACAGGTTATCGACCCCATCCGCAAGTTCATGAGTGGTCCGCAAAAAACCATTTTTGATGCTGCCCGCAAAATGGTTCAGGATCAGGAATCGAATTTTGCCTACATCCAGGGAGCTGAATCAGCGCTACTCTCCGAAGCATTGCTGGATCCGGAAAGCTACAAGGGGAACCACATGCAGCAGGTGAAAACTCTGGTGGATAGCCTGCAGGAAAAGGTTGGGGCGCAAATTGAAGCCGAAATATCCAGTGCAAAGGCAACATCCCAGGCACTTAAGGATCGCCTTTGCAGTATGGCTGAATTCAGTGCGCTTTTACCTGAGCAACAGGCCGAGATCACTCAGTCATTCAACGAATTTACTCAAAAAGTAGAGCGTCAACAGCTTATTGCAATGATTCGCGATATGCAGCGGCGCTTTGAGGAAACAGAGTACCAGCAAATCTTGTCCCGATTGACGGTCCTGTCGCAGCCAAAACCGCAACGCTCAAATCCGGCACAGACAACGGAAACAGAAAAGCACCGGACAAGTGTCTATCCTCCTATAGCGGAGCCAAAAGTAGAGTATATCCCCGGACGATCAATCAAAGTCTCCTTTAAGAAAGCATGGCTGGCCGATGAGTCGGATGTTGACAGTTATCTTGCATCAATGCGGGAAGCATTGCTGTCAGAGATTCGCAGCGGGAAAAGAATTCAAATTTAGAAACAGTTTCGGCTTGAAAAATTACAGGTTATTCCTCTATCTTTGTGAAAACGCTTTAAAATTTACCTAACGCATTGAATTCAGAGATGAAATGATAAAACGTTTATATGTTCACAATTTTCGGACATTGCTCAATTTCAGTATTGAGTTCGAAAAAATGAATCTCCTTATGGGGAGTAATGGCGTTGGCAAGAGCACAATTTTTGATGTGCTTTATCGGTTGAAATTATTTCTTTCTGGTGAGAATTTTCGATTACAGGATATATTTTCTTATGAAGATTTCCCAAAATGGGAAAAAAAATCAAATCACAAACAAGTTTTTGAAGTAAGAATAGAGGATGAATTAGCTGGTGCTTTTGAATATAAACTGACTATTGAACATCTTGCCAAAGAACGAAAAAATCGTATTGGCTTGGAAGAGCTCATGCATGAGGGGAAACCATTATACCGGTATAATTCAGCAAATGGTGGTCATGCTCAATTATATCAGGATGATTATTCACAAGGGCCTGATTGCCTTTTTGACTGGAGCCGTTCAGGAATAAGTGTACTGGAGGAGAGGCCTTATAATACCAAACTTGTAAAATTTCGGGAACTTTTTAAATCGCTTTTTGTACTTAAAATTAATTTACCAGCCATTTCGTCTGATGCGCCATTTGAAGAAGAGATGCCAAAGCAGGATTTGCAGAATTTTGCCTCATGGTATCGATATTTATCACAGGCAAATCAAAGCCGGATTTTTGAACTTACGGTTCGATTGCGCCAGATTTTGCCAGGTTTTGATTCCATGAATTTGCAGCCTGCCGGAGAGTCAAAGCTTCTGAATGTGCATTTTATCAATGAAGGTGGTGATGTTGATTCGTATCGTTTTACTCAACTTTCCGACGGGCAGAAAACACTGATCATTCTGTATACATTGCTCTATTGTTTGCCAAAGAGAGATGTCATACTCTGCATTGATGAACCTGAAAATTATCTCGCACTTCCTGAAGTACAATTCTGGCTTGATGCACTCGATGAACAAGTTCAGGATGGTTACAAACAGGCAGTATTGATTTCACATCATCCCCGACTCATTAATCTGTTAGCGGCCAATGCTGGGCAATGGCTCTATAGAGAGGGGGCAAGCACTCCCACACGAATCAAGCAAATTTCATTTGACCAGCAAGATGGTTTACCGGTGAGCAAATTGATAGAGATGGGGTGGATAGTCGATGAGTAATAAAGCCAGAAGTCAACTTATGATCCTGTGCGAGGATAAAGCACAGCTTGATTTTATCAAGGGATACTGCAAAGAGGCGGGGTGGGATAACAGGGCGATTATATCCCAGGACTTGTGTCCCGCAGGAAGCCAGTCTGCTGAACAGTGGGTTCGAGAACGATTTGAGAGGACATTGAGGACATTTCGCGGAAAATATGGTCAAGGGAGGTCTGTTATACTACTGGTTATGATTGATGGTGACAAGTTTTCTGTGTCAGAACGCAAAAAGCAGTTACAGCAAAATGTTCAATGTACTGCTCAGGAACCCGTTGCTCTTTTTGTTCCAAAACGAAATATCCAGAGCTGGATGGCATTTTTGGACGGGGATTTTGAAAATGAAGAAAAAGACTATAAACAAAAATATCAGAGACAGTCGCCCAACAGCAAATATGGAAGAAATCTCCGAAAATTTTGTTTGTCATCATCACCGGAAAAACTTCCTTCATCTCTCGAAGATGCATGCAAAGAGTGGGAGAAGATTGAACGGGTGTAGTATCGACGATTTGGTGTTAAAAGGAAAACCCCTGTTTATAACGGTTTTTATGCGCCAAGCTCAAACTTATGCGCCTGGCGTATAAAATCAGCTCATAAAGAAATGAGCCGGCTCATAAAGCGCTCATTCATGCTCATACCGAAACATCCGGAACCGTTTTATTTCGTTGACGTTAATCCGTTGTCATCTGTGTTTTAATAGGTTTGTAAATGGAAACAGCTAAACTCAAAAAATTCGCACAGTTTGCCCGCCGTAGCTTGATTGAGCAGGTCTCTGCCAAACTCAATATGGTGCTGGCCGAGGGCAGTGCCGCCCGGCGTGAACAACCGAAGGCATTTGTTTAATACTGCGGACAGGCGAGTGAGCAAGTCAGTGAGCAAGTCAGTGAGCAAGTCAGTGAGCAAGTCAGTGAGCAAGTCAGTGAGTAAGTTAGTGGGCAGGTTTTATGTATGTTGCGATTCTGTGAGGGAGAACCACAAAGCAGATTTGAATGGCTCGAGGCGGCAGGTTGCAGAAGTATCCCCGGTTGAGCGTAAAAGGTCGGGCGTTGGTGGAGGGGGGAGTGAATAGTGGCCCGTGGTTAGTGATTATGATACGGTTGGGAATTTATCGGCTTTTACTGAGATGATTTAATTTGGCAACAGGCTGTTGCCACATTGGAAAGCTGTTCTGCTCAATGTCGCTTAAATGTTGACATAAAGCGCGAGAAACATTTATAAGTGAAATTTAAAAAGTGACCAGGATTCAACTATGATCGAGCATCTTGATCTGAAAAACTTCGCAGCCTTCAATAGCCTAAGAATTGATTTTTCGCCCAAGATCAATGTGATCATTGGCGAGAACAGCACAGGAAAAACTCATTTGCTCAAGGCTGCTTATGGCCTGTGCGCCGGGGCACCACTTTATAATAAAAAGCCGGATACCAGTGACGATGAACTGGAGGCAGCTTTGACAACCAAGCTCCTCCGACTATTTATGCCGCTGGACGACAAGCTTGGCAAGATGCATCATCAGGGAGCAAGCGAACAAGCCTCCTTGTCGGCAAGGTTTTCTCAACATCAGAAAATTGCCGTTACCTTTTTCAAAAACTCCAAAGCACTGGCGGTTCAGAATCGGGTTAACTATCGACAATATAAGGATGAGGCGGTTTTTATACCGACAAAAGAAGTTCTCTCTTTTATGAAGGGATTCAACAGCTTGTATGAAAAATACGAACTTTCTTTTGATCAAACCTATCAGGATATTTGCTTTTTGCTGGATCTTCCTGCCGTTCGTAAAGAGACCTTGCATGAAAAATCCGATTGGGCAATGAAAGAGATCAAGGGCATCTGCGGCGGTAGTTTCGTTTTCTATGGTGGCGGCAAGGTTACTTTTAAAACCGAGAATGCAGAATACTCCGCCAACTCTATGGCTGAAGGTTTCCGCAAGGCCGGTATGCTCTCGCGCCTGTTGGAAACTGGTGCAATCAAGCCAGGTGTTAGTGGCCCTCTGTTCTGGGATGAGCCAGAGACTAATCTGAATCCCAAGCTGATGAAACTGCTTGTGCAGATCATGCTGGAGCTATCTCGTAATGGTCAGCAAATAATTATGGCTACCCATGACTATACACTGCTCAAGTGGCTTGATCTACTCATGGATAAGGGCAAGGATGATCACGTCCGCTTTCATACGCTCTATCGCGATGAAAACGACGTTGTAACAGTTGACACTGTAGAAGATTATCGGTCAATTACACCAAATGCTATTGCCGATACCTTCAACGACCTGACCAAACAGCAAGTTAACAAGACCATGGGAGGGTTGGGTAAGTGAAGTTAAGAGAGCGCGATTTAGAAATTGAATTTACTGATGCTATTGATGGCTTGGTTTTCGATCAAATGAAACCAAAACAACCAAACTTTCATGGTGTTAGCGAAATGCATCGAGTTGATTTTGTGGTCGAGTTTGATGAAGCAATCATTTTTGTTGAAATCAAAGACCCCTGTAATCCGAATGCTCAGGCAAGAGGACTGAAGAAGTTTAAAAAGGAACTCAATGACGGCACTCTCAGCTCCACTTTTGCTTCCAAGTTTATAGACAGTTTTTTCTACCGTTGGGCTGAAGATAAGTTATCAAAGAGCGTGCATTATCTTTGCCTGGTAACACTGGATGCAGAATTATTGCCAAATTTCTCTGATGAGATAGCCAAGAAAATTCCTTCTGTAAACAAAACTTCGAATCGCTGGCAAAGGCATCCTGTCGGGACTTGCCAGGTATTCAACATTGAAACCTGGAACGAAAACTTCCCGAAGTGGCCAGTCTCTCGCTTGGTCCTCATAGCAGTTAAAGACGCATAAAGATATGGATACCGCAAAACTCAAAAAATTCGCACAGTTTGCTCGGCGCAATCTGATCAAGCCGATTTCTGGTAAGTTGGAACTGGTGCTAACCGATAACAGCGCAGCTCAACGGGAGAGTGCGGAAGCGATCATAAAGCTCAAGGAAGTAATCAAGAGCAACGGTGCGGAGCAGGTCATTGAGCGAGTTGCCTACACCTGGTTCAACCGCTTTTGTGCGTTGCGCTTTATGGATGTAAACCGTTTTAATCAAATTGGCAATAGTCGTTTTAGCGTAGTTTCGCCCGCCGAAGGTCAGTTTCAGCCCGAGATTTTAGCTGAAGCCAAGAGTGGCCATATCGAAGAGGAGATGGTTAGCGATAAAATCCAGCAGCAAATTTTTGCTCTGCTCGATGGCAAAGTACCAAGCCGCGATCCGCAGGGTGAGGCTTATCGTCAGTTAGTGGTCGCAGCTTGTAATTACTGGCACAGAGCCATGCCATTTTTGTTTGAACGTATTGATGACTACACTGAATTGCTGATGCCTGAAGACCTTCTCTCCGGCAATTCAATTCTTGCCTACATCCGTGAGGCAATGACGCCAGATGCCTGCAAGAATGTAGAGGTGATTGGATGGTTCTATCAGTTCTATATCTCTGAAAAGAAGGATGAGGTTTTCGAAGGGCTGAAAAAGAACAAGAAGATCACGCCCGAGAATATCCCCGCTGCAACCCAGCTCTTCACACCCCACTGGATTGTGCGCTACCTGGTAGAGAACTCACTTGGTCGTCTCTGGATGCTCAACCGTCCCAAGTCGAAGTTGATTGAGCGGATGGTGTACTACATCAAGCCTGATCAGCCGGAATCTGATTTTCTCCATATCACCAAACCGGAAGAGATCAAGATCTGCGATCCGGCATGCGGATCAGGCCATATGCTGACTTATGCTTTCGATATTCTCTATGCTATCTATGAGGAAGAGGGGTATGAGCCTTCAGAAATCCCGGAAAAGATCCTGACACATAACCTCTACGGTATCGAGATTGACGAACGAGCTGGGGAACTGGCCGCATTTGCTTTGACGATGAAGGCCCGTGCCCAGCAACGCAGATTCTTTAGCAAGCCAATACAGCCAAATATCTGTGTACTGCAGAATATTCAGTTCGATAATGTCGAGCTGAAAAACTATATGGATTTCATCGGACGTGACCTCTTCACCGCACCGCTGCAGGCCACCCTCAAACAGTTTGAAGAGGCCGATAATTTTGGTTCACTGATTCGTCCAGAAGTGACTGATGTGGCTGCCATGGTGAGGATACTGGAAGCAAAAAACGTCTCAGGGCAACTGTTTCTCAGTTCAACCCATCAGAAGGTTTTGCTAGCCCTGCAGCAGGTTGATTATCTCAGTCCGAAATATCATGTAGTGATTGCCAATCCGCCGTATATGGGTAGTGGTGGCATGAATGGACGGCTAAAAACTTGGGTAAAAGACAATTATTCAAACGGAAAATCCGACCTTTTTGCATCGTTCATCGAGAGAAACCTCGATCTTGTGAAACCAAGTGGAGCGGTCGCAATGATAACGATGCAAAGTTGGATGTTCCTCTTTTCATTTGAATCACTTCGAACAAGGATTATTGGCCAGAATACAATTCTATCAATGGTTCATCTCGGTGCACGAGCATTCAATAGTATTGGTGGGGAAGTTGTTTCGACAACCAGTTTTATTATTGAAAATTCCAATCACCATGACTACAAGGGTAGTTATTTAAATTTGACAGAAGGAAATTCTGAAAAGGAGAAAGAAGATGCATTTCACCAAGCTATACAGAACCCTAATTGTGGTTGGCTATATTATGCTTCATCGGATGATTTTAGGATAATCCGAAGCAATCCAATTGCATATTGGGCAAGTCAGAATCTACGTGATGCCTTCTCAAAATTTTCGAGTTTTTCAAAGTACTCAGACACTCGAATTGGCCTTATTACAGGCGATAATGATTACTACATAAGGTATTGGCAGGAAGTATCAATAGATCGGGTTGGGTTAAATTATTCAAGGATTGAAGCCAAGCGCTCTGGCAAAAAGTGGTTTCCACAATCAAAGGGAGGTGACTTTCGCCGTTGGTACGGCAATCATCATACGTTGGTGAACTGGGAAAATGATGGCAAAGAACTGCAAACCCGACTCCATGAATTAGGTATAAGAACACTCGCCCATAACTTTAACCTCGATAAAATCTTTTTGCCTGGTATTACTTGGACCAAGATATCTTCCGGGATATTTGGTGCTCGTTTGCAGCCAACTGGGTTTCTTTTTAATGACGCTTCAGCAAATGCTTTTCCAGCATCCGATGAGCAGCAGTATCAATTATTGGCATTTTTGTGTTCAAAGTTGCCTGTTGAATTTTTGAAGGTAATGAATCCAACGCTAAATTTCTTGCCGGGAAATGTTGCATCCCTACCGATTTCACCAACAGTAATTACAAATAGTTATATTAATCGCAACGCAATTGAGCTGGTGGTTTGTGCGAAAAGAGACTGGGATTCTTATGAAACATCTTGGGACTTCATCAATCCACCGTTGCTGCAATCCGAATATCGGAACTCAACACTGAACGCCACCTACCAGAACCTTCGTGCTCGCTGGCGAAAGATGACATTGGAGATGCAGCGGCTTGAAGAGGAGAACAACCGCATCTTAATCGACGCCTACGGTTTGCAGGATGAGCTGACTCCCGAAGTGCCGCTCAATGAAATCACTCTGACCTGCAACACGCATTACCGTTACAGCAATAACAAGAACGCGGAAGAGCTTGAAGCGTTGCTACTTGCTGACACCATGAAGGAATTTATCTCCTACGCTGTGGGTTGCATGTTTGGCCGGTATAGTCTGGAGGCCCCAGGTTTGATACTTGCAAATCAGGGGGAAGGGCTTGAGGACTATTATCGAATTGTTAGTAGTAATCAGTTATCAGTTATCAGTAATCAGGAAGAAGAAGAGTTTGTTACTGACGGCTGTCAACTGACGGCTGACAGCTTCCCGCCCGATGCAGACAACGTCATTCCCATTCTCGACGGCGACTGGTTTTCCGACGACATTACCGAGCGGTTCCGCAAGTTCCTGCGTGTCACCTTTGGTGAGGAGCATTATGAGGAGAATCTGAAGTTTATCGAGGTGGCGCTTGGCAAGGATATCCGCAAGTATTTCCTTAAGGATTTTTATAACGATCATCTGCGCCGGTACAAAAAACGCCCGATTTACTGGCTTTTCAGCAGCCCGAAAGGCAGCTTCAATGCGCTCATCTACATGCACCGCTACCGCCCCGATACAGCGAGTGTGGTGCTCAACGGCTATCTGCGCGAGTTTCGCACCAAGTTGCTTTCCCGTAAAAGCCAACTCGAAGCGGTCAGCATCAGCGCCAGCGCTTCAGCGGGCGAAAAAACCAAAGCACTGAAAGAGATCGAAAGCCTCAGGAAAATGATTGAAGAGCTTGAGAGCTATGAGCGCGACGTGCTCTACCCGCTTGCGACCCAGCAGATTGCCATCGACCTTGACGACGGTGTAAAAGTGAACTACCAGAAATTCGGCCCGGCTCTCAAAAAGATCCCCGGCCTTGATGCAAAAGAGGAGTGAAGTTCAGATGAAAACGATAGAACACAATACCAACAACAACGGAACTCGTATGAAGCTGACATTAATTGACCTGAAAGGGTTCAAGGCTATAGATGCTCATTTTGGACAAAAAATACCGTTGGGAGATGTGACCATATTGCTGGGGGCCAACGGTTCCGGAAAAAGCAATGTGGTCTCATTTTTCAAGATGTTGAACTTCCTTACGACCGGCGCACTGCAGAATTATGTAGGAAAGCAAGGGGTTGGTCAGCTTTTGTTTTATGGCCCAAAAGTGACTGAGTCTATTTCTTTTATACTTCACTTTTCGTCTGAGAAGGCTACTGATACCTATGAGGTCAAACTGTCGTATGGGTTGCCTGATCGTCTGTTTATCAGCGGTGAAAAGGTAACATTCCGGAAAAATGGAAGGGAAAAACCTCAAGAGTACTATCTGGAAAGCGGCGGAGCTGAATCTGGATTAAGTAAGGATGAACGGCAGACAAGCAAGGTTGTTTATAGTCTTCTCTCTGGGATTCGTGCCTATCATTTTCATGACACTTCCGATACGGCACCCATTAAAGATCGTCGTTATGTGGACGATGCAAAATATCTTCGCCACGATGGCGGAAACCTGGCTGCTTTTCTGAAAATGCTGAAGGAGCATGACGAGTACGCGCGATACTACGATCGGATTGTTCGACATATTCAGCGTGTTATGCCACAGTTCGGGGATTTTTCTTTGGAGACCTTACCTGGAAATGACATGTATGTTCGTCTTAATTGGACGGATGTCTATGGCAGTGAATATCTTTTTGGGCCGGATCAAATTTCGGATGGGTCACTCCGTTTCATGGCTTTGACAACGCTATTATTGCAACCTCCGGCACTGTTGCCGAAGTTCATTATACTTGATGAACCGGAGCTTGGTTTACATCCCGCTGCGATAGCGGAGTTGGCAGGGATGATTCATACGGTAGCGCAAAAAACCCAGATTCTTGTGGCTACGCAATCAACCCGTTTTGTGGATGAGTTCAATTCTGATGATCTGGTTATCGTTGATCGTGACGAGACAAATCGTTGTTCAGTTTTCAAAAAGTTGGATGCCGAGCAGCTTCAGGATTGGTTGAAAAACTACAGTTTGTCAGAGTTGTGGGAGAAAAATGTGCTGGGAGGTCAGCCATGATTCGCCTGCATGTAACTGCTGAAGGCCAGACTGAACAGGCTTTTGTGAAAAAGGTGTTAGCTCCACACTTGGCCAAGTCAACTGTTTTTGCTGATGCTCGTTGTGTGCTGACGAGCAAAGACAAGCGGACAGCAAAAGAGTATCGCGGTGGATTACTGCACTATCAGAAAGCAAAAAACGATATTCTGACATGGCTGAAGGAAGATGGCAATCCAGAATGTCGTTTCACCACCATGTTTGATCTGTATGCTTTGCCCGATGACTTTCCTGGCTATCAGGAGGCGTTAAGGCAAGCCGATCCTTACAAGCGTTGTGAAATACTGGAGGAAGCTCTCTACCAAAATATCGGAGACCATCGATTTATCCCCTACATTCAGCTTCATGAGTTTGAAGCACTCATTCTTGCTGACCCGCAAAAGTTAGACTGGGAATACATGGAGCATGATAATCCTATCAAGAATCTGTTACAAATGGTTGGCGCACAGAATCCGGAATTAATCAATGACGGGTGGGAGACAGCGCCATCAAAACGGATTATCAAAGAAATTCCGGAATATGATAAAGTCAGTTCAGGTGTGTTGGTGACTGCGAAAATCGGACTTCCTGTTTTGCGGAGGAGATGCCGCCATTTTCACGAATGGGTGAGTCGTATTGAGAAGCTGGGAGAAACAACGTGAACAATCGCATCGCCCAGGCGCTGAACCGGCTCTTTGAGTGTCACCGTATTGTCTTCTGGAATGATACGAAGCATGAGTTGCGTGAGGAATTCGACTCATTGCAGCTTGAGGGTGTTGAAAAAGTTGAGCTTGTTAACAATGAGTTTGGAGTGAAGTATCACATTCTGCGAGAACAGCCGGAACAGAAATTCCTGCTCTATCGTGAAGGGCCACAACCAGCAATGCTCGATAACTGGCTCCTCGATGTAGAGCTTGCTCATGGGGAGTTCCGTGCTGATCAGTCGAGTATCTGGCTCTCAGAGTTGGAGCTTGGCAGTGATTTTCGGGATGTGGTGAAGGATCATGCTGAATTCTACAAGTCTGCGAAGAGGATTGAGAACCTCAAGAAATTGCTCAAGTCGGATGATACGCCCGGACTGATCAGGCTGAAAATGCTTGCGGTTTGTGCCGGTTCCGCCCCTCAGCTCGATATGGTGGTGGAGCACCTGCTCGACGAGTTGGCTGGGAGCACTTCGAATGAAAAACAGTTGGGGCTGGAATTGCAGGATGGTGACAAGTTCCGGTTGATTGAGCGCTGTCGGTTGGATGGCTATTTCTGGGAACTGATGAAACGGAGCTACGGCTATGAAGCATCTGAACCCGGTATAAAGGATTTCGTTATTGAACTGTTCAAGTTCTGCTTTTCCGTCGGAACCGATGGGCAGGGTAAGCTTTCCGGTGATGCGCTGGTGTTTTTGAAGCGCTGGAAAGACAGCCGTCAATTTGAGCGCTGCTTTGAAGCTCTTTCTGATGAGTGTGCCGGGATTCTGCGTCTTGCAGAGAAACTGGAGGGGCTTGATTTTCGTCAACTGATTGAACTCGATTATTTCCGGTTGATTGACCGAAAAATTATCAGTGATCTGGTTCGGGCTCTTGTTTCGCAGACGGTGTTCAGCCATGAGTTAACGCAATGGATCCGCCTGCGACGCCAAGGCCACTGGTTCAAAGAGTTCCGCCATTTCTATGAGGCTGTTGAGTATGCTGCGCTTTTCATGCATGCAATCGAAGAGGCAAAACTGGAGATGAACTCCATGGCTGACGGCGTGCAGCAGTACAGCCGCTTTTGGTTTCGGCTCGATCAGTTCTACCGCAAATTCACCCACCACGCCAGCATCTCCGCCCAGGCCTCGCTGATGGCGGAATTGAGCGAAAAAGTGGAAAATCTTTACTCTAACAACTATCTCCTGAAGCTGAACGACCGGTGGCAGTCGTTTGTTGACAAAACCGATTCATGGGAGGCTTCTCCTGTTCCCTTACAGAAGAGTGTTTTCGAGCGGTTTGTACAGCCATTTCTCTCGAAGAAAAATAAAGTCTGTGTCATTATTTCTGATGCGTTACGCTACGAACTCGGTGATGAATTGCTCACGATTATTCGGCAGGAAGACCGGTATGACGCACAGTTGGAACCGGTGCTCGCAATGCTGCCGAGCTATACACAGCTCTGTATGGCCTCGCTTTTGCCGAACAGAGCGCTGGAGCTTGCCGATAACGATACGGGGACGGTAATGGTGGATGGCCTCAGCTCGCAGGGTACGGCCAATCGCTCGAAAATTCTCAGCCAGTCAGCTTTATGGCGGGGTACCGCAGTCAAGGCGGATGAGGTGATGGCACTTAAGGGTGATGAGTGCCGGGCATTGCTACGCGATCATGATGTGGTCTATGTCTACCATAATCGCATTGACCTTACTGGTGACAAGCGCGAATCGGAAGAACGGGTGTTCGAAGCTGTTGAAGAGAGTTTGCAGGATCTTGTCAAGCTGATCAAGAAACTCACCGGAGCCAATGCCAATAACTTGCTGGTCACTTCTGATCATGGATTTATCTACCAGAATCGAGCTCTTGACGAGAGCGATTTTTCAGCAGAGGAGGCAGAGGGTGAGCGGATTCTTTTCCGTGATCGGCGATTTGTGCTTGGGAAGGGATTAAAAGAGGCTTCTGGTCTCCGGAAGTTCAATTCCTCACAGCTTGGATTGACGGGAAATATGGAGGTGCAGATTCCGAAATCAATCAATCGCTTGCGTCTCAAGGGTTCTGGCAGCCGTTATGTGCATGGAGGGGCATCGTTGCAGGAGGTGGTGGTTCCCCTTATCAGGATCAATAAAAAGCGGCAGAGCGACATTACGGTTGTTGACGTGGATATTATTCGTGGCACCAGCTCGGTTATTACATCCGGTCAGCTCGCCGTCGTACTCTATCAGTCGCAGCCGGTTACCGAAAAGGTTCAGACAAGGACTCTTGTTGCCGGGATGTATACTCTTGCTGGAGATCTGATTTCCGATTTCCACACTTTTGTTTTTGATATTAGCTCGGATAATTCACGAGATCGTGAGCGGCAGGTGCGTTTTCTGTTGACCAGCAAAGCTGATGAGGTGAACGGTCAGGAGGTTATTTTGAGGCTGGATGAGAAATATCCTGGTACCTCCCACTACAGCGAGTACAAGTCGATCCGCTATCTTATGCGGCGGTCATTTACCAGCGATTTTGATTTCTAAGTTGTCAGTAATCAGTAATCAGTAATCAGTAATCAGTAATCAGTTGTCAGTGGGAGGGGGTTATGAGGTTTGAGGATTTGGAAGTTTGGAAGCGGTCGGCGAGGCTTTCGGCTGAGCTGTATAAGTCGTTTGCTGATTGTAAGGATTTTGGTTTTAGAGATCAGATAACTCGTTCGGGATTATCTATTCCGAGCAACATTGCTGAGGGCTTGGAGAGAAGTTCAAAAAAAGAGTTCATCAGGTTTTTGCAATATTCCAAGGGATCATGCGGTGAGCTGAGAACGCAAATTTATATCGGTATAGACATTGGCTATATCAAGAAATCTCAAGGCAATACGTGGGTGAACGAAACCAGAGAAATCTCCGCCATGCTGGTTGGCCTCATCAACTCAATAGAAAAACAACTGAAAACTGACCACTGATTACTGACAACTGATTACTGAAAACAGATGACTCTTTTCGACCAGAAAATAAACACCCATTTCTCCGGGCTTGTTGTTCGCAAGGATCTTGTCAAGACCGTCAAAGGCAATGCCATTGTTCCAACGTATGTTCTTGAGTACCTGCTGGGTCAATACTGTGCGACAAGCGATGAGGCTTCGATTCAAACCGGCATCGAGACTGTTAAGGAGATTCTGCGTAAACACTATGTGCATCGCAATGAAGCAGGATTGGTTCGATCCAATATCAAGGAGAAGGGAAGATATAAGGTTATCGACAAAATCAGTGTGGCGCTGAATGACAAAAGCGATGCCTACGAGGCTGAGTTTTCGAATCTTGGAATCAGGAAGGTTCTGGTTGATTCCGGCACGATCAAGAGCCATCCAAAATTACTGGTTGGGGGAGTATGGTGCATTGCAGATATTGAGTATGAGTTCAAGGAAGAGAAGAACGCTGTGCCGTGGATCCTTTCGACACTGAAACCGATTCAGTTGTCCCGTTTCAATTTTGAAGGTTATGTTGAAGCTCGCAAGCAATTCTCCACTGACGAGTGGATTGATCTGCTGATCCAGAGCATCGGATTCAATCCTGAAATGTTCGGAAAACGCAGCAAACTGACTCAGCTCGTCAGGCTGATCCCCTACTGTGAACGCAACTACAATCTGATTGAACTTGGCCCCAAGGGGACAGGGAAGTCTCATATCTATTCGGAATTTTCTCCGCACGGTATTCTTATTTCCGGGGGTGAGGTGACGGTACCCAAGCTTTTTGTGAGCAACGCTTCGGGTAAAATTGGTTTGGTCGGCTATTGGGATGTGGTGGCCTTTGATGAATTTGCCGGTAAACAGAAACGGGTGGATAAGTCGCTGGTGGACATCATGAAAAACTACATGGCCAATAAGTCTTTCTCCCGTGGTGTTGAAACCCTCGGAGCAGAAGCATCCATGGTCTTTGTTGGCAACACGCAGCATACCGTGCCCTACATGCTCAAGCACTCGGATCTGTTTGATGAGTTGCCGGAAAAGTTTTATGACTCGGCATTTCTCGACCGCATCCATTTCTATGCACCAGGGTGGGAAGTGGATATTATTCGAGGAGAGATGTTCTCCAACGGTTATGGATTTGTCGTCGATTACCTTGCGGAAATACTCCGCTCAATGCGCAACCACGACTATTCAGATCGTTATCAGGAGCACTTTTCACTTTCTTCCGATCTATCAACCCGTGACCGGGATGGCGTTAACAAAACTTTTTCCGGTCTCATGAAGATCTTGTTCCCTCAAGGAGGAGCTTCAAAAGATGAGATTGAAGAGCTGCTTAAATTTTCTATCGAAGGGCGAAAAAGGGTTAAAGACCAATTGATGCGGATCGATTCGACCTACCCAAAGGTTCATTTTGCTTATACGGATACTACCGGTCAATCAAGAACAGTTAAAACGCTCGAAGAGGAGGCATATCCTCATTTCTATAACAAAATGACTGATGTGGGTGATGGAAAGCTGCCTCAGGTTGAAAGCCGAGAGCTGGATTTCACAGAGGTTTCTCGAGCTGTTGTTGCTTCAGTTGCCACCCTTACCGTTAAAGAAGAGCATCTTACCTTTCAGGAGAACCAGCGTGGAGTCTCTTATGACTCGCTTTTTGGCTCATACCTGAGCGGAGCCAGCCGGATTGTTCTTACTGACCCCTACATTCGCCTTTTTTATCAGGTGCGAAATCTTATGGAGTTTCTTGAAACGGTTGTGAAGCACAAGCCGATGGAGGAGGAGGTTGCCGTTCATGTAATCACCACGGAAGACGATTTCAAGGGAGATCAACAGAAAGAATATTTCGAAAAGATAGAGGAGTCCTGTATCGCTGCAGGAATTGCTTTTACCTGGGAGTTTGATGGAACAGGCACCATTCACGCCCGACATATCGAGACGGACAACGGATGGAAAATCCTGCTTGATCGTGGACTGGATATTTTTCAGCACTATGAGATGAATGATACGTTTACCTTCAACAATCGCCTTCAGCAGTTCAGGCCCTGCAAGGCCTTTGAGGTGACGTTTGTTAAAAAGTAAAATAGCCCCGGTGCAATAGGGCTGGGATGTGACCCGGTTGAACTCCGCTGAGCTTCCGGGTTATCTCCATCACAGGAAAATTAAGCTGGCTATAAATCGAAATTCTGCCGGCTTTTTTTTATCTTGCTTCGATTTTTTTGTTTTTAAAAAGTAACCCCTACACCGCCATGCCAGAGGTTTTTCACTATCCCGCGAGCTATCCCGCCCTGTGGCTTGATTACTATTTCCTTGCAACCTGGGTGCTCGGTATGCTTTTTCTCGGTCTGGTGTGGGCCTTTTTTTACCGGTTTGGAAAATTTACCTATGGCGTCGATCTTGGCTGTTTCTGGAAGACCGCTCTGCTCGTTCTGCTTACCACTGTTTCGCTTGGCGGGCCGATGTACTACAACACCCGTTTTGCGGGTGAGCATGGCCAGGATGGTGATTCCATAAAAATTGCCGGCGACCAGTTGCTCTATCTGGACCGCAAGGGGAACGAAAAAAAATTGCCGCTTGCGGCTGTTACGGCCATTTACCAGGAGAGCATTACCTACAATCCGCCGCCGAAAATCTTTATTGTTGCCGCCAAACCTCCTCTCCGGGACTCGCTTTTTGTAACAACCAATCTTCTGGACTATCGGCGTTTTCTCTCCGATCTGTCGAAAAGAACCGGTATTGAAGCCAGGCTCCGCTGATTTTTATTCAGGATATTTGATGATGCTTTTTTCCGGCCAGCAACCGCCTGCCTTCGCACTGACCCTTGTTGTTGAAACAGGGAATACAACCGCTTCGATTGCGCTCTTCAGGGGTAACGAGTGCCTTGACGTGCACAAGGTACCCTCTTCAGTCATGAGCAGCAGGGAGGGGATCTCGGCACAGCTCCTGCCGGTTATCATGCATTATCCAGCGCTTCGTGATGCGGTGCTCTGCAGTGTCGTGCCTTCACTGGATGACGCCATCTGTACCTTTCTTCGTTCTCATTTGCCGGGCGAGGTTGTCAAGGTCACCTCCTCCATGCAGCTTCCCTTCACGCTCCACTACGATTCACCGGAGAGCTTCGGTGCCGATCGCATTGCTCTTTGCGCCCTCGGTTGCCAGCTCTATGCAAGAGAGGCTGTTATTGCCTTCGATATTGGTACCGCCATCACGGTTGACGTGCTTGGTTCCGGCCAGGACTATCTTGGCGGCCTCATCATGCCAGGCCTTGACCTTATGGCAAAGGCGCTGCATGAACATACCGCACGGCTGCCACTTGTTGATATAGATCGACCGGAAACCATTGTTGGTCACTCGACGGTTGAGTGCATCCGGAACGGTATCGCTCTTGGTTGCGCTTCGAGTATTGACGGGCTTCTTGTAAAAATTCAACGCTGGCTTCGCGAGGCGCATGGTGAGGAGAGCATCAGGGTGATTGCTGCGGGCGGAAATGCACCGCTTGTTTCGGCCATGCTCGACGCCTCTGTCGTGGTCGAAGAGCATGCGGTGCTCAGGGGTAGCCGTTATCTTTTTGCGCTCAATGCGCCCGCTTCCCGCTGAAGAATCTCCGCCCGTCGTCGATCGATTTCAGTACAAGGCTCTCCTCAACACTACCCTCCAGCAGGAATGCCTCACCCAGCTTTTTCAACAGTACAAAACGGAGTTTTTTATCCAGTTTTTTCTTGTCGGAGAGCATCGCCTCAAGGAGCTGCGCACTGTCGATATCGAGAAACCTCCGCTTCACCAGCCCTTTTGGAAAACGGAACTTCTGCAGCAGAGCCAGTCCGCGTTCAAGTGAGGGTTGGTCAAGATAGCCGAGATTGTGTGATAAGAAGAGGGCGCAGACCATGCCGATGGTGACCGCTTCGCCGTGCCGCAGGTAACGGTACTCGGCAAGCTTCTCAAGTCCATGAGCAAAGGTGTGACCGAAATTGAGGGTGGCGCGAAGTCCACTGGTCTCCCTGAAATCCTTTTCGACGACATCAGCTTTGGTGTATGCGCTTTTTTTGATCGCTTCGGTTAAAAAGGGCTCCTGCAAGTTCATGATATCGCTGAAGTGGAGGTCAAGAAAGGTAAAAAATGGCTCGTCGGCGATAAAGCCATATTTGACCACTTCCGCCATTCCTGCATAAATCTCACGCTTTGGAAGGGTTGTCAGGTATGCAGGGTCAATCAGTATCAGCGAGGCCTCATGGAAAAATCCGATCAGGTTTTTGCCGAGCGGGTGGTTAATGGCCACTTTGCCGCCAATGGAGCTGTCGGTCATAGCCAGCAGGGTGGTGGGGAGCTGAATCACGGGTATGCCCCGGAAGTAGCTCGCTGCGATAAATCCGCCAAGATCACCCACAACGCCGCCGCCCACGGCAAGCAGGTTCCAGCTCCGGTCAACATCAGCCTCAATCATGCTGCCGTAGAGGCGGTAGGCTGCGCTGAAGCTTTTGGAGGCTTCCCGTGCCGGCACAACCAGCTCTTTATACTGAAAACCTTCATCATGCAGCTTCTGGAGAATCGACTCTCCGTAAAGCTTGCGGGTATGTTCATCAAAAAGCACCACGGTTTTTTTTGCAAGAGCGTGGGTTTTAAACAATGAACCCAATCCGGCAAGAACCGGTGTTCCAACAATTATTGTACTCACAGCTTCTTATTTATTGTTGATTCCCGATAGTTGCCGAGGTATTCCGCACATACCGTTCAATTTTGCGGGTAAGCTCCTCGACGGTTGATCCGATCCGTTTCACGTCAGTATCGACGGTGATATCGGCATTACTATAGCGCGGTTCCCGTTTGGCAAGGATGGTGGTAATTTTCTCTTCAATCTCTTCACGTGAAAGTTTTCGTCCGTTCACCCCCCTCAGTAAAGGGCGATCTGTCTTGTTGCAGAGCCGGCGGGCAAGGGTTTTGGATGGTGATTTCAGGTAGACCATCGTGCCGGATTTTTGTATGAGTTCGTATGACTGGTCGTTTTCCAGCACACCTCCACCGAGGGAGACAACCAGCCGGCTCTGTTTGACAAGTTCTATCAGGGAACGCAGTTCAAGAGCCCGAAAATACTCCTCACCGTGCTCTGTAAAAATCCGTGTAATGCTCTTTCCGGCTTCTTTTTCAATACGCTGGTCAAGGTCCACAAACTCATAACCGAGCGAGTTTGCAAGCAGCGGGCCTATGGTCGATTTACCCGATCCGCTGAAACCGGTTAAAAAAATGAGGGTGTGTTCTTTATTCACGACGAAATGTTCAAAATCTCTCTGTTTTACCTGCGGCCTGTTACCAATTGTGCGAAGTTTTACGAAAATAAAAAAAATCTGTCACCTCCTCTCCTAAAAAGTCAGGATTGGGTCGTTATGCCCATTTTTCCTGTGCACGAGGCCATCATAATCTGTCTCAGGCCAAGCCAGGCCAGGCATCAGAGGGTTTGTTCTCTTCAGCACGGAGGCTGAACAACGTTTCCCAAATTGCCCTCATTCCTGTTCGAATGGGGGCAATTTTTTGCTACCATATTAACGGTATTTATACGGTATATGCTTGCATTTTATGATGATATGGAGCTTTATTGACCACTGTAAATCAAACAACACTTACCATGAACTATCAGTTACGATCACAGAAGAACGCTACCGGCAGCCATCCATATCGCTGTTGTTGCTGTATAAGCGTGGAGATGCGGAAGAACCGATTGACGACAGAGCACCCTGCCTGTTCAGGGTTGATTATTTCGAAGCCGGCTTTTTCTTTTACAGGATCTTTTTATTTCATCAAGCAAATTTAACAAACGGGAGAATTAATAATGAAGAGGATATTATCACTTGCAGCAATGTTTGCTGTTTTGTCATACACATCTTCAGCGTCGGCTGAGCTGAAGATTGGTGGTGAAGCGTCTGTTCGTTTTAGGGACGATTTCGGGCACACGAATGAGTCTGGCAAGAAACCTTCCACGGAAGACCAGTATTTTCAGTACCGCGTTCGCCTGAAACCTTCGGCTGATCTCGGTGATGGCTACTTCTTCAAGGCGTTGATACAGGATGAAACTGTTGCCGGCAGTTGGCAGACTGTTGCCGACAACAATACTGAAAATTTCAGTCTTAATGTTTCGCAATTTTACTTTGGTCACAACAGTGAAAACAGTCATTGGTCGCTTGGTCGTCTTCCTCTCGGAAGCTTTGACAACCCGATTCTTGATCTGACACTGTACGCTATTCCTGGCAAAGGTCCTCAAGGCAAAAAATTGTATGCGGTGGACACTCCGATATCAACCAATCATTTTGACCGTCTTTTCGGCTTCAACTATGGCGTCAAGCTTGGTAACGGTGAGCTGAACGCGCTTCTCGTTAACTTTGACAACATTTCTACTACCACTGCAGACAGAGGGCTTTTAAACGACGGCTATGGTTTTACAGCGTCATACAAGACGACGATTGGAGATGTCACCATTGCGCCGCAGGTTTATGTTACCTTGACCCACTTGGGTGACGATCGTTCACCGTACAGTTTTGGTGCACAGGCATTCATTCCTGCTGGCAAGTCAAAGGTCACACTCAGTGGATTTTATACCGCCGACAGGAACACCTATAATGGAAACAGTTATGACTATAGCGGTTACATTTTCAGACTCAAGGGTGAGTCCGGCCCGGTGCTTGCCTGGATCGACTACAACAAGACCACGGATGATCAGGGGAACAAAGATTACAACAACACCTTTGTCTGGGCGCAGTATAAAGTCAATGTGCATGAATCGGCAACGGGAACCTTCAGTTTGACGCCGACCATCAGGTATCGTGCAAGCAGAGAGAATAACGCTTCCGGTTTCATCGATAACGATCTGTTCCGTACAGAGCTCTATGCAACGGTAACGTTCTGATAATTTTTACTCCGTCATCCGGGCACCTGCAGTAGCGTCTTACGGGGACTGGGGGTGAGTGTGTGCATCTTGATTCTTCAGTGTTGCCCGGATGTATTTTTACGTAAGGCGATGTGGGTGAGTGGTCTAAGCCAAGGGTCTGCAAAACTCTTTATCACAAGTTCGAATCTTGTCATCGCCTCTGGTTATCGAGTTGTTTTTTTAATGATTTTAATTATTTAAATGGTTATTAATGGAACAATTGTAGAACAAGAAGTTTGATTTTCTGCGATTTTGATTCTCCTCGCGCTCATCCGGGTGACGAAAGAAACGTGTGGTCGGGTACATTGTTCTTTCGTCATCCGGATGTTTTTTTTGGTTGTTCTTTATCAAATACCCATACCTTTTCTGTCAGCATCCAGTAACTTCGCTCGGCGTAGCCCCTCTCCCTGCTCCCAAGTTGGCAGCTCATGTCAGCTTTGCTTCTAAGCGAGAGGGAAGTACCAAAATTTTGAATATTCTACTGATATGGAAACCATTATTACCATTCATATCGAAAAGCTGCCAGAGGGGGTTTATCTGGCAACTTCCGATACCTTGCAGGGCCTTGTAGCACAGGGGAGAACGATCAATCGTAGGATTATAATGGGCAGGCTGCCGGAAGCCATGAACTCTGGTTTAATCCGGCCAGGAAGGTTTTTACTACCATTCCGAATCATCCGGGAGATATGCCAGAGGGAACATTGAGAGCCATCTTGAAACAGGCACAGGTCACAGTTGATGATTTTCTTCAAGCATAAGTTTTCGTTCTGAAAGTAAGATCATAGAATGGCGTGATGCTGTTCATGGTTCATTCTCAGCATAAATCAGCTTTTTGTTGGGCCGAGCTGGAGCTCGGCGCTCCCGGGGGACCCTCCACTCTACCATATTTACGGTATTTATCAGTAGCCTGCTTGGAGATGTGACGCTTATTGCGCTTTATTAACAATCGTTAATTTAGTCTGTGCCCTCCTTTTTGCAGGCAACGGGTATGGTGAATGGAGTAACATCCCCAAATTTTTAAGAGCATGGCGGAACGTGAACTTGTTTTGACGGCCGTGACTGGCCCTGGAGTGTTGCGCCAAAAGCAGCACGATTATTATCTCTTGCGCATCAAAGCGGTTGCTGGCGATTTGAGTGCCGTGCAACTTGCCAGTATTGCTGAAGTTGCTGAACTTTATGGACGGGGAGTGGTTCATCTCTCCACCCGTCAGGGGGTTGAGATTCATCATGTGCATCATGATAATCTGGAGAGTGCTCAACTTGCCCTGAGTCAGGCGGGAGTTGAAATGGGTGCTTCCGGCCCACGGGTACGGGTCATTGTTGCGTGTCCGGGAGAGGCGACCTGTAAGTGGGGAGTCATGGATACCAAGAAGATTGCAACAGAGCTTGATCGTCGCTTTTTTTATAAGGAGGCTCCTTCAAAATTCAAGATGGCGGTAACGGGTTGCGCCAATAACTGTACCAAGGCGAACGAAAATGATATTGGTGTCAGGGGTGCCATAGAGCCTGACTGGGTTGCCTCGTCCTGCTGTGATTGCCGGCTCTGTCTTTCGCTCTGTCCTGCAAAAGCAATTGTGCGTGACGAGACGGGCTCCAACGGTACACGGGAGTACCATTACGGGGTTGACAGGGAGAGTTGCATCAACTGTACGGCGTGCACCCAGCATTGCCCCGGAGAGGCGTGGGTTGTTGGCAGGCAGGGCTATACACTCTTTATCGGCGGCACCATGGGCAAGACTCCCCGTTTTGCTACGGTGCTGAAGAAGCTGGTTGAGAGCGAAGAGGAGCTGTATGACTTGATCGAGAAAACCTTGATCTGTTACCGCACGCATGGCCGGAAAAAAGAGCGGTTTGGCCATACGATTGACCGTATCGGCATCGAAAAGGTGAGAGAGGAGATTCTTGGCGGCGAGTAAGCGGGGAGGCGTTATAGTAAAAAAGCGATGCGGGGAAGACCGCAGCCTTTCCCCCGACCAGGTCGGCATTACCCGCGCCCAGCCCCATCGCGGTTCCAATGTAGAAACAATACATGAAAGAAATATCATAAAAAACGAGCTATGAGCAGGGAAGTTGTTGAACAATTGAAGAGTGAACTCTCGGGCAAAACGCCGCAGGAGATTCTGCGCTGGGCTGCCGCATATTTCGCGTCAGGAGAGTGCGCTCTGGCGTCAAGTTTTGGTGCAGAGGATCAGGTTATTACCGACATGCTGGAGAAGGAGCAACTCCAAATACCAATTTTTACCCTCGATACAGGGCGCCTTCCGCAGGAGAGCTATGATCTCATTGATGCCACGCGAAAGCGCTACGGCATTGAAATTGAGGTGCTTGTGCCCGAAAGGGTCACGCTTGAAGCAATGCTGACGCGTTACGGGCCAAACCTCTTTTATGAGAGTGTTGAGCTGCGGCGGGAGTGCTGCCGCATCCGAAAGGTTGAGCCGCTTGCCGGGAAGCTTTCGACCCTCAAGGGGTGGATCTGCGGCCTGCGGCGGGAGCAGTCGGTGACCAGAACAGGAGTGGAGCTGGTGGAGTGGGATGGCTCATTTGGACTCATTAAAATCAATCCTCTGGCCGATATGACCGACGCTGAGCTCTGGGACTATATCCGCCAGCACGAGGTGCCTTGCAACGTCCTTCATTCGCAGGGCTACCCGAGCATTGGCTGTGCTCCCTGTACGAGGGCCATCAAGCCGGGAGAAGATATCCGGGCTGGCCGCTGGTGGTGGGAAATGCCGGAACACAAAGAGTGCGGACTGCATCGTGAACAACAACCTTCTTGACAACAGCGTGTATGGATCATCTTGACAAACTTGAGGCACAAAGCGTTTACATTCTTCGCGAAGCCTATCGTGAATTTAAAAGCCTCTGTATGCTCTGGTCGATTGGCAAAGACAGCACCGTCATGCTCTGGCTTGCGCGGAAGGCCTTTTTCGGCCACGTACCCATTCCCTTGGTGCATATCGACACGCACTACAAGATTCCTGAAATGATTGCCTATCGCGACCGGTTTGCCCTTGAGTGGAACCTGAATATGATCTATGGTGAAAACAGTGAGGCGCTTGCAGAAAAACAGACCTTTCCTGATGGCAATACCGATCGTCTTACCTGCTGCAAATACCTTAAAAGTGAAGCGCTGAAACATACGCTCTCTGGTGAGTGGCCTCGCTACAGGATGAATCATGACGAACGGCGCTATGTGGTTGATGAGGGACGGGAACCCTATACCGGAGTGATTGTCGGCGTCAGGGCTGACGAAGAGGGGAGCCGTTCAAAGGAACGCTATTTTTCACCCCGCGACAAAGACAACGTCTGGGATGTCGGCGATCAGCCTCCCGAGTTCTGGAACCAGTTCAAAACCGATTTTGCTCCCGGTACCCATGTACGCATCCATCCGCTGCTCGACTGGACCGAGCAGAACATCTGGGAATATATCGAGCGCGAAAAGATACCGGTGGTCTCCCTCTATTTCAATCAGGGCGAGGGTACGCGCTATCGTTCTCTTGGCTGTTATCCCTGTACCAATCCGGTACTCTCGGATGCACAAACGGTGCCAGAGATCATTGATGAGCTGAAGAGCGGCAAGTTTTCAAACATTGCTGAACGCTCAGGGCGCGCCCAGGACAGTGAAGATGGCGGGCTGGAGACGCTTCGGCGCGACGGGTATATGTAATTGACCGTTGACAATTGATAGTGGACAATTGACAATGGCGGGTGACTCAATCTTTTTTTTGTAGAGCTATGAATGGACGAGCGCAGATGAATATTGTTATTGTCGGTCATGTAGATCATGGTAAAAGTACCGTGATTGGCCGACTTCTGGCCGATACAGGTTCCCTTCCGCAGGGAAAACTTGAAGCGGTCAGAGAGAGTTGCCGGAGGAATGCAAAGCCTTTTGAGTATGCCCTTTTGCTCGATGCCCTCAAGGATGAGCAGGCGCAGGGGATTACCATAGATATGGCCCGCTGCTTTTTCAACACGGCGGCGCGTGATTATATCATCATTGATGCTCCCGGTCATATCGAGTTTTTGAAAAACATGATTACCGGTGCATCGAGGGCGGAGTCGGCCCTTCTTGTTATTGATGCCGACGAGGGTATCAAGGAGAACTCAAAGCGGCATGGCCAGATGGTTGCGATGCTTGGCGTCAAGCAGGTGACGGTGCTGGCCAATAAAATGGATCTGGTCGGCTTCAGTGAGGCTGTTTTTGAAAAACTGAAGGCCGATTACACGGCGTTTCTTGAGGCTATTAACGTGACGCCGGTCAGTTTTATTCCCATCAGTGCCCGTGAGGGCGACAACATCGCCTCTCATTCCGAGCGGATGGAGTGGTACACGGGAGCGACGGTTCTGGAGCAGCTCGACCAGTTCGTCAGCGAGAAGGAGTCGCATGAAAAGCCCTTCCGTTTTCCGGTTCAGGATATCTACAAGTTTACCCGCAGCAATGACGATCGGCGCATTGTTGCCGGAACGGTTGCTGCTGGAAGAGTGCAGGTAGGAGATGAGGTGCTTTTTCTCCCGTCAAACAAAAAATCGGTTGTCCAGTCGATCGAGTCGTTTAATACTGAACCGAAAAATGGTGCATCAGCCGGGGAGGCGACCGGCTTTACCCTTGCCACGCAGATCTATGTGCGGCCTGGTGAGCTTATGGTTAAACCCGGTGAATCCCAGCCGCAGGTGGGCAGCCGCTTCAGGGTCAATATCTTCTGGGTTGGCCGGGCGCCGATGATCCGCAACAAATCCTACAAGCTCAAGATTGGTTCGGCAAGGGCAACGGTCAAGCTGGCGGAGATATGCAGCACCCTCGACGCCTCCGATTTGACCAGCAGCCAAAGCAAACAGCAGATCGATTGCCGCGACGTTGCTGAGTGCATTCTTGAAACCAGCCGTCCGATCGCCTTCGACACCACCGCTGTGAGCGAGGCTACCGGAAGGTTTGTGATTGTTGATAATTTTGAAATTGCCGGTGGCGGTGTTGTGGTCGAAAATCTTTCAGTTGGAGAGACTCTCCTGCAGCAGCACATCCGGGATCGTGAGAGCAACTGGGAAGCAGGGCTGGTTCGCACCGAGCAGAGGGCGATAGCCAATCGCCACAGGGCCAAGTTTATCGTTTTTACCGGATCGAAGGGTACCGGCAAACGGGCTGTGGCCAAAGCGCTTGAGCAGGGACTCTTTCAAAATGGCATGAACGCTTACTACCTCGGTGTGGCTAATATTGATCGCGGACTTGATGCCGACCTTGGCTCTCATTCCGACAGTGCAGGGGAGCGGCTGCGGAGAATTGGCGAACTTGCCCGTATTCTCACCGATGCCGGGCTTATTTTTATCACCACCATTGATGATGCGGACGATTACGATATCGAGACCTTGAAGTTGCTCAACGAGCCCAACGACATTCTTGTGGTGAACAGGGGAGAGAGCAGCTTTTCCCGCTACCAGCCCGACCTTCAGTTGGTCGATGGAAAAGCTGTAGCCGATGCGGTGACTTTGGTTGCGGCCTTCCTTAAGGCAAAGGAGATTATTATCGACTATCAGATATGACGGCTCAGGGCATAACCGTTTCTTTCGCCTCCCGCATAATCGGGGAGGCTACTCTGTTCACTCCCTTCAGATCTCATAATCGCCGGTAAAGACGCGGACACGGTTCAGGGAGACAAAGACTTTTTCACCTTTGGCAAGCTGAAGGTTCACGTAGAGCTCCCTTGGTATTTCGGCATCAATCGGATGTTCAAACCCCTCGCACGCAAGGTTCAGGCCAATTTGTCCGCCCATGATGCGCACCTCCTGAATGGTCCCGGCAAGGTCGGTTTCAGCGCTGCGGATTCTGCTGATACCGATTTCGTGAGGTCGCACAAAGGCCTGGCTGGCTCTCTCTTCGCTATGTTTCAGTTCATCCGGAGCATCGACATGATGGGTTCCGAGGCTCACCTTGCCGTTTTTGATGCGCCCGTGGAAGACGTTAACATTGCCAAGAAAGTTGTAGACAAAGGCGTTCACCGGGTGATCGTAGACCTCCTGGGGTGTTCCCTGCTGCTCGATTCGCCCCTTGTTGATGACCACAATCCGGTCGGCCAGTTCAAGCGCCTCCTCCTGGTCGTGGGTGACAAAGATACTGGTGACATGGATTTCATCATGCAGCCTTCTGAGCCAGCGGCGCAGCTCCTGGCGCACCTTGGCATCGAGGGCCGAAAAGGGCTCGTCGAGCAGCAGCACCTTGGGATTGACGGCCAATGCCCTTGCAAGGGCGACTCGCTGGCGCTGCCCACCCGAAAGCTGTGACGGATAGCGTTTAATGGCCCAATCCATCTGCACCAGCTTCAGCAGGTGTTCCACCCGATCCTGAATGGCACTGCGGGAGGGGCGTTCACGCATCGGAAGCACTTTGAGGCCGAAGGCGACATTTTCAAAAACCGTCAGACGGCGGAACAGGGCATAGTGTTGAAAAACAAAACCGACATTTTTTTTCCGGGTCGGCAGGTTGGTGGTGTCCTTTTGTTCGAGAATGATTTTTCCTGAATCGGGCAGTTCCAGACCGGCAATGATCCGCAAGAGGGTGGTTTTACCGCATCCTGAAGGCCCAAGCAGTGCAACAAGCTCCCCCGAAGCGACGTTAAGAGTGATGTTGTCGAGCGCCGTGTAGCCAGTAAATGTTTTGGTAATATTTTGAAGTTCGATACCCATGGCGGTTCTTAATGGTGAAAGCTGTTTTTCTGAAATTGTTTTTCAAGAGTCACTTTGACCCCTACGGTGAGGAGGGCCAGAAAGACAAGGATTGAGGCAACGGCAAATGATGCGGCAAAATTGTATTCGCTGTAGAGAATTTCCACATGCAACGGGATGGTGTTTGTCTGGCCCCGAATATGGCCGGAAACAACCGAGACCGCTCCGAACTCTCCAATGGAGCGGGCGCTACAGAGAATCATGCCATAGAGCAGCCCCCAGCGAATATTGGGCAGGGTGATTTTGCCAAAAATCTGCCACCCCCTTGCGCCCAGTGTCAGGGCCGCCTCCTCCTCATCGCGTCCCTGCGCCTCCATCAGCGGAATCAGCTCCCGCGCAACAAAGGGAAAGGTGACAAAGAGGGTTGCAATAACAATGCCCGGGGTTGAAAAAATAATTTTAATACCCTGCTCTCCGAGCCAGGAGCCAAAAGGGGTGCGACTGCCGACAAGCAAGACAAAAATGAGACCGGCAATAACCGGGGAGACCGCAAACGGCAGATCCAGCAAGGTCTTGAGCGTTGCTTTTCCCTTGAAATTGAATTTGGTAATGGCCCATGCAGCCGTGACGCCAAAAAAGGCGTTCAGTGGCACAACAATGGCGACAGTTGTCAGCGTCAGTTTTACCGCCTCAATTGCGTAAGGCTCGCGGACTGATTCGAGGTAGTACTCCCATCCTTTCGAGAATGCCTGGGCAAAGACCAGCCCAAGCGGCAGAAAGATAAAGCCGATAAAAAAGAGGAGTGTCAGGCCGATCAGCACTATTTGCACTGGCAGGGGGTCAGAGATCCTTTTTTTTACGACAGGAGCGCTTTCCGGTGGTTGTGGTTTCAGCATAATATACTTATCGGTATTCTTTTTGTTGCCACTCCTGCACTGCGTTCAGCAGCAGAAGCATGGAAAAGGAGATAAGGAGAAGCACCAGCGCTACAGCCGAAGCTCCGGCGTAGTCAAACTGGTCGAGTTTTGCCATGATCATCAGCGGAGCAATCTCGGTTTTCATCGGTAGATTGCCGGCAATGAAAATCACGGAGCCATATTCTCCGATACCACGCGCAAAGGCAAGAGTTGAGCCGGTGAGCAGGGCAGGAAAGAGATGAGGAAGCAGGATTTTTCGGAAGGTCTGCCAGCGGGTTGCGCCGAGGCACTGCGCCGCCTCCTCAATCTCCTGCTCCACCTCTTCGAGAACAGGCTGAATGGTGCGCACCACAAAGGGAAAACCGATAAAAATCAGCGCCACCACAATTCCTGTCGGCGTGTTGATAATTTCAATATTCCACTTTGTCAGGGTTTCACCGAGCCAGCCAACAGGGGAGTAGAGGGTCGCAAAACAGATACCGGCAACAGCGGTCGGTAAAGCAAAGGGGAGATCGACAAGGGCGTCAAGAAACTGTTTACCGGGAAATTGGTAGCGTACCAGCACCCATGCCGTGAGGAGCCCGACACCCCCATCAAAAAGGGCGGCAAAGAGTGCGGTAGAAAAACTCAGTCGGTAGGATGCAAGGACACGGGGAGCCGTTACGGCATGGATGAAGGGCTCCCACCCCATGGGAATGGTATTGAAGAAGATCATGCTCAGCGGAACAATCACGATGGCCGAGAGGTAGAATACCGTGTAGCCCATCGACAGACCGAACCCTGGCAGAATGTTGCGTCTTTTTCTCTGAAAAAATTCCATTGAGTTTGTTGTTAATGCTTTTTACAGCAAAAAACGGGAGTGAACCCTGTCGTTCCCGTTTTTCATTATGGCAAGCTGCTTTGCCCGGTTACACCGTTACGAATCCAACTTTTCAGGGAAGATATATCTGATCGAACACTCCGCCATCATTAAAATGAGTTTTCTGGGCGGTACGCCAGTTTCCAAACACTTCGTTCAGGGTAAAGAGCTTTATTTTCGGAAAATTTGCCGCATATTTTTTCAGCGACGCAGCATTGCGGGGGCGATAGGAGTTCCGGGCAATGATATCCTGCGCCTGCGGAGTATAGAGGAAGTTCAGATAAGCCTCAGCAAGCTTGCGGGTACCGTGTTTTGTGACGTTTTTATCGACGATCGCAACAGGTGGTTCTGCCAGAATGCTTATGGCTGGTGAAACAATTTCAAACTTATCCTTTCCGAACTCCTTGAGAATTAGATGCGCTTCATTTTCCCATGCCAGAAGGACGTCACCAAGGCCGCGCTGTGCGAAGGTCATTGTTGATCCACGGGCACCGGTGTCAAGCACCGGGACATTTTTGTATAATGCCTTCACAAAATTTTTAGCCTGCACTGCTGATCCGCTCTGTTTCTGTTTATAGCCCCATGCAGCCAGGTAGTTCCAGCGGGCGCCGCCTGACGTCTTTGGATTCGGAGTGATGACTGAAACGCCGGGCTTTACAATGTCGTCCCATGTTGTAATGTGTTTTGGATTACCTTTACGTACCACGAATACGATGGTTGAGGTATAGGGTGTGCTGTTGTTGGGCAACCGTGTTTGCCAGTTGGCAGGCAGGAGTTTGCTGTCGGAGATGGCGTCGATATCGTAGGCAAGGGCCAGCGTTACAACATCAGCTTCCAGACCATCAATGATCGCCCGGGCCTGCTTTCCCGAGCCACCGTGTGACTGGTCGATTCTCAGTGTCTGGCCGGTTTGTTTTTGCCAGTGCTGAATAAAAGCGGCGTTTTCGCTCTGATAGAGTTCCCGTGTCGGGTCATACGAGACATTCAGCAGTGTCGCTGTACCAGCGGCCTCAGCAATGGTTCCCGGCAGTCCGGAGGCAGCAATCAATGATGCCGTAATCGTGATTTTTTTTATCCATCCAAGATTCATGTGTTTCTCCTTTATGTTGATTTTTTTGATGGTTGTTATGTAAAAAATTGCAATAAAAAAGCCGGTACCCTCTTGGTTCAGGAACCGGCCATGGCAAAAATGCTCTCTGGTGTTACCGGTGACACTGATGTATCCTCATGTGAACGAGAATGTTCATACGACAACAACAGGTGCCGCAGCAGATCGTATTATTTTCCCTTAGCGTGTGCATATTTTCTCCGTTTGGTTCAGGACTGTTAATAAAGCGGAATGTTTTTGATGATTCCAAGCATCTACCATAAAGATGCCGTAAAGAGGGTATGGCGGGAGGTGAGGAGTGAGGAGGCTGGTATATTGAAGCCATGCGTTAATCGCCTTGATTTTGTCAAGCAGGAGCGAATCGGGAGTGGAGAATCTTTTTTTTAGCCCTCTAACGGTTTGTCTACGATTCTTACGATCTTCCCTATTATCCAAGACTTTTTTGACCGTAGTGCAGAGTGATAATAGCGGCAATGCGTTCAAGTGCTGGACTTTTTGCAGATGTGGATTCAGGTGCTCAACGGGTTTTGCGTGATTTGGAGTTAGCGCCATATATGGCTATAATTTAAAAAAATTGCGCTTTAGTCTGATCCTTCAAATTATTTAGACATTCCTCTCGTTGGTATTTTTTTTGGTATTGGTATCATTATAGGTGAAGCGCTTGTGTAGGGTTCAGTAAATTTGATACAAATGCGCGGGTTTTAGAAATAGCAATACGAGGTGTACATGCCCAACTATTATGTGTTCATGGCTGATGTTATCGCGAGTCGAAGCAGAGAGCCCCAAGAACTCATGGAAGAATTTGAGAACCTTGTAAGCACCGCCAATACGCTCTTCTCTGAGGGAATCCTGTCGCCGTTGACAATCACGCTTGGCGACGAGTTCCAGGGAGTCGTGAGCACCTTGCTTGATGCTGTGAGGGTTCTGGTTTGGTTGGAGGAGGCTCGGTTGAAAGGCGTTTTTGGCTCTCAACTTCGATATGTTATCCACTACGGCGAGATTACTACTCCGTTAAACCCTCAACTCGCTTATGGTATGCTCGGGCCTGGGCTTGCTGATGCTCGCGAGGAACTTGCGGATAAACGCCGGAGACGGTCTCGCTTCCGTATTGAACTTCCGGATCGTCGTTTGGCTTTGCAATTGAGTCAACTTCTCGACGTCATGTTTGCGCTGACTCGCGAATGGAAGTGCGAAGACGCCAGTTTGTTGTTCGACATGATGTTGCATCAAAACAACGAAGCCGTTGCTGTGGCGCACGGCAAAAACCGCAGTCAGGTCTGGAAACGACGCAGGAATTTGTATGTTGACGAGTATGTGTCGTTGAAAACTGTCGTGTTAGAGTTATCTGAAGAGGGGCCATGTTGAAATACCTATGGATGGCCATAGCCCTGGTGCTCGGTGAGCTGGTTGCGGGGCTTACGTTTCATTTTTTGAAGCAGTATCTTGGTTCCGAACAGAGTGGGCACCCAAATTGGGAGTCGGTTTTGAAGGGAATACTTGAACGCACGACTCTTCTCGTGGGGCTGTTGGCGGGTTTTCCGCATGTCTTGACAGCCTATGGCGCTCTGAAGATCAGCACCCGATTGAGTGAGGATCAAAAAAACCGTATATCGAACACGTACTTTCTTACCGGCAATCTACTCTCTATCCTATTCGCGATGGTTTATGCGTTGATCATCACCATGTTGGCCAAGTAGTTTGTCGGATGTCGAACAAACGAACAAAGCGGTGATCTTTTGCAGCACCTCTGGTTCACTCAAGCAAAGTGAATCTATTGTATACTGGTCATTACGCTCAAGAGCATGTTGACCCAGTTTCAAAAGGAGTTCTGGAGCCGCTTCTCTATACCATTAGTCCGGCTCGACTCTCTTGGCCTGCAACGGGTTCGCAATACTATCCCCCGCAACCACAATCCGTTCAACTACTACGATCGCACCATCATCTCGATTGATACGCTCAAAAACAATCTGGAGTACCGGAACTATCTTGAAAATGCATGGTGGGACATCATCATCATTGATCTACCTCGCGTAACGTGTATGCGGCTATGTTCTTCCCTCCGTATTCGAGCGGGTCTATCTTTTGCAACTGCTGCCGGATCACCGTGCGCATCTGCACGGCAGGACGCAGACAGTATCGCTTGAACTCCCCCTGGTCGATTCCGTCTGACTCTGTGACGTGTGGAAACAGCAGTTTAAGATAGGCCGTACACAACCGCAAAACCGCTTCTGTGTCGCGGGTGTCCGCTCCGGGAGGATAGTCCACCAATTGTTCTACTACATGCCGATAAATTAGTGTTTCTGCAGGCTGGCGCAGCAGATGCATGATTTCGGAAAAATACTCAGTGTTAAGTGCCCAACCGTTTATTTTCAGGTTCTCACTCATGCGCGGGATATCGCGACCCCGGATAAAACCGTGGAACCGGTCTAGTAATGCTGACTCGTGGAACACTTCCGGTAGCCTCTGGAACATATCTCTGGTTTCGTCCATCTCTGTTTGTGGTATGTTCCCCAGAAGGATCACACCGGCTCCGCCAACGATACGGTTCTTGCCGACCGTGATCTCTCCACTTTCCATGTAGGCTTTCAGTCCACCCTGCATCTCGCTCGGGTCGTGGAAGTTGATTGACTGGATTTCGTCAAGCGCTACAAAGTCGTTTGAGGCGATTAGACCGGGGCTCTTTCCATTGATATCACCGAACATCTTTGCCCGCGTCAGCGTTCCACCGCTGACTAGCCAGCCGTATTTCCCTACCTGCCCGAACATATACGATTTGCCTGTTCCCTTGGGAGCCAACTCCACCAAATTCAGGCGCGGCTCGATGAAAGGCAGCAGGCGCGTCAACACAGTGTGTTTTTGTACCCAGTCTTCGTATCCTTCAGGGTTGTAATCTATCGCTCCCAACACAACGTCGATCCACTCTTCGGCAGTAAACTGACTGCGAGCTTCTCTATAGGCATCCAGATCAATCGTGTACGGACAAAAATTCTTGTATTCTAGGAGCGTAAAACAACCTCGCGGGTTTTCGTTGTCCGGACTCCGATACCCAAGTTGTACTAGTCCCCAGCCACCAGCAGTTTTTATAACATCAGTTTTAATTCGGTCCCATATATAATCCTCAATCAATGTTTCCGCATGCTTCAAACCCAATTCCGGAATTGCAAATGTGTATTCATCAGATCTTACGCTGAATTGGATTTCAATTTTAGCTAGGAATTTTTTCGTACAACCCTCACTTCGTGCAGTGTCCTTCAATTCCAGTAAATTCTCTCGACGCGGAATAATTTCGTAAATGTATTTTCGCAAAGCCTCAGCATCGTGGATTTTTCCGTCCGCTTCCGCCTTACGCTTCAGAATCCAGTCACGCAAGAACGATGGTATCGATGCCGCCTTGAAAATTGCCACGATATTCGGTGCCTTGAATACCGTTGTGCTTGGAAATGCTTCGCGTAACTTTTGAGTGTTGACCATGATTGACTCACCTTGTTAAAACTACAAATCAAAATCGTCTTTCTCTACAATCTGTGCCCGCTTGCCACCTGCCTTAGCCATTGGTACAAATTGCCCGGTTCGCGAAAAAATTACTACCGGTACTAATCGCTCCTCCAGCGTTGCTCCTCCGTGTAACTCAAAGCCCTGTCCGCCACCTCCCTTGGGCAACCGGTCATATCCCCGCATCACCCAATGCCTTCCGTCCAATGTTTCTTCAAGTTCCGGCGGACATACTCCTTGCGTCGGTCGCTCGCGGTAGCGCCAATCGGCAACATCTCCTCCATCTTCGCAAACAAGCGTCTGAGCAAGCCTTGGCTCAGACTGCCATGCCAGCGCTGCAAGCCGCGAACTTCCATGGTCTGCTGTCACAAGCACGCGTTCAAACTGTGACAGCCCATCCCACACACGAGGAAAAACCTCGCTGCCGATCACATCCAACGCGGCAGCCAGATTCTCCTCTGCCTGCCTCACTTCGTGCATCTCTACTCCGTTGTGAGCAATGTTGTCGAAGCGCTTGATATCTGGCAATCGCCGAGTGGTATCTGGCCAATGGATTTTGTTGAATTTAGTTGACGTAGGCAAATGCCCCTCACCGACTTCCAATGAATCTACGCACAGATTCTGCTCCCGAGCCAGCGCGATTAACATTGGTAGCCACTCAGCACCCATAGCATCAACTACAAGCAACGCACATTTATTGTCAGATGCATATCGTTGCACTATTGCATCTCGCGATTGTATTGAGTTCGGAGTCGTCACATTTTTAGCTTTTGTATAAAAATCCGGTGTTACGAAGCCAGCCATTTTCAATTCACGGTATTCTGTGAAATATTCGTCCAGAGCTATGTCGTCGAAAACGAAATCCGCATTTAAATACATTGACGCCTCTGGATACACTTTTTTTATGGCATTAGATACAATCCCGTCTACTGAGCAGCGCCGCAATAATTCCGCCAGCTCCATGTCCGTACCGCAATTAAGCCATGGCGCGACTCGCGACGTTGATTCTCCCGTGCAACGTGCAATGAACTGCCGAATGTCCACGCCGGACATTTTTACCCTTGCGTACCGTATAGCATCCCTGCGTTCGCTAGCATAAAATATAGATTCATCTAGCCATTCCACCGCGCCCGTTACGTATGCGGAGCGGAAGTTGCCGACAAGCACCCCTTCTTGTCTTGCGATACACTCAAGATAACTTCCTTTGGATGCAACGTGTTTTACAAGCCACAGTACCGCTTCGCGTTCCGCTTCCTTGCGTCCATCAAAAACATGCAATACTTGTTTTTCTACTGCACCTTCAGGAAATAACAGAGTTTTCAGCGTTTTGAGCATTTCCGTCAGTGTCTTCGCCGCACCATCTTTACCCTGCGCACACATCCACCGCAAGGCATCGTCGGATAATTCTGCATCTTCCACACCGTAAAATACGCGAGCAAAATCCCGCAGACACACCACCTGAACCACCTCAGCGCTTAGCCCCGCCAATTCCCGTCCTTCTGAGGCTACAACAATCCGCCGGAAAGAACTATCGTTTGGGTGCTCCTCTGTATATCGCAAATACTTCTGGAATGTGTCACACGCTTCTGGAATTAAGGATGCCAAATCGTCTCCGACCAGCATCACTTCTGTACGCCCTACCTCGAACGGATGAAGCACGTCCTTTTCGGTATCAATTTCAATCAGTTGCTTTCCCTGGCGGTAGCGAGGATTGGTGAAAATATCCTTGAGTATCAATCCTGTGCCATCATCGCTTTGCAAAAAGCAAACAGCTTCTCTTCCAGATGTTTCGTCCATCCATTCGCGTAAAGCTATAATTGTAGCTCGTTTATTCTCCTCCGTTAATAACGAAAGATAGCCGGGCATTCCCAGCAATACAAACGCGTTACCGTTTGTCGCCTGAGCAGTCATGGCATTGCGAACGCGCTCGAAAACTTCGTCGGGCATGGGGAGCCACGCGCATTCCGTCACCAGTTCGCTCAAGCGTAACTCAATGTCACCGCGTTCTTGACAGAACCGGCGCAACATCGTCCAGTTTTCTCTCGTTGGTATAGTTACAGCTCGTATCTTCTCCTCCGCGAGCGGATTCCTGATGTATTCGCAATACTCGATGAGTTTCATAGTTTTACTCCATAACTGAGAGTCCGACGTCTGGAATTTGATCAATCATCTTCAGGAGCAGTATCTTTGCCTCGGCATCAAGAAGCATATTCACCTTTTCTGCAGCCTGCTTCCGTACATGATTGTCATATCCCTGCTTGACGAAAGCTTCGACCGCTTCGCGAAGCCCTCCGTCCGTCAGCCATCGGTCTGGTGCATCACCCAATTTTATACACAACCAACTGCTCAGTTCTCCTACACTGAACCCTATCTTTTTATAACGCATGGGCAATACCAGTTTGAGAAATTTTTCTCCCGCCGTTGCCACGTCTACGAATATACCCTCGTTTTTCAGTTTGTCATGTACTGACTGTAAACGTTCTGCCGATACACCTTCCGGTTTCGCGACTGCATCGATGATACCCTTGGCATCGTCCACTGCCAAAATGCATGTTGAGGGCAGTGTGTGTTTGCGACTCCATTCGTCAGGCGACTCCGTTCCTGTGTGTTCACTCCACTGCGCCGCAACCTGCTTGGAAACCAACGCTCGATTATATTCCTCAATCTTGACGCGCCCCAGTGTTTTAAAACTCTGTTCATCAGCTTTCGCTGAATCCGGAGGAAAAGCATTGTAAAGCTCGCGACCTTCAGCGATTGCCATAGGCCAGATTTCTCCGAAAATTTCTCGTATTGCACCCAGTTGTAGCGCTTGAGCTATGTCGAAGAACACCTTTCGGATAACTCCTATTTGTTGTTCAAGAATCTCTTCAAAAGCTTTTACGTCATCGCCGGTCAACGGCTGTCTGCTGAGCAAATCAAAGAAACGCTGCAATGCCGGATGTTTCTTCGCCCAGAACACTGTCGGAACCTTGTTCTCGCCCAGCACCGCATTGCTCAAGCGGTGCAACGCGTCACCGAAGCTCATGTATCCCGATGAGCCAGCCATCACGCGAATATGCTCTGCACACAGCGTCTGCCGGTAAATCTCTTCCAGTATGGACTCTGCATCACCGCGTTTCCACAGCCAGCCGCTCGTTGCTGCAAACCGGTTTTTGACAGCCCTGCAATAGAATTGCGCGGAACCGCCCATGCGCTCAGACACCGCCTTCAAATCCGGCTTGGCTCTATCAACATACCGCTGGAATGCCTCCTCAAACACCACCGGCGTCATATACTTGGCCATCGCCTCCGCCAGTCCCTGCGTCGCCAGAAGAATCTCGCCGATCTCCTTCAACTTATTGCCGCGAGTTTCGGTGTCTCCTTTGGAGCTGATACTGTTCGCCGCGCACAGCGCGTCAATGACTTTGCCCATCGCCTCCGAGTTTGGGTCGGCTTGCGAACGAATATGTTCCGGCAGCACCCATAGGGGAACTCCTTGTGAAATATCTTCCAGTCGAGTCGCAACCGCGTTCAACGCCGCTTCCACCGTTCCATCCACAAGCTGACTAATCCCGAAAATCTTGCTACTTTGTTTTATGAAAGCCTGTTCCTCTTTCGATAGGCGACAGATCAGTTTCTCGTTTTTGATGGTGTTGGTACCATCGTCTTTCACGGTAGCCTCAATGATTTCCGCCAACGTAGCTTCGTCCAGCGCTTTGCTTATCACGCTATCCGTCCATTGCAGTTTACGTTGTCCGGTCAACCATGTTTTTAAAACGAAGCCCAGAACAAAGGCCGAATGCGCCACCCCCAGCAGTCCGTAAGGTGGGCGCTGAAGGTCGATGTAGAGTTTGCGTATGGAGCAGGGATTGCCCGCGCCCACCGTGTTGTCTTGCCATGCCTTACACTTTTCCTGCAAATGCGTTAGCGGATGGTTATGATTCGCATCGAACCATGTTTCTTCGCCGGTGATGCCATTTTTCTGCCATGTCGCCACCACGGTCTTCCATGCTCCAGATTTTGAGAACTTGTCAAACTCCATGCCCGCCTGCGCCCAGCTCTGCAAGTGGGTCAGTTGGCCAAACGCACTGATGTTGCCACCGCCAAGATCGTCCGTATATGCCGTGAACATTTGTTTTGCATAGCCGGTAAGCCAGTCCTTTTTTAATTGCCCCCACGTTACTTCCTCAGCGAACGGCTCCCCATTTACATTGGGTTTGTACACTATGAGTTTGGCAGCACTCATCACATTGGAATGCCATTCAGCCTTGGCATTATTCATCTGCGTCTCGAACACCTTCTTGCCCACGCTGTCGCCCAATGTGTGGCGGGCCTGGTAATCCGTGAACTTTTCCCATGCTTTCGCGTTGTTGCGGCAGAAACTGACATCCGGCAGTGTCACAAACAGCATACGGTGGTCTTTGAACTGTTTAGCCAACTCTTTTGCCTTATCGGGAACGCGCAATTGCTCCTGCTCGTCTCTCGCCAGAATGAACTGCACAAGCACTCTATTTCCACTGTTACCAAAAGACTCACGTTTTTGGATGCTTGAAGGCGAAAGACCATTCACGCCAGCCGCCCGCACATCAAAACGCCCTCCGTAGTTGACTCCTTTCAACTGTTTAACCAGTTCAGTCTCGGTTTCTTTCAGCACGAGGTCACCAAACTTGCCATCCAACGCTGCTTTTTTCTCTTCAATCTCTTTTGTGTCCGAACGGTCACGGAAACGTTCGCAACGCCCGTTCACAATCGAGAAACAATGCTTCTGCTCCAGATTGCGTAGGACTGCATCGATGCCCAGCAAAGCCCCGTCTCCCTCGAAACTGCGTTGGATATTTTCCACTGCCACGCTCAATAGTGGATGCCCCGTTCCCTGCAACTGTTCGATCAAGCCAAACAGCAGCACAGCCTTGAATACGCGCTGCTCGTCCGGCTGCAAATCCTGTTCGCGTCGAGCATATTCGCCTCGTGCTACCTGTACTTCTTGCCTTGCCCCCAGATCGTCCCGTTCTACAAAATACCGCCACAGATGATCTACCGTCAGAAACTGATGACCGGGAACATCCAATCCGCCTTTTTCAATGAAGGTTTTGAATTCCTCACCGTTCAAGAACCCGAACATGCTCCGTTGGTTTGATCTGATCGCCACTGACAGATGTTTCAGCAGAAACGCCGCCATCGGGTGCAGAGGCAGGATACCCTTGAAATCCGCAGCATCAATACCTGCTTTGTTGACAATCATGTAGTTTTCAGCCACGCCGTTCACACTGTGCCATAATGCATCGCGCTCTTGCTTCCACTCCGTTGCCCTCTCTGGATTTTCAACGAAGGCGTCTGCAGCAAGTTTCAACGCGGTCTCGTTGGGTAGGTCAAGTCGCTTGAACGTAAACCGGTCGTTCGCCTTCTTCGCGCTCTCGGCCCCTGCCGCTAAATACGACGTAATATCCGTGTGAGTAACCGGAACGAAATAGAACCGTCCCTGCTGTGCGGCTTCCGCCAACTGTTCCAGCGTCTTCAATTCAGATCGGTTGTGATCAATGAATGACGAGAATTCGTCCCAAATATAGACCAGCTTGGAAAGTCCGTTCGCATTCAGCGATGCATCCACCCAAGTCAGGAACTCTTCCGCGCTCATACCCAGATAGATGTGACGTGCTTCAAGCACCCGCATCACGTCGCTAACCAGCCCTGCCTCCAGATTCGTATCCCGGAGTTTCTTTTCCAGTGAATCTGCTGTGTTGATACCCGCGTTCAGGTGCGAGAGCCGCGTCTGCATTTCTTCACGCTTTGCGAAGAAATGTGGTTCGTCCTGCCGAATGCGCTCAATGACTTCATCCAGCTTGCCTTTCAGCGGAATCGTGTGTCCGCCAGCCTCCAGTGTCTTTGATATGCCACGCTGCAAGCGCATTAAAAACTGGTTCTTCGCATCAACGCCGTCGGCGTTCACATCATAGACGATGAGGATTTTTTCACCGCTCTGTTCCAGCAAACGCTTTTTCACAGGATCAGGGATCTGTGCCTTGCGCAAATCCAGCCATTTCAGTATGCGCGCCTTGTCGTCAGTGAACAGTTTTTGCAGAACCAGCGACGCGTGGCTCTTGCCCGTGCCATACGCTCCAGTAATCCAGAGCGTTTTGTTTCCTCCCTCTAAACATTTGAGAAGTTCCCGCAAAATCTCCACGAACGAATCGTGCGGATAGAACCCAAGCCATGTCCCTGGCGTTTTGTTAATGTCCGCCAAAGTCATGCACGGCGCATAATCCGGTCTGATCCCGAAATAGTCCTTGTAGAAAGTCATTTTTTAAACCCACCTTTAGAATCTGCAGTCTATTTGCGTTTTAACGCTTTTCCAAAATCAGAGCCACCACATCGTCCAGCCTTTTCGTTTCCGGGAACACCCGCACTTCATCCAGCCCCAGCGTGAAGCTGCACGTGATCAGGTCTGGGTGTAATGCTGATAGCCCCATACATTGTTTTTTGAATTCGTCCGGAGAGATACCAAATACAATCAGGGGCGACAAAACTTCTCCATCGAACTTTGTGGCCATCATCTGTCGTACCGTGAATACCCCACAACAAGACTTCTCCGCCATCACATAAAGCCCATAAAGAACTATCAGCGGATCTACTGAACGCGAACGTCTGGTGAGCTTTTCAACGGACCTACCCTTCATTTCGGTTTCAATCAACGCCATGTCTCCTTCGCTAAGCGGAGACGCCTTAACAAGTTGGCAAAGCGATTGCAACGCACCGTTCCTCACCGATGCCGAACCAACGGATTGAGATAGCTTTTCATCGAGTAGTTTCGTCGGATATCCTGCGTCAAGATCCGTATTGCAAACATACCATTTCACAAGCGGTGAAGTGTTTGCCAGACGGAACCATAGCAACTGCCAAAGCAGCAAATCACTGAAACCGAGTTTCTTACCAACTTCTAAAAGCAATGTTGTGGTTATAGCAGTTGAATCTCCAATTAATCCCGCTTCACGGAACCATGTCACGGCAGATGGAACCATTCTGTTCCCTAACATAGCGGTCTTACGGAAATTTGCGTCCTCGTTCGCCAGAACTTGAATCCATTCTGGTTTCAGACCAAATTTCATGTATTTGTTGATACCACTGATGTTCATAGTTTTTGCTCCTGCATATCGTTTTGAGTAATACCGCCAACAACCCTCGCCAGGGGCATAACACCTCATGCAATGGATGCACGCAGCTTCATCAATAAAGATTTTTACCTTGCCGTTACAGCTATCTTTCTCCAAGTGCAATGCGCCTGTAGGGCATTCCGCCTCGCAAACGTTGCATCCTATGCAGGCAATAGTCTTATGAACAGCGTATACCAGCCACTTGGAAATGGACTTATCAGCTTTTCCGCTTATCCAGACACATTGCAGCAAACATCTATCACCGTCTTTGCGAAATGACAAATCAGCGCCTTCAATGTTTCCAATAGCCTTGAGCCATTCCTTTAAATCTTCTTCTGCTTCAACAGGGTATTCACAAATCACACGATCACTTTTGCGGTCTACACCAGGAGCAATAATGATTTCTTTCAGGGATACGCCACTTTTTCGCGCATACCAGCCTCCTTCATAAACGAACGCATCTGCGTCTTCCTCAGAAGTAAACTCGCGGTCAATCGAATGACGCACCATAGCAGCAAAAGGCGCGACCTCTTCGGTGTAATTCATTCGGATCAGATCATTCTGCCGGTGTGTTGACATCGGACACAACAGGCATCCGACACGAGGTAACCCTTTTCGGTACGCTTCGTTCAAAATCAGATTATGCTCAAAAATATAAAGCCACAACTCATGGGCTGACCACGCCAAAATTGGCATGGCATTCACCTGCGACTTGCTTTTCAAACCATCTCCAATATCTTCGTATTCAGAACGTCGTTGACTCTCTTCGCCACGAACGCCGACAAATACCAGTGTTTTGATTGAGCTTTTGCCGAGCCGTCCCTTTAGAGCTAAAATCGCAGGAGTGCTCTTGAAGACGGAACAGCACCAACGCAACGCTTGTGATGGTGGACCGAAGAGTTGCCAGTTTTCTAATGCGGAGGTTTTGGCGGTAACCTTCAAAAACGGTCGGCCTTCGTAACGACTTTGAATTTCTTCCCATACGCTGTAGGTATCCGGCAGTTCCATATCTGTATCACTGAAAATAACCGGTATGTCCAAAGGTAGAACCTTGTGGCAAAGGTCGAGCAAAACCACAGAGTCTTTGCCGCCGCTGAAACCGATATAGACAGCCTCGCATTTTTCTGCGTAGGCATCGTACATCTCCTTTATGCGCTTAAGTGTATCTGCCACCAGTGCGGCCATAATGGCACGGTTTTCGCGCACCAATAACCCAACATCAACTGGAGAAAGCTTCAATTTTCTTCGTGACTTCGCTTCTTCGTGTGAATATTCGTGTTCGCACAGTACACCTTTCCATTCGATGTTGAGCGGCTCACCGTATTGTTTCTTCTGGAGTCTTGCGATTTCTTCGCCTCGATACAGATACATGTTCTGTTTTGCCCAGAGGAGCGGGCGCCGCTCTGCTGAATCGAATGCCAACCTTGTATCTAACCCTGTGAGCGTCAGTTCCTCTGCGAAGACCGGGCGGATTTCGCTTGCCACAAACCTTCCAGTCTGCGTTGTCAGGCGGTACCCGCGAGTATGCGGGTCCCACTCGTAGTTATACATTCGAGCAGACCTCCGGCGCGATGCCGTTCCGTAAGCAAACTTTGAAATATAAGCGGTAGTTTGAAATCATGTTTTTCATTGTAGAAATAGCATATCTCGGTACAGAAGCAATCTGTTCCAGCCGTTCTCCTTGTTCAATGAGTCGTACCCATTCTGCGACATGAGGATTTGTACCATCTCTTCTAAACGCACGCCAAGTAGCTGCCGTGATAGTCCGCCCATCTAATCCGATAATTCCGCCTTCCGCCTCTTGTATTTTTGTTTCTTGATATTCGTACTTGTTGTCCTCTTGTTTGAGTCGCAAACGTCGATCCCATAATATTTCGCCCTCATAGCTAAAATGGCGAAAACCATTTCCTGAAGACACGCCTAACAAGTGATTTGCCAATGCCGAAATCGCCCAAGCATTTCCGTCATATTCCACTTGATTGAGGTCATCCTGCACAATACAAGAAATATGACGATCCTTTATGAAAACTAGTTCAGCGCCAACCGGCACGCCAAGGTTCCTGAAGCGAGTATTCGAACTTCGCACACGTCTGCCCAGCACAGATAAGGTTTTTGCGTTTACATGGGTTATCTTATTATTTGAAAAGACATTGTTATAGCCTTGGTAGTGTTGCGCGCAAATGCGTATGAAAGTGTCGTCATTCAGTAGTGCGTACTCCTCGCGTAAATGAATTTGGTAGAACAAATTCAAAGCGAACCCAAGTTTTGAAACAGTTACATTCTCATCCAGCGCAACCATTGTATCTATAATGACTGTTAGTTTATCTGAGAAATCTTCCGGTAGCATAATCGACCCTGTGCTGCGCCAACAGCGTACTCCACCGACTTCCGCCTCATGGACTTCCGGTAAGAAGAGCAACTGAATCACCCTCAATGCATCAGCGGTTAGGTGCGGCATAGCCTGCTCAATTTCATTAAAAAGCAACGTACCATCCGACTTTTCAAGCCATTCCGCAATCGTTTCAGAGATTGCCTCCAGATTATGATCTATATTGGACGGGGTCAGGGAACAGAGATAGCCTCCCTTGCTCCACACCTCGACTTTAAAACCCAAATGCTTTAGAAATATTGCGCAATCTCCCGTTGTGGCAATATGGTGGAAAACCCCGTAAAAACCTTTAAAAAGCCGTTCGACTGAAAAGCAACCGTATTCATTTAGCCACTCCTTTGCCTGCTTTTCGAACTCCAACTGGGTCTCTTCGTCTGAAATCATTTCGTCGGAAAACCATAGTCCATTTTCCAATTGGAACATCGCTGCTTGCAGGTCTTCGATTTGCCAATCTTCAAACGGGACTTTCTGCCGCAACAGCCGCACTGCCATCGGATCAAATGATACGCCATTTGGGCATTCTCGCTCTAATGCTGTCATAAATTCAGCACTCGTCATGCAACTCTCCATTCACAGGTCAGCCAGCAGTACACTATACCATGCAAGTCGATAAAGCTATCCTTTCGATTCCGAAACATAGAAAATAACTCAAAAAGTCCCCGTGCATGGTGATTTTGGGATGATGACACAAAACCGGATAGAAATATAGTAGAGCCAGGCTCCGGTTAAGGTATGATTTGATTATGCAAACTTCAAGAGCGCTTATCTCTCAATGGGCATCAATATATGGATCTGCTGTTTAGACCCCGGCTTTTTAAGCTGAAAATGTAGTCTATTTTGTTGATATAGCATGAAGAATTCAGTGCGACGTGAAGTTGTGTATGGGAATTGTCCAGTAGAACGGACCCGCTGTTCAGTCAGCAGAACCGACCGACACATGCGAGATAAGCAATTGCCTTGTGTGAAGCTGTCGGAAAAGTACCCGCAGGAAACTGTAGGCTGATCCGTGAGGGGAGGTTAAATCTGCCAGTAACAGGCGGAGAGGAGCGACGGTTAGAATGATATTGGCTAACTCAGGTGAACTGTTGATAAACATCGTAAAGTAAAACGAGCCAAAGTTACTGACAGGCTCCAACCAAAAGGTAAGCGGATAGGTGAGTTCCCCCTATGTCCGCAGATGGCTTGTCATGAGCATTTTACTTGGCCGTTATTCCCCGTTCCCCTGAATCCAAATTTGACAGCGACATCAGGGAGATTAATGAATCCGGTATTGAGCGTGTGCTTCAGGATGTGGAAACGGCATACCTGAGTGACTCATTTTGGGATTCCGGTTTGATTCAGCGTTTGACAACCTCAGGAAGCAGTTCGCCTGTGCTTCATGTGTTTTGGGCAGCGCAGGCAAAATTCAATGACAAAGGGTTTCTGTCGCGAGACATCAGCGTGAAGGAGATGATTGAGCACCGGGGGGATATCCATCATATTTTTTCCTTGGCAGTATTTGAAGGAACATGGTTTCAGCCAGAGCCAGTATAATCAGGTGGCGAACTATGTCTATGTCCAGCAGGAGATTAACATCAAGGTAGGGAAGCGCTCTCCGGCAGACTATATCGGTCAAATCCGTGAGCAATGTCAAAGCGAGAAGCTCGCTTTTTGCGGTATTGATACTATTTCAGATTTTGAAGCAAACCTTGAGGCTAACTGCATCCCCGGTACTATCTATGAGATGACGTTAGAGGATTACGAGGTTTTTTTAGGAGTTCGTAGATCGTTGATGGCGCAGAAGATCAAAAAATATTATCAAGGATTATGATGAATTTAACAAAGCTTGCAGAGGATCTCCATGCCAAAGAGTCGGTTGATAAATCCGACTTTCAGCGAACCGCTC